>NZ_SZNL01000159.1:0-254 GCF_005068605.1 Sulfitobacter sp. 15WGC | reverse complement strand
CGCTCCAATACTGGCGCACCGCGAGCGGCCCGTCCGGATCGAGATGCGCCGCGCGGGCTTGATACGGCGACAGGGCCACGAAGATCAGCAGCCCCGCCATCAGCGCGAACATCAGCACGCGCACCTCTTGCGTCCCTGCGCAAGCAGCCCCGACATCACTTTGCCGGGGCTGCGGTAGGTCGCAACGATATCGCTGGTGACAGCCATCAGGCGCTACGACGCTCCAACCACGAGCTGAGACGCCCGGTGACTTC
>NZ_SZNL01000158.1:0-254 GCF_005068605.1 Sulfitobacter sp. 15WGC | reverse complement strand
GGCGCGACAGATCGTGCATAATGCCGACAAAGGCGACCTCGCCCGAGATATCGGCGCGGCCCACGGAAAGATGCAGCGGGAAGACACTGCCATCGGCGCGCAGCCCTTCCACGTCGCGGCCCACGCCATGATGCGTTTCTCTCCGGTCTCGAGATGGTGGCGCAGGAAGCCGTCATGTTGAACGGCCATGTCTCCCGGCATCAGCATGCGCACGTTTTGCCCTACCAAATCCTCAACCGGATGGCCGAAGAGCG
>NZ_SZNL01000157.1:0-254 GCF_005068605.1 Sulfitobacter sp. 15WGC | reverse complement strand
CTGGCCGCCCTGCCCCGTGACACGACGATCTGCTCGGGCCACGAATATACCGCCGCCAACGCAAAATTCGCCCTGACCGTTGATCCGGACAATCCCGCCCTTATATCAAGGGCCAAGGACATCGACACGCCCGCGCCAAGGGGCAGCCGACCGTCCCCTCGTCGCTTTCACTGGAACTAGAAACCAATCCCTTCCTGCGCCCCGCCGACCCGGCCATCCGCGCGACCTTGGGGATGCCAGACGCCACCGACACG
>NZ_SZNL01000156.1:0-255 GCF_005068605.1 Sulfitobacter sp. 15WGC | reverse complement strand
AGGATGAGCGGCAGCTGGCGTTCGAGGACCTATCCATCGCACTGGCCGAGGTCGAGGTGCAGAAGGAACATTTGGCTGCCAAGGCAGGTGAGAAAACGGCAACCAGGCCTGCGCCAAAGCGCACCATCGGCAATCTCCCGGCTGCACTGCCGCGCATCGAAGAGGTTATCGAACCCGACAGCCTGATCTGCCCTTGTGGCTGTGGTGTCATGCACAAGATCGGCGAAGACCGCAGCGAGCGGCTGGACATCGTGC
>NZ_SZNL01000155.1:0-254 GCF_005068605.1 Sulfitobacter sp. 15WGC | reverse complement strand
CCTTTGGCAAGCGGCTGGAGCCGCTGGCGCAGAGCGTCGGCTCGGACTTCATGGTCGATGTGGACGTGACCGACGATGCCTCGCTCGACCGCGCCTTCGAGGAGCTGGGCGCGCGTTGGCCCACCATGACTTCGTCGTGCATGCCATTGCTTTCTCGGACAAATCCGAACTGACGGGGCGGTTCTTGAACACCAGCCGGGCGAACTTCAAAAACTCGATGGACATCTCGGCCTATTCCTTCATCGACGTGGCGC
>NZ_SZNL01000154.1:0-254 GCF_005068605.1 Sulfitobacter sp. 15WGC | reverse complement strand
CCGGTCAGCCGCCGGATGGCAGCGGAATGAGCGCGGCCAGCGTCAGTGCCGGGCAGGCGGGAACTATGGAAAGGGACAGCGTGAAAGATCAGGCTGACAGCTATGTCACCGACGACGGCCGCACCATGGCCCGACGGTGATGGAGATGAAGAACATCACCCTGCGCTTCGGCGGCGTGGAGGCGATCAAGGATATTTCCTTCGACATCCGCGAGGGCGAAATCCGCGCGATCATCGGGCCGAACGGGGCGGGCA
>NZ_SZNL01000153.1:0-254 GCF_005068605.1 Sulfitobacter sp. 15WGC | reverse complement strand
GCGGCAGGAAATGCGTCGTCGCCCCCTGCTGAAGCGCGATCCCAAGGGCGAAATAGCTGATCACCCCGGCGCTCAGCACCGTGCCGATATAGATGCGGTTCATGAACAAACGCGCCAAACGTGGGCTCGCCCCCGCCAGCGGGTGATGCGCAGGAAAAGCAGATAGTCAAAAGTCTCAGAAATCGCGATCAGGATCACGGTCGAGATCGACAGCCACAGATCGTAATAGAACGCAGACAGGAAAATGGCCGCCG
>NZ_SZNL01000152.1:0-254 GCF_005068605.1 Sulfitobacter sp. 15WGC | reverse complement strand
TTCACCGTTCTCTTTGTCCTCAATACCTTCGGGGTCAAAACGACCTCGGTCGTGGCAGTCATCGGTGCGGCGGGTCTGGCGATTGGTCTGGCCCTGCAAGGCACCCTGTCGAACGTGGCCGCGGGCGCATGCTGATCCTGTTCCGCCCGATCAAGATCGGCGATTTCGTCGTGATCGCGGGCGAGATGGGGACGATCAAACAGATCAACCTGAACTACACGGTTCTCGCCGATCTCAGCAATGTGCAGGTCATC
>NZ_SZNL01000151.1:0-254 GCF_005068605.1 Sulfitobacter sp. 15WGC | reverse complement strand
AGTTCGGGCCTTCGACAATGGCATCCACCGGGCAGGCTTCTTGGCAGAAACCACAGTAGATGCATTTGGTCATGTCGATGTCATAGCGCGTGGTGCGGCGGCTGCCGTCTTCGCGGGCTTCGGCGTCATGGTGATCGCCTGCGCGGGGCAGATCGCTTCGCACAGCTTGCAGGCAATGCAGCGTTCCTCCCCGTTGGGATAACGGCGCAGCGCATGCTCCCCACGGAAGCGGGGCGACAGCGGCCCCTTCTCAT
>NZ_SZNL01000150.1:0-254 GCF_005068605.1 Sulfitobacter sp. 15WGC | reverse complement strand
CGTTTGGCGGCATGGGCATAGGCGGCGCGGGGCGAATGCCCCTCTTGCAGGCGGCGGTCGGCAAGTTCGGTGGTCACGATGGCCCCGTCCACCAGCATCCCCACCACGAGGATGAGCGAAAAGAGCAGACGAGGTTCATCGTATAGCCCATGACCCAAAGCGCCGTGACCCCGGCCAAGAAGGCCCCCGGAATGGCCAAGCCCACCAGCAGGGCCGAGCGGACGCCCAAGGCCCAGACAATCACGATCATCACA
>NZ_SZNL01000014.1:57229-89910 GCF_005068605.1 Sulfitobacter sp. 15WGC | reverse complement strand
CGGTGTCGACCCAAAGACAGTCCGGCGCGAACGCCCGCCGGACTGCCCTGAGATCCGCAAGGAGATGCAGGAGATCGCCGGAAAGCGGCGCCGGTTCGGCTACCGCCGGATTGGCGTGTTGCTTGAGAGCAAGGGCATGAGAATGAACCGCAAGAAACTGTATCGGCTCTACCGGGAAGAAGGGTTGTCAGTGAAGCGGCGGCGCGGCCGCAAGCGGGCTCGTGGAACGCGCTCCCCGATGCCGGAGGCTGCGTACCCCAATGCGCGCTGGTCTCTGGACTTCCTGGCTGACAGCTTCGGCCCATCCCGGAAATTCCGCATCCTGGCAGTGATAGACGATTGCAGCCGCGAAAACCTGTGCCTGATTGCTGACACCAGCATCTCGGGCGCGCGTGTTGCGCGTGAGCTGGATGCGCTGGTGCGGATCTACGGTAAACCCGGATGCATAGTCTGCGACAACGTCCTATGTCGGGAACTTCCGGCTGTTTAGGTCAGCAGGTCATGGGGCATCCGGCAAACCGGATGCCCTACAATCCTTGCCCAGACGGGCTCTGCCGTCAAGAAATGATCTCTTCCATAGCAAACACAGGGTACGCGCGATGGCGGCCCTCACCGTCCTTAATACGAGATCCCATTTCCCAAGCAGAAGGCCCAAACATTATCTACGAGGTCAGCACACTGCCTCCACGGCTCATCAGAGAGAGGTCCTTCCGCCTGGGCTCACCCCCTCGAAGAAGGGGCGATAGGGTGCGCCGTGTTTGACCACGGCGTGTACGGTGCGCGCCATCTTTGCTGCGATTGCGGTGTAGGCCTTGCGACGCAGATGGGCATTGTGACGGTCTTTGGAGATGTAGCGCTCGAACTTGTCGCGGAAGCTGTTGGTCCGCTTCAGTACTGCGGTCTGGCCGGTCATCCAGAGCGTGCGGCGCAACCGGGCATTGCCGTACTTCGAGATCCGGCTCTGGCCGCGGAACATGCCCGACTGCACGGTGGCAAGGTCCATGCCGCAGAACTTCAGAAACCGCCGGTGATGGCGAAAACGACGCAGGTCACCGGCCTCGGCCAGGATGGTCATGGCGTTGATCGGGCCGATCCCGGGAATGGTTGTCAGCAGCTGATAATCGGGGAGGTCCGAAAGTAATTCGACGGCCCGCGCCTCAATGATATCGCGCTGTCGGATCAGGCTTCTGCCTTCAGCCAACACCAAGCGGAACATGCGGACAGCGTCAGAATCCGGCTGAACTGGCAAGCCCACCGAGCCAACGGCCGTGGCATAAATATCTGAAAGCAAACGCTCTTTGGACACTTTGCGTCCAACCACTTTCCATGCATCGGCAATGAATGCCTCCCGGCTCATCGCCGTGATCATATGCGGGGTTGAATACTTCTCGAGGAAAGCCAGGAACCAGTCGGTTCTCGAATTCCGGTGAAATCGTTCGGCCTCGGGGAAGTAGAGCGGCAGATAATGTGTCAGGATGCGATGCCACAGCTCGGTCTTCGAACGGGAGACGATCTCATGGGTCTTTGACAGTTCCTGAATGTCGGCGGTCCCGGTCACCAACGGATCGTGAAAGAACTGAGTCGCAGTCTCGCGCGGGCCATGCGCGGCCTGCGTCATTCTTCATCTGATCGCGTAGCAGGTTAATACCATACATTCGCTCGGCGGTGCGCATATTTTGCGAAGCCCATCACTGACGCCCGCCGGGCGTTTTCATTTCGGTTTAAAGCTTTCCCTTGTCTGCCGACGCGTTAGTTGTTGAACATGCAAACGAGGGGGACAAGAATATGACCGCAATCGTCGATTTCCTGAACACCGTCTTATGGGGCTACGTCCTCGTATATGGCCTGCTGGCTGTCGGGCTTTACTTCACTTGGCGCACTGGGTTCCTGCAATTCCGGCATTTCGCCGAATTCTTTCGCGTGGTCAGATCCTCGCGTGACACTTCCGCCGCGGGCATTTCACCATTTCAGGCGCTGACGATCTCTCTCGCCAGCCGGGTCGGTACGGGCAACCTCGCTGGGGTGGCTGTGGCGATCTACCTCGGTGGGCCGGGGGCTGTGTTCTGGATGTGGGTTGTGGCGCTCGTCGGCATGGCGACGGCCTATGCGGAATCGACCTTGGCGCAGCTTTACAAGGTTCGGAACGCGGATGGGCAATACCGTGGCGGGCCGGCTTTCTACATGTCCCGGGGCATCGGGTCGAACGCCATGGGCTATGTCTTTTCGGTCTGCCTTATCATCAGCTTCGGCCTGATCTTCTCGGCGGTACAGGCAAACTCGATCTCCGTCGCGATGGAGGAAGCCTTTGCCATTCCCAAACTCGTCACCGGCCTTGTCGTCGGCGGTTTTGCGGGCATCGTCATCTTCGGCGGGATCAAATCCATCGCGCGGGTCGCGGAAAAGATCGTTCCCGCTATGGCCGGGCTCTATATCGTCGTGGCGCTGCTCGTCGTGGTTTTGAACATCGCCGATGTGCCCGCCATGCTGGCCTTGATCGTCAAATCGGCCTTTGGTTTCGAAGCGGCGGCAGGCGGCTTTACGGGGGGCTTCATGGTGGCCCTGCTCAACGGTGTGAAGCGCGGTCTGTTCTCGAATGAGGCGGGCATGGGCTCGGCCCCGAACATCGCCGCCGTCGCGGTGCCCGATCCGCACCATCCGTCCAGTCAAGGGCTGGTGCAGGGGCTTGGCGTCTTTATAGATACGCTGGTGATCTGCACGGCCACGGCGCTGATGATCTTGCTGTCGGGCGTGGTCGACTATTCCGAAGGTGCGGCGACCGGCATGGCGCTGACGCAGATCGCTTTGGAACAGCATATCGGCGCATTCGGTCCGATCTTCATCGGGATCGCCATCCTGTTCTTCGCCTTTACCTCGATCATCGGGAATTATTCCTATGCCGAGAACGCGATGGAGTTCCTTGGGATGGGCAAGCGTATCCCGCTTCTCGTGCTAAAGGCGCTTGTGATCGCGATGGTGGTCTGGGGCTCGTTGCAGGCGGTCACGACCGTGTTCAACTTCGCCGATGCCTCCATGGCGCTGATGGCGACGGTCAACCTGATCGCCATCCTGATCCTGTCCAAGACCGTCGCCAAACTCACGCGGGACTATTTCGCGCAGCGCAAGGCGGGGAAAGAGCCGATGTTCAGGATCGCCGAATATGCCGAGCTTGGCGATGGCGTCGATCACACGATCTGGAACAGCAATGTTGCCCGTGAAACGGAAGGCGCCAAGCCTGACTGAACGCAAGGCAAGGCGAGGGGGTGGCCCCTCGCCTTTGCCATTTCGTGAACTCTAAAGCGGATTTCGCCGCCGCAAGAAGTCGGGAGGCGCTTGAGCTGGCCCTAGAAAATGGCCAGCCTCACAGTAGATACGGGCCATCGGCGGCACGCTTTGAGGCTACTTCACGCCCCCCACAATCGCGTGCAAACCGGGGCTCACCTTCGATCGCCGCCATCGCGTCAACGATCAGGTCCTCGCGCCAGCGGCGGCCTGCGATTTGCACGCCGATGGGCTGCGGGCCTTGGGGCAGTTCCGCGATATGCGTGGGAATGTTGCCCGCAGGCAGGCCGGTGAAGTTCATCACGAAAGACCAAAGCCCCTTGCCCAAGACTTCGCGCACGCCCTCAGGGCCTTCGGTGTCGCGCCCGGCGGCGAAGAAGGGGGCGAACATGAAGGGGGTCAGCACGAGGGGGTAGTCCTCAAGAAACAGCGACCATTCGCGCGCGTAATGGGTGCGTTTGGCCAGCATGGCAAGCTGTTCGGTGCCTTTGAAGGGCGGGTATTCGGCGTAGTAATCCTCAAAGATCGCCTTCAGATCGTCGGAGCCATGGGTACGGATGTCCTCGCCCATCAGCGCTTCGACTTCGCCCATCAGGGCGCGATAGCCGTTTTTGCCAGCTTCATAGGCAAGGGGCGGTTCCACCTCTTCGACGGCGTAGCCTGCGTTGGACAGGGCAGAGGCGGCTTTGTCGAGCGCGGTGGCCACATCCGGGTGCAAGCCAAAGCCGAAATCATCGCGGGTGAAGGCCACGCGGATCGGGCCTTCGATGGCGTCGCCGCGCCAGGGCAGCGGCACATGGAAAGGGTCGCGCGCATCTGCGGCGATCAGGCTGGGCATCGACAGATGCAGGTCCGCCGCCTTGCGCACGATCAGCCCCTGCACCGACATGGATTGCGCCAAGAGACCGCGTTCGGCCTTTTGGCTGGGGTTGTAGGCGGGTACCCGGCCTAGGCCCGGCTTGACCGTCACCGCGCCATTGGCCGAGGCCGGGAAACGCAGCGAGCCGCCGATGTCGTTGCCATGAGCCAGCGCGCCGATCCCGGCCATGACAGCCGCCCCCGCCCCACCGGAGGAGCCGCCCGCCGAAAGGTGCTGCCCCCACGGGTTATGGGTGCGCCCATAAAGCGGGTTGTCGGTATCGGCGCGAAAGGAAAACTCCGGCGTGTTGGTGCGCCCGATGACGATGGCGCCCGCCTGTTTGAGGTTGCGCACCACCGGCGCATCCTCGGGCGCGATGATGTCTTTGAAGGCGGGCACGCCGTTGCTTGTAGCATGGCCCTTTTGGTCGACGTTGATCTTGATCGTGACCGGAACACCATGCAGCGGCCCTTTGGGCGCGTCGCTTTTGTCGAGGGCGGCAGCCTCGGCGCGGGCCTCATCGGCGAGGCTCTCGACCACCGCGTTCAAAGCCGGATTGACCTCTTCCATGCGGGCAATCGCCGCCTCGGTCGCTTCAACCGCCGAGAGTTTTCCTGCGCGGGTCGCGGTTGCGATTTCCTGCGCGTCCCATTGCCAAAGCGGTTTACTGTCGGTCATTCCGGTTCCTTTCGTTCAGTCGTTTTCAAAGCCGCATCCGCGCCCTGATGTCGCGAACTTCGGAGAAAGAATTTAGCAACGCAAGTAAATTCGCGGCGAAACCCTTTGCCGAAGGCGGGGGTGGCTATATTCGAGGCTTTGGGCGGTCACCCGGCCATGATGGCACTGGCGGCCTCTATGGCGAGGGGGGCAGCCTTGGCGACAAATTCCTCCGGCGTGTATTCCGAGAGGGAGCCTGCGAGATGTATCGCGCTGAGAGGCGCGCCGTTCCGGTCGGTGATGGCGACGCCCACCGCGACCTCGCCCAAGGCATATTCATCGCAGACCACGGCAAATCGGTTTTCGCGGGCGATGCTAAGCTCGGCCATGATCGCTTCGGGGTCGGTCTTGGTGCTGGCGGTGAAAGGGTGCAAGGGCGCGCGGGTGAGAATTTCGCGCGCCGCATCATCGGTAAGCTGTGCCAGCGCGGCACGCCCGCCCGCGGTGCAAAAGGTCGGCACGCTATGGCCCACGAGGGTGGCGAAAAAGGTCTCGCGTTTGCTTTGCATGCGCAGGGCATAGATCAGGCGCGTCTCGTCATAGAGGCTGAGATCGACCCGTTCGCGCAGGGATTTGCGCAGTTCCAGCAGGACCGGCGTGGCTTTCTGCACCACGGGGTCGAGCCGTAGCAGATCGAGCGTGTGATCGAGCAGTCGGATGCCGGGCAGGTATCCGCGATCATCCCCGCTGCGCCGGATATAGCCGAGTTTGGTGAGCGTATGGACCAGCCGTTGTGCCGCGGATCGGTCGATGCCTGCGGTCTTGGCGATGTCGGAAAGGGTCATCGGCCCGGTCGCGTTGTGAAAGGCGCCCAGCACCTGCATTGCGCGATCTGCCGCCCGGACGAACAAACGGTCGTCCTCTGCCTGATTCTGCGCCGCCTGCGGGGCGTCTTCACGGAAAAATCTACTCATAAATGGCCTGTAGTTGACGAATCGTTAAAGCGCCGCTTACGCTTGCTGTGCACTATAGCTGTATTGCAATGCGATACACAATGGGCGTGGCCCGCGGATGACGGGGCCGAGAAGGCGAAGGAGACAGGTTTGGAAAGTGGTTCTGGAATGCGCGTGGCTGTTGCGGGCTTTCTGCACGAGACAAACACATTCGCCCCCAATCCGGCGGATATGCAGGCTTTCCAGCTGGGCGGCGGCTATGTCCCCATGGTGCGCGGTGCGGCGATGTTGCCCGCCTTCGAAGAGGTCAACCTTGGCATGGCGGGTGCGCTGCGGGTGGGCCAAGCGCAGGGCTGGGATATCGTTCCGATCCTCTGGGCGGGGGCGATCCCCTCGGCCCATGTGAGCCGCGACGCCTATGAGACGATTGCGGGCGAGATCATCGAAGGCATTCGGCAAGCCGGGCCGCTTGACGGGGTCTTTCTGGACCTGCACGGCGCTATGGTGGCGGAGCATCTCGATGACGGGGAAGGGGAGCTTGTCCGCCGTCTGCGTGCGGTCGTGGGGCCGGATGTGCCCATCGCCACGGCACTTGATCTGCACGGCAATATCTCTGAAGATTTCGTTGCGAATGTCGATGTGCTCGTCGGTTTTCGCACCTATCCGCATGTGGACATGGCCGATACCGGCGCTGCCGCGGCCCGCCAACTCGACCGGATCATGACGACCGGCCAACGCCCGGCCAAAGCCTTTCGCCAGATGTCATATTTGGTGCCGATCCCGTTTCAATCGACCGAAATGTCGCCGGGGCGTGAACTTTATGAGGGGGTCGCCGCCTGTGAAGCCGCGGGGGCGATCTCGGCCAGCCTGTTCATGGGTTTCCCGGCGGCGGATATTCCCGACTGCGGCCCCGTGGCTGTTGCCTATGGCGAGACGCAGACCGCAGCGGACGCCGCCGCCGACAGGCTTGCCGCAGCCTATGAGGCGGCATCGCCCGCCTTCTTGGAGAATGAGGCCTATGATCCCGACAGGGCGGTGGCCGAGGCCCTGTCGCGTGCCGCCGGGCCGGGGCGTGGGCCTGTGGTCATCGCCGACACCCAAGACAACCCCGGCGCGGGCGGCGTGTCGGCCACCACGGGCATGTTGCGCGCGCTCGTCAAGGCCGAGGCCCAGAATGCGGCCATCGGGTTGATCGTCGACCCCGCCGCCGCCGAGGCGGCGCATCAGGCCGGGGTCGATGCCGAGGTTAACCTGCGTCTTGGCGGACATGCCGACATCACGGATGACGCGCCGTTTGAAACGGTGGCGACGGTCCAGCATCTTTGCGACGGAACCCTGCGCGCGACCGGCCCCTATTATGGCGGCACGGCGCTGAACCTTGGCCCCTCGGCCTGCCTGCGCATCGGCGGGGTTCATGTCGTCGTGACCAGCCGCATCGCCCAGATGGCCGACCGCGAGATGTTCCGCTTTGTCGGTATCCAACCCGAAGAGATGGATCTCTTGGTGGTCAAAAGCTCTACCCATTTCCGCGCTGACTTTGCCCCCATCGCGCGCGACATCCTTGTCGCCTGTGCGCCGGGGCCGATGCCCCTCAATCCAGCCGATCTGCCCTTCACGCGCCTGCGCGCGGGGCTTCGGCTGTCTCCGAATGGCCCCCGTTTCGGGGCCAATGGTGCCCAAAGCGCACCACCCGACCAGGGCGGCAAGACCGCCTTGGCCCAATAAAAACCAAAAGATCACTCAACAAGGGAAAACCACATGATACCTCTACGATCGGCACTGAAACAGTCGCGCGGACTTGCCGCCGCCTTTGCCGCGACCACGGCGCTTTTGGCACCCGGCTCTCTGGCGGCGCAGGATGGCGAAACGACCATCACGGCGGTCATGCACTCGGGCCTGCGGGTTCTCGATCCGGTCATCACCACCGCGCATATCACCCGCAACCACGGTTATATGGTCTATGACGTGCTGACCGCCGTGGACGAAAACTTTGAGCCGCAGCCCCAGATGGCCAGCTGGGACGTCTCGGATGACGGGCTCGTCTATACTTTCACGCTGCGCGATGGGTTGATGTTCCATGACGGCGCGCCGGTGACTGGCGAAGATGTCGTGGCCTCGCTCAAACGCTGGGGCAAGCGTGACGGCGGCGGGCAGTTGATCTTTGACGTGACCGAGAGCCTTGAGGCCAGTGACGAAAAGACCGTCGTCTGGACCCTGACCGAGCCTTTTGGCCCGCTTTTGTCGGTGATCTCCAAACAATCCGCGGTGCCGCCTTTTATCATGCCCAAGCGGGTGGCCGAAACTTCGGCGGATGAGACGATCACGGAATATATCGGCTCCGGCCCCTTCGTCTTTAACCAAGATGAATACGAGCCCGGCGTGAACGTCACCTATGAGAAGTTCGACGACTACGTCCCGCGTGACGAGGAAGCCTCGTGGATGGCGGGTGGCAAGGTGGTCAATGTCGACCGTGTGGTCTGGACCACGATGCCCGATGCGCTGACCGCGATCAACGCGCTTTCGGCGGGGGAAATTGACTATCTCGAACAGGTACAGATCGACCTGCTGCCGATCCTCGACGCCAGCCCCGAGGTCACGGTCGAGACCCGCGATGACCTTGGCTATGTCACCATCGGTCGGCCCAACCACCTGCACCCGCCCTTTGACAACAAGCTGGTGCGTCAGGCGGCGATGGCGGCGCTGGACCAAGAGTCCATGCTGCAAACGATGCAGGGCGACCCGGCCTATTACAACGTCTGCGGCGCGATCTTTGGCTGTTCGACACCCTTGGGCGACGAAGCGGATGCTGAGATCGTGACCGGCGGCGCGGATCCGGAAAAGGCCAAGGCCCTGCTCGAAGAGGCGGGCTATGACGGCACGCCCATCGTGCTGATGGCGCCGACGGATGTGATCAGCCTGATCAACCAGCCGGTGGTGGCCGCCCAAGCCCTGCGCGAGGCGGGTTTCGAAGTCGACATGCAGTCGATGGACTGGCAATCGGTCGTGCAGCGCCGCGCCCAGCAAAGCCCGGTCTCTGAGGGCGGCTGGAACATGTTCTTCACCAACTGGATGGTGCCCGAGATTTCGGACCCGCTGACCAATGTGATGGTCAGTGGCCGTGGCGACGAGGCGTGGTTCGGATGGCCCGATGACCCCAAGGTCGAAGAGCTGCGCGCGAAGTTCATGAAGGCCGAAGGGCCCGAGGCGCAAAAGGAAGTGGCCGTCGAGATCCAGAAACACGTCATGGATAACGTCAACTACATCATGATGGGTGAATATCTGATCCCGCAGGCGCGTCGGAACACGATCCAGAACATGCTGCCATCGCCCGTGCCGGTGTTTTGGAACATGACCAAAGAGGCGGAGTAATCCAGCCGCTCGGAGAGCGCGGTCGCCGCGCTCTCCACCGTCATCTCTGCCCGCAGGCAGCGCCCCCGCTTCCGGGCCTGCCTTCTTTCCGCCGAAAGGGACCTTCCGGAAAATGCTCGTCTATATCCTGAAGCGCGTCTTGGCCACGATCCCGGTCATGCTGATCGTCGCCATCTTCGTCTTCCTCCTGCTGCGTCTCACCCCCGGTGATCCGGCAGCCATTCTCGCCGGCGATGCCGCCACCCCTGCACAGCTTGAACGGATCCGTGACCGTCTGGGTCTGAACGACCCGCTGCTGACACAGTTCTTCACATGGATCGGGCAATTGCTGCGCGGCGATCTGGGCGTCTCGCTTTTGTCGAACACCTCAGTGGCGGGCATGTTGGGCGACCGGCTGGGGCCGACCATCAACATCGCGCTGATGACCATCACCATCTCTGTCCTGCTGGCGGTGCCGATGGGCGTGATCGCCGCTTGGCGTCACCGCACTTGGGTCGACTTTCTGGTGATGTCCTTCTCGGTGCTGGGCTTTTCGGTGCCGGTCTTCGTGATTGGCTATATCCTGATCCAAATCTTCGCGATCGAACTGCGTTGGGTGCCGGTGCAGGGCTACAAAGCGCCGTCGGAGGGCATCGGGCCGTTCTTCTCGCGCGCCATTCTGCCCTCGCTTACGCTGGCTACGATCTATGTGGCGCTCATCGCGCGGATGACGCGGGCCTCCATGCTTGAAGTGCTGGGCGAAGATTACATCCGCACCGCCCGCGCCAAGGGCGTGCGCGAGAATGTCGTGCTGTTCCGCCATGCGCTGCGCAATGCCGCCGTGCCGATCCTGACCATCATCGGCACCGGTTTCGCGCTGCTGATCTCGGGCGTGGTGGTGACGGAAAGCGTCTTTAACATTCCCGGCATCGGGCGGCTTACGGTCGATGCAATCCTCGCGCGCGACTACCCCGTCATTCAGGCGATGATCCTGCTGACGGCGGGCATCTACGTCTTCGTGAACCTTTTGGTTGACGTCTCTTATTCATTCTTCGACCCAAGGATCCGGTACTGACATGATCGAGCAACCCCAATCCCGTCACAGCGCCTTTCAGGTGCTGACCGGACTGCTTTCCCTGCCTGCGGGCGCAAGGGTCGGTATCGGCCCGTTGCTGGCGGCGCTTATCCTCCTGGCCATCGTGCTGGCGTCGATCTTGGCGCCGCTTTACGTGCCCTATGACCCGCTGGCGATGAACTCCGCCGCGCGGCTCAAGCCGCCTTCCGAAGAGTATCTTTTGGGCACCGACCCCTATGGCCGCGATACGTTCTCGCGGGTGATGACCGGCGGGCGCGTGTCGCTGCTGATCGGCGTCGGGGCGGCCTTGGTCAGCGTTGCCATCGGCTTGGCCATCGGCCTTGTCGCCGGTTTCTTTCGGGTGGCGGATGGCATCATCATGCGGATTATGGACAGCCTGATGGCGATCCCCGCGATCCTTCTGGCGATTGCCCTCGTGGCGCTGAACGGGCCATCGCTCGGCTCGGTCATCATCGCCATTACGGTGCCGGAGGTGCCCCGCGTGGTGCGGCTGGTGCGCTCGGTCGTGCTCTCGGCACGGGAGGAGCCCTATGTCGAGGCCGCCATCGCGCTCGGCTCGTCGATGCCCAAGATCCTGATCCAGCACCTAATGCCCAACACCATGGCACCGCTCATCGTCCAAGGCACTTATATCTGCGCGTCGGCGATCCTGATCGAGGCGATCCTGAGCTTCCTCGGTGCGGGCGTCAGCACGGAGATCCCCACATGGGGCAACATCATGGCCGAGGGGCGGACGTATTTCCAAATCAAGCCGGGGCTGATCTTTTGGCCGGGGCTGCTGCTGTCGCTTTGCATCCTGTCGATCAACCTTTTGGGCGACACCGCGCGCGATCTGCTCGACCCGCGCATGAAGAAACGGGAGGGCTGAGAGATGCAGTTCAAGACCAAAGACTTCTCCGACGCGCGTGAGGTGCTCAAAGTGCGCGACCTGCGCATCGGGCTAGCCGGGCGGCCACAGGCGAAACCGGTGATCGACGGGATCGACCTCACCATCCGCGCGGGCGAGACGCATTGCTTGGTGGGTGAATCCGGCTCGGGCAAATCCGTAACCTCGCTGGCGGCCATGGGGCTTCTGCCGAAATCGGCGCTGGAGGTGCAAAGCGGCAGCATCACGCTGGACGATTTCGAGATTACCAGCGCCAGCCATGCGCAAATGCGCCAGCTGCGCGCGCGGCGGATCGCGATGATCTTCCAAGAGCCGATGACCGCGTTGAACCCAGTGCTGCGGGTGGGCGAGCAGATCATGGAAGTGCTGAATATGCACAGTGATCTGAGCCAATCCGAGGCCAAGAAACGCACGCTCGACATGATGGATCAGGTGCATCTGCCGGATGTGAACCGCATCTTCAACGCCTTCCCGCACCAGCTTTCCGGCGGGCAGCGCCAGCGCATCATGATCGCCATGGCGCTGATCCTCGACCCCGATCTGCTGATCGCGGATGAGCCGACGACGGCGTTGGACGTGACCACGCAGTTGCAGATCCTCAAGCTCATCGCCGAGATGCAAGAGCGCCACGGCACCGCCGTGCTCTTCATCACCCATGACATGGGCGTGGTGGCCGAGATCGCGGATACCGTGACGGTGATGCAGCAGGGCAACATCGTCGAACGCGCGCCGATTGAAAAGCTGCTGACCAAGCCGGAGAAGGAATATACCCGCACCCTGCTGACCGCCGTGCCCAACCTCACCCCGCGGCCCGCAAGGGCGGCGGCATCGCAAAGCGAAGTGGTGCGTGTGGCCGGGCTCGACATGATCTATGGCGGCGGCGGTTTCCTGCGCCGCAGCGAGGGTGTGAAAGCCGCGCAGGATGTCAGCTTTACCATCAAACCGGGGCGGACGCTGGGCATCGTTGGGGAGTCCGGTTCGGGCAAATCCACCGTGGCACGGGCCATCATGCGGCTGATCGACCCGACAGCGGGGAGCGTGAATGTCGCGGGGACCGAGATCGCCAAACTCTCCCGCCGTCAGCTCCGCGATCACCGCAAGCATCTGCAAATCGTGTTCCAAGACCCTTACCGCTCGCTCAATCCGCGCTGGACCGTGGCGCGCAGCCTTTGCGAAGGGCCGATCAACTTCGGCACCCCGCGCGAAGAGGCGATGCGCCATGCCGCTGAGCTGATGGAACTGGTGGACCTGCCGCGCGATGCGCTCGACCGCTATCCGCATCAATTCTCGGGCGGGCAACGCCAGCGCATCGCCATCGCGCGGGCGGTGGCGATGAAGCCCGATCTGCTCGTCGCGGATGAGGCCGTCTCGGCTCTTGATGTGAGCGTGCAGGCGCAGGTGCTCGATCTTTTGGATGACATTCAAGAGAAGTTCGGCGTGGCCATGCTCTTCATCACCCACGACCTGCGCGTCGCCGCGCAGATTTGTGACGAGGTCTTGGTCATGCAGCGCGGGCAGGTTGTTGAATACGGCCCCGCGGGCGATGTGCTGGCCAACCCGCATCACGACTACACGCGCAACCTGATCGAAGCGGCCCCGGGCCGCCATTGGGATTTTGCCAACTACCGCGCGCTCGGCAGCGCCACCATGACGACAGGAGCCACCGCATGACCGTCCTTCCCAAGATCGAAGCCTTCGCCGCCGATCTCACCGCCATCCGTCAAGACATCCACGCCCATCCCGAACTGGGGTTCGAAGAGGTCCGTACCGCGGGCATCGTAGCCGAAAAGCTCCGCGCCTACGGGGTGGATGAGGTGCACGAAGGGCTGGGTGGCACCGGGGTCGTAGGCATCATCAAGGGCGCGGGCGGCGGCAACCGCCGTGTCGGGCTACGCGCGGATATGGACGCGCTGCCGATTGTAGAGGATTCTGGCGTGCCCTATGCCTCGACCAACCCCGGGCGGATGCATGCCTGCGGCCATGACGGCCACACCACCATGCTCTTGGGGGCTGCGCGTTATCTGGCTGAGACGCGCGATTTCGACGGTACGGTGGTGCTGATCTTTCAACCCGCCGAGGAAGGTTTGGGCGGCGCGCGCCGGATGCTAGAGGAGGGGCTCTTTGAGAAATTCCCCTGCGACGAGATTTACGGCATGCACAACGATCCAAACTCAGAGCCGGGCGTGGTCAATGTCACCCCCGGTGCGGCCATGGCCGGGGCGGCCTTCTTTGACATTACCGTCAAGGGCACTGGCAGCCACGCCGCCATGCCGCATCAGTCGCGCGATCCCATCGTCATCGGCACGGCGCTGGTGCAGCAGTTGCAATCCGTCGTCAGCCGCAACACCCCGCCGACCAAGCCGATCGTGCTTTCGGTGACCAAGTTCAACGCGGGCTCGGCCTATAACGTGGTGCCGGATACCGCCAGTATCGCGGGTACGATCCGTTATTTCCATGAGGATGTGATCGAAATGGCCGAGGCCCGGATGCGCGCCCTCTGCGCCGGTATGGCCAGCGCCTATGGGATCGAGATCGAAGTCGACATCCGCAATGTCTTTGACGTGTTGATGAACGACCCCGAACTGACCACCTCCTATGTCGAAGCGGCGGCCAGCGTGGTGGGCGGCGAGAACGCCCATGTCTCGACCGAACAGGCCAGCGGGTCGGAGGATTTCGCCGATATGCTGAAAGTCGTGCCGGGCGCCTATTGCCGGGTGGGCCATGCGGGCAGCGTGCCTTTGCACAACCCCGGCTTCGTGCTGGACGACGCCATTCTGCCTGTCGGTGCCTCGATCTATGCGCGGATTGTCGAGACGCGCCTGCCAAAGGTCGGCGGCTAGGCCCTTGCGTCAATCATATAATTTAAGCCAACCGCCCGCTGTCGCGCGGCGGAGGAAAGGATATTGAACATGACCAACCCGCTCGATCTGCCTTTTGATACCGAAGAGATGCTCACCGGGCTGCGCCCATGGATCGAAACTGAAAGCCCCACATTCGACGGGGCGGCAGTGAACCGGATGATGGATGTGGCGCAGCACGATCTGGCGGTCTTGGGCGCGCGGACGGAGCGTATTCCAAGCCCGATGGGGCTGGGCGACAGCCTGCGCGCTGAGATGCCCCATCCCCGCGCGGGCGAGGGGGGCATCCTGCTTTTGGGTCATATGGACACGGTTCACCCCATCGGCACCTTGGCGAGCCTGCCTTACAAACGCGAAGGCGATATCTGCTACGGCCCCGGTCTGATGGATATGAAAGGCGGCAACTACGTCTACCTCGATGCGCTACGCAAACTACAGGCCGCCGGGGTCGAGACGCCGCTGCCGGTGACGGTGCTTTTCACCCCGGATGAGGAGATCGGCACCCCCGCCACTCGTCGCCTGATCGAAGAGGAGGCGAAGCGCCATAAATACATCCTCGTCCCCGAACCTGCCCGCCCCGACGGCGGCGCGGTGATCGGGCGCTACGCCATCGCGCGGTTCAACCTCCAGACCCGGGGGCGCCCCAGCCACGCGGGCTGGGCGCTTTCCGAAGGCCGCTCGGCCATCGCGGAGATGGCCAAGGCCGTGGGCACGATCGAAGGCATGACCACCGAGGATTGCACCTTCTCGCTCGGGGTCTTTCACGCGGGCCAGTGGGTCAACTGCGTCTCCTCGGTCTGCGATGCCGAAGTGCTCACCATGGCGAAAACGCAAGCGCAGCTCGACGCGGGCGTGGAAAAGATGATGGCGCTGAACTCGGGCGAGGGCGATGTGATCATGGAAATCCGCCGCGGCGTCACCCGCCCGGTTTGGGAGCCCGACCAGCCGGGCACGATGGCGATGCTGAAGCTTGCGCAGGAGATTGGGGGCGAACTGGGGATCGAGATCACCGGAAGCTCTGCCGGGGGCGGGTCGGACGGCAATTTCACCGGTTTCCTTGGCCTGCCGACGCTGGATTCCATCGGCGTGCGCGGCAAGGGGCTGCATACGTTGCAGGAGCGTATCTATGTCGACAGTCTCACCGAACGTGCGAAGCTGGCGGCGGGGTTGTTCTGTCGGTTGACGGCTTGAAAGGGGGGAGGGGCGGAGACCCCCTCTAAACCACCCCCGCGGCTAGCTGCTGCGCGTCGCCCCATTCGCGGGGGGATTGGCCGTACATGCGTTTGAACTCTCGGCTGAATTGCGAGGCGCTGACATAGCCCACCGCCATTGCCGCTTCGCTGACCGTGGCGCCGCCTGCGATTCTCACGGCGGCATTGTTCAGGCGCATGGATTTGACGAATTGTATTGGCGACATCGTCGTTACCTGTTTGAACTTGCGGTGAAATACCGCGCGGCTCATGCCCGCGCGTTGGGCCATCGCGTCGATGGAGATGGGCGCGTCGAGATGGGCCGCGACATGCGAGATGGCCCGCGCCACGGCATTGCCCGCCCCGAAGGCCCGCCGCGCGAAGAGCCCTGCCTCTCCTTTCAAGATGGCGTAGTACAGCTCCCGCAGGCGCGCTTCGGCCAGCACGGCGCGGTCGGTTTCGCTTTCGCTTAATTGCAGCAGGCGCAGCAGGGCGTCGGAGAAGGCCCCGTCCCATGCCGCAAGTTTAATCCCCTCGGCGCGCAGGTCGGCCGGGGTCGGGGGGAGCAGGCTCCCCGCGCTTTCCATTTCAAGCGAAAGCTCCGCCATCAGCCGCGCATCCAGAGCGATGTAGACGCCGAACAGTGGGGTCTGGGGCGAGGCGCTTGGCGTGCCCGCTTTGACCGGCATCGACATGGGGCAGCACATATAACGGCTGTCGTCATAGACATAGCGCTGACCGTCCAGCACCGCCTCTTTCGCGCCGCTGACGATGGCGATGACAGAGGGTTCATAGACCGCAGGCGCGCAGGGGATCGCGCTGGTGGCGCGGAAATACTGCACGCCCTTGATGCCGGTTTCGGTCAGCCCGTCGGTCTGGCTGTGCCGTTCGATGATATGGCGGATTTGGTCTTTGCTCATGCGTGCAGATTAGGACCGCAAGGGCGTTTCATGCAATGGCTGTGAGAGGATCAGGCAAGTAATCGCGACAATCCGGTCTATTTTCCGTAGAGTGCTGAGATTTATCTGCAGGGTCAACGGGGCGCGATGCCTCAGTAAAGCTAAGGAACGAGACCATGACAGATAAGACTTTCGGCGCGCACGGCTGGACCCCTGAGCGGATTGACGGGGTAGAGGGGAAGACCTTTGTGATAACCGGGGCCAATGCGGGGGCCGGGTTTCAGGCAGCGCGGACCTTGCTGCGCAAAGGTGCCGCAGTGGTGATGTTGAACCGCAGCGCGGAACGGTCGGCAGAGGCGGTGGCCAAGCTGAAAGACGAATTTGGCGCGGCGGCGCAGGTGCGTTTCGTGCAGATGGACCTCGCCGATTTGCCGTCGGTGCGCCGCGCGGCGGCAGAGGTTCTGCGCGACATTCCCCGCATTGATGCGCTGATCTGCAACGCCGCCATCGCGCAGGTGCCAAACCGCCAGTTGACCAAGGCAGGCCACGAAAGCCAGCTCGGCACCAATCACTACGGCCACTTCCTGCTCTGCGGCTTGCTCTTCGACCGGATCGACGAAAGCAATGGGCGGATCGTGGTGGTGGCAAGCCTTGGCTACAAGATGGGCCTGCGCACCATCCAGTTCGACGACATGAACTGGGACAAGAACTACCGTGCCAACCCGGCCTATAGCCAAAGCAAGCTGGCGCAGATGATGTTTGCCTATGAGTTGCAAGACCGCGTCGCGCGGGCGGGGAGGAACGTGGCGGTCTATGTCTGCCACCCCGGTGCCTCGGCCACCTCTTTGATCAGCACCAGCGGCGGGCTGATGACCCGGTTCACTTGGTGGCTGATGTCGAAATTGCCGATCGTTCAAACGGCGGAGCGTGGTGCCTATCCCGAGGTCATGTGCGCCACCGAGGATGGGCTGGAGCAGCGCGCGCTCTACGGCCCCACAGGTCGGATGGAGATGGTCGGCCCGGTCGGGCGCGGCAAGTTGGAGCCCTATGCCTATGACAAAGAGACGATGGTCAGGCTCTGGGAGCGGTCCGAGGCGGAAACCGGCTTTGGCTGGGCGGTTTGAGGGGCGGGCGGGGCCTGTCTCCGCCCTGCTCAGAACGCGCGATATCCGTAGGCCATCAGCATCGAAGGAGAGTGTCGATTTTCGTGGCGTTTGCACAATAAAGTTGCACTTGAAGAGTCTCTTGCGGACTATTCTTGCCAAATGAGATCATTTGGTTAGTCTCTGTTCTCGGGTCGCCCGACCAATAGCGTATTTCAAGTAAGCAAAGGGGCGGCCACTCTGGGAGGAGGAAACATGACTGAGACTAAAAAGTTCAATCGACGTTCGTTCCTGACGAAGTCCGCACTTGCTGGGGGGGCGGCGACGGGGAGCATGCTGGCCGCACCGGCGGTGCTGGCCCAAGCGCCGATCGTCATCAAGATGCAGACGTCGTGGAACGACGCGAACATCTGGCAAGACTTTGCCCGCGATTATGCGACGCGGGTCGAGGAAATGTCAGGCGGGCGTCTGAAGGTCGACGTGCTGCCCGCGGGCGCGGTCGTCGCGGCGTTTCAGGTGCTTGATGCGGTGAACGACGGTCTGATCGACGCGGCGCATTCGGTGCCGGTCTATTGGTACGGCAAGAACAAGGCCGCATCGCTCTTTGGCACCGGCCCGGTTTTCGGCGGCTCTGCCACCACCATGCTGTCGTGGTTCTACCAAGGCGGCGGTCAGGAGCTTTATAACGAGCTGACGCAGGACATCATGGGCCTCGACGTTGTGGGCTACATGGGCTTCCCGATGTTCGCCCAGCCTTTCGGCTGGTTCAAGAATGAGGTCAATACCGTCGACGACCTGCAAGGCTTCAAATACCGCACCGTGGGTCTGGCGGCCGATCTGATGGCCAAGCTGGGCATGTCGGTGGCACAGCTGCCGGGCGGTGAGATCGTGCCCGCGATGGAGCGTGGCGTGATCGACGCCTTTGAGTTCAACAACCCCTCGTCGGACAAGGACTTCGGCGCGCAGGACGTGGCCAAGAACTACTATCTGTCGTCCTATCACCAAGCCTCCGAGAGCTTTGAGTTCCTGTTCTCCAAGATGTTCCTCGAAGACCTCGACCCCGATCTTCAGGCAATCTTGAAATACGCGGTTGAGGCGGCCTCGACCGCGAACACGGCCAAGGCGATGGACCGCTATTCGGCGGACCTTCAGTTCCTGCAAAACGAGGCTGGCGTGACCGTGCGGCGCACCTCCAAGGAAATCTTGGATGCGCAGCTTAAAGCATGGGATGAGCTGATCCCCGAGCTGGAATCCGATCCTTTCATGAAAAAGACCCTCGACAGCCAGCGCGAATGGGTCGACCGCGTGGCCTATTACGAGTTGATGAACTCGCCGGATTACGGGCTTGCCTATGAGCATTACTTCCCCGGCAAGATCAAACTCTGATCCCGCAAACCCATAACATCACCGCGAACTCCGGCGCATGGCGTGCCGGGGTTCGTGCGAGATACCGAGGGCATCATGATATCTTTCATTCGGTTCGCCGATAACCTTTCCGCATGGTTCGGCAAGGCTTTTGCGTGGCTCATTTTGCTGATGTCCATCGGCACGGGCTACGAAGTTTTTGTGCGCTATGTGCTGAACAATCCCACGGCTTGGGCGCTGGACGTGTCCTTCATCATGTATGGCACGCTCTTTATGATGGGCGGGGCCTATACGCTGTCGCGGGGTGGCCATGTGCGGGGGGATTTCCTCTATCGGCTGTTCCAGCCGCGCACCCAAGGCATGATCGACCTCGTGCTCTATATCATCTTCTTTTTCCCCGGCGTCACCGCGCTGATCCTCGCAGGTTGGAAATATGCCGCCCGCTCGTGGCAATACGGCGAGGTGTCGGTCAACAGCCCGGCGGGGGTTCCGATCTATCAATTCAAGGCGATCATCGTGGCGGCGGGGATACTGCTGTTCATCCAAGGCATCGCGCAGGTCTGCCGTTGTCTCATCGCCATACGTTCCAACTACTGGCTCGAAGCCGAGGAAGACGTCTTTGAGACCGAAGACCTCATGATGCGCGAAGCCAACAAGGCCGAAAAGGGCCATCTCACATGACCGATCCGCAAATCGCCCTGATGATGCTTGGGCTGTTCATCGTCTTTGTTTTCTTGGGCTTTCCGATTGCTTTCACGCTGATGGCCATGGGCATCGGCTTTGGCTACTACGCCTATTTCGACGCGCGCCGCATGTGGCGCAGTTTCGACCGGCTGGACGAGGGGGCCGGCCAATGGGAGCAATGGTCGACCTGGCTTGACGGGTTCTTCAACAACCGAATATTCGACCTTTTCGTGAACCAAACCTTCACGGTGATGTCGAACGAAGTGCTCACGGCGGTGCCGCTGTTCCTCTTCATGGGCTATATCGTGGAGCGGTCGAATATCGTCGACCGGCTCTTCACCACGCTCAACATCGCCTCCAAGAACATCCCCGGCTCCATGGGCGTGGCCGCGCTGATCACCTGCGCGCTGTTCGCCACCGCCACGGGCATCGTCGGCGCGGTGGTGACGCTGATGGGGCTTCTGGCGCTGCCCGCGATGCTCAAGGCGCGCTACAACCCGTCCTTCGCCGCCGGCATCATCTGCGCCGGCGGCACCTTGGGCATCCTGATCCCGCCCTCGATCATGCTGATCGTCTATGCGGCGGCGACGAATGTCTCCATCGTGCGGCTTTATGCGGCCGCACTCCTGCCGGGGCTGACGCTGGTGGGGCTCTACCTGATCTACATCATCGGGCGCTCGCTCTTGCAGCCCTCCTCGGCCCCGCGCCCCACGGCGGATGAGGTGCCAGACATGCCGATGGGCAAGCTGTTGCTGATGATCGCCACCTCCTTCCTGCCGCTGGCCTTCCTCATCTTTGCTGTGCTGGGCTCGATCCTCTTCGGCCTCGCCACCCCGACAGAGGCGGCTTCGATCGGCGCGCTCGGCGGCATCTTCCTCGCCTTCATTTACCGTGCGATGACATGGCAGCGGATGCGCGAAAGCGTCTATCTCACGGTGCGCACCACGGCGATGGTCTGCTGGCTTTTCGTCGGCTCCTACACCTTCTCGGCGGTGTTCTCCTACCTTGGTGGGGAGCATGTGATCTCGGAGTTCGTGCAGTCGCTGAACCTGTCGCCGATCATGTTCCTGATCCTCGCGCAGCTGATCATCTTCCTGCTGGGTTGGCCGCTGGAATGGTCCGAGATCATCATCATCTTCGTGCCGATCTTCCTGCCTCTGCTGGCCGTCTTCGAAATCGACCCGCTGTTTTTCGGCATCCTCGTGGCGCTGAACCTGCAGACCTCGTTCCTGACGCCACCGATGGCGATGTCGGCCTATTACCTCAAGGGGATCGCCCCGCCCGAACTGCGCCTGACGCAGATCTTCGCAGGCGTCATGCCCTTCCTGTTCTGCGTGATCCTGTCGATGATCTTGATGTATGTCTTCCCGCAGATCGTCTTCTACCTGCCGGAGGTGTTCTATGGGCGCTGAGGCACGGATGACCGCCGCAGCAGCCCTTGGCGTGGTCGAGTTGCGGGACCGTTTGGCGACCGGCGCATTGGATGCGCTGGCGCTGGTGGAAAGCTACATCGCGCGGATTGAGGCGCGCGAGGAGGTAGTGGGCGCTTGGGCGTGGTTCGACCCCGAATTCGCCCGCGCGCAGGCCCGAGCGCTCGACAATCATCGCCGGGCGGGCAGGCCGCTGGGGCGGCTGCACGGGCTGCCGGTGGGGCTGAAAGACGTGATCGACACGCGCAGCATCCCCACCGAAAATGGCGCGGCGCAGGACAAGGGGCGGGTGCCGCTGCGCGATGCTTTCATCGTCGAGCGGCTGCGGGCCGAAGGCGCGATCATCATGGGCAAGACGGTCACGACCGAACTGGCCTTCATGCATCCGAACAAGACCACCAATCCGCATAATCCGGCGCATAGCCCCGGCGGCTCGTCCCAAGGGTCGGCGGCGGCGGTGGCCGATGGGATGGTGCCCTTGGCCATCGGCACGCAGACCGGCGGGTCGGTGATCCGGCCTGCGTCTTTTTGTGGGGTCACCGGGTTCAAACCAACCTTCGGCGCGATCCCGCGCCGGGGAGTGCTGACGCAATCGCCCTCGCTCGACACCATTGGCGTCTTTGCCAGCGATCCCGCCGGGGCCGCGCTGCTGGCCGAGGTGCTGTTTGGCCATGATCCCGAAGACAGCGCGACCGAGCTTGCCCCGACCCCCGCGCTCTTGGCCGAGGCGACCAGCGCGCCGCCGATCCCGCCGGTTTTCGGCTTTGTCCGCCCGCCGGGGTGGGAGGGTGCCGATCCGCAGTTGCACGCCGCCTTTGAAGAACTGGTCGCAGCCCTTGGCGATCAGGCTTTCGAGATGCCCCTGCCGCCGGTCTTTAACGAGGCCGCCGAGGCGCGCAAACGCATCAACTTTGCCGAGATGGCCTATCACTTCTACCCCTATCTGCGCGACGGGGCCGAGCTGCTCTCACCCGTGGCGCGGGAGGCGATGGAGGCGGGCAATAAGGTGCTGGCCCGCGATTACCAATCGGCCCGCGACCTGCCCAAGGTGCTGACCGCCGCGCTGGAAGAACTGCTGACCCGTTGCGACGTACTGCTCTGCCCCGCGGCCACCGGCCCCGCGCCGCGCGGGTTAAAGACCACCGGTGATCCGATTTTCAACGGTCTTTGGACGCTCTGCGGCAGCCCCTGTGTGACCCTGCCGTTGATGACTTCGGAAGAGGGCTTGCCGATGGGGGTGCAACTGGTCGGCGGTCACGGTCAAGACGGGCGTCTGATGCGCAGCGCCCAGTGGCTTTTCGACTGGGCCGATGGTGCAACTGAATGAGGATGAGACCATGAACCGCCTACTTGCCCTGCTCGCCTTTGCCGCGATTGCGGTGTTTTTGCTGATCCTCGCCGTTGAGGTGCCCAGCATCGACCTGATCATCATCGTCGCAGTGACGCTGGCTTTTGTGGCCTATGACTTTTTCACCTCCAGCCGGAAAGATCGGGACTGAGCCATGGGCAAACCCGTCATTTGGATCACCCGGCAGCTGTCAGAGGCCACGCTCGACCGCGCGCGGCGGGATTACGAGGTGATCTGGGACCCCGCCGACAAGCCCGGCAACGCCGAGGACATCATCGCGATGAGCGCGCGTGTCGATGGCATGATCCCCTGTCATTCCGAACATTTCAGCGCCGAGGTGGTGGCCCGGCTCGACCCCCGGCTCAAGATCATCGCGAACCATTCCGTGGGCGTCGATCACTGCGATCTGCCCAGCCTCAAGGCGCGGGGGATCGTGGTGACGAACACGCCCGGTGTTCTGTCGGATGCCACGGCGGAACTGGCGCTGATGTTGATGCTGGGGGCGGCCCGTCACGCGGTTGCCGGGGACCGGCTGGTGCGCAGCGGGCAGTGGCAGTCGTGGTCGCCTGCGATGCTGGTGGGCAAACAGCTTTCCGGCGCGCGGCTTGGCATCATCGGGATGGGCGGCGTGGGCCGGGCCTTTGCCCGCAAGGCGCGGGGGCTGGACATGGAAATACATTACCACAACCGCCGCCGTCTTGACCCGGAAGCGGAGGCGGGGGCGACTTATCACGCCGAATTGGACGACCTGCTGGCGGTCTCGGATTTCCTCTCGCTGCACTGCCCCGCCACGCCCGAGACGGTGGGCCTGATGAACGCCGCGCGTTTGGCGCGGCTGCCCAAGGGCTGCGTGATCGTAAACACCGCGCGGGGCAATCTGGTGGAGGAGGCGGCGCTGCTCGACGCGCTTACCTCGGGCCATGTCGGCGCGGCGGGGTTGGATTGCTTCGTGACCGAGCCGGGCGGCAACCCGGCCTTTGCGGCCCATGATAACGTGATGATGATGCCCCATGTCGGTAGCGCCACCGTGGCCACCCGTGATGCGATGGGTTTCAAGGCGCTGGACAATCTCGACCACTTTTTCCGGGGTGAGACGCCGCCGGATCAGCTTTAGCGGCAGCGGCCGCCTAGGTGGCGCGCGGCGGCGGGGCAGGTGTGTGCCGCCGCAGCCGTCGCGGGGCGGGCAGGGTGATGATGGCCAAACAGCCGATCACCAGCGCCACGCCGACCCAGCCCAGCGGGGGCAGGCGTTCGCCCACGATGACCACGGCCAGCACCGCCGCGACGACCGGCTCGAACAAGGTGATCACGGTGGCCGTGCTCGCCTCAACCCGGGCAAGGCCGTAGCCGAAGGCGATATAGCCCAGAAACATCGGCACGGCGGCCATGTAGAGCCCCACCGCGGCGTTGGTCCAAGAGGCCAGAAACACCCCGCCTGAAACCGCCAGCACCGGCATCAGCAAGAGCCCGCCCAGCCCAAAGGTCGCCCCCATGGCCACGGCAGAGCGGGTGCCTTGCAGCATCATCCGGCGCGCGCTCCACGAATAAAGCGCGTAGGTGAAGCCGCCGATCAGACCCAGCAAAACGCCCAGAGGGACGGAAGGTGCGCTTACCGCGCTGCCATGGGCATCGCCCTCGGCCAAGCAGATCAACCCCATGCCGATCAGCCCGACCGCCGCCCCGAAGGACCAGCGCAGGGTCAGGCGGCGGCCATCCAACAGGTATTCGATCAGCGCCGAGAGCAGCGGGGCAGAGCCGATGGTGATGACCGTCCCCACCGTCACCCCCGCCAGCCGCATCGCGCCGTAAAAGGCCAGCGGATAGATCGCCACGGCCAGCGCCCCGATGACCAGAAGGCGGCGCTGTTGCCAGAGCCGCCGCCGTTGGTTCAGGATGCCCCGCCCGGCGCAGAGGGCCTGTGCGATCCCGCCCAGCCCCATGGCAGCGGCACCGATGGCGGCGGCGCTGACCTCGGGGGCGAAGGTGGCGGCGGTGCCGGTCGTGCCCCAGACCACAGCGGCGAAAAGGATGGCGATCACGCCCCAGCGGTGGCCTTGCATCATGAAAACGTCCCTAGCATGTCATTGGTGCTGGCGCGCATCGCGCAGCAGCGTTTTGGCCAAATGCTGCGCGGCGGTCACCGCCTGCGCCCCGCGCAGCGGCCAAGTCTGCGTGAGCCCTTCGAGGATCAGCAGCAACTCAGTCTCCGCACCCGGCATATTGGCGGCTGCGGCGGCTTTGGCCGCGACCTCGGCCTTATGGCGCGAGAGCAAGGCGTGCAGTTTTTCGCTGCCGGGATCGGCGGCCACGGCGGCGTGGAACAGGCAGCCGTGCGAGGTTTCCGTCTCCATCCACTGCCCGACGCGGGCCAGAATTGTCTCCAGCGCCTCGGTCGGGGTCTCGGGCAGATCGCCGAAGACCAGCGCCAGATAGCGTTGTTGCCGGTTCTCTAGCGCGGCCAGTACCATTTCGGCGCGAGAGGGGGTGTATTTGTAGAGCGTGCGCAGGCTCACCCCGGCCGCATCGCGCAGGTCTTCGACGCTGGGGTCGGCAAAGCCGCGGGTGGCAAAGGCACGTTCCAGCCCGGCGGCGATCTTGCTTTTGGTATCTGTCATGCTTGACGATGTAGAGGGGGCGCTCTACCTACGCAAGTAGAGCAATCATTCTACACTTTACCATTCTGCCGCTGAAGGAGCCCGAGCGATGACCCTACCGAAGACCATGAAAGCGATGCTGCTGACCGGCCATGGCGGCTTGGACAAGCTGGAGTGGCGCGAGGATGTCGCGCTGCCAAAGCCCGCCGCCGGGGAGGTTCTGGTTCGCGTCGGCGCGGCGGCGGTGAACAACACGGATGTGAACACCCGCACAGGCTGGTATTCCAAAGCGGTGCGCGGCGACACCGGCTCGGCGGCGAGCGAGGGCTACGGCGGCGCGTCGGACGCCGATGGCGGCTGGTCTGGCGCACTGAGTTTTCCGCGCATCCAAGGGGCCGATTGCTGCGGAGAGGTCGTGGCCGTGGGCACGGGTGTCGATCAAGGCCGCATCGGCGAGCGGGTTCTGATCCGGCCCATGTACAGCCCTGCGGGCGCGGGGCCGGATGATCTCGTTACCTTCGGATCGGAGCGAGACGGCGGTTTTGCGGAATATGCCACCGCCGAGGCCAGCAACGCGCTGCGGGTCGACAGCCCCCTCACAGACGTTGAGCTCGCCTCCTTTCCCTGCGCCTTTTCGACTGCCGAGGGGATGATCCAGCGGGCCGCTTTGGGGGCCGAGCGTGTGTTGATCACCGGCGCCTCGGGCGGGGTCGGCTCTGCGGCGGTGCAACTGGCGAAACGGCGCGGCGCGCATGTGACGGCGGTGACCAGCCCCGGCAAGATGGAGGCGCTGAAGGCGCTTGGCGCGGATGAGACGTTCGACCGGGATGCGGCCCTGCCGGAGGACAGCTATGACGTGGTGCTCGACCTCGTCGGAGGGGCGGGTTGGCCCAAACTGCTCGACGCGCTGGTGACGCGCGGGCGCTATGTGACCTCGGGCGCGATTGCCGGGCCGATCGTGGAGTTGGACCTGCGCACGCTCTACCTCAAGGACCTGACCCTGATGGGCAGCACCCGGCAAGAGCCGAGCGTTTTTGCCGATCTGGTGGGCTATATCGAACGCGGGGAAATCCGGCCTGTCGTGGCGGAAAGCTATGCGCTGCGCGATCTGAAACAGGCGCAGGAGGCGTTCATCGAAAAGTCCCATATGGGGAAAATCGGGATCACGGTGGCGGATTAACCGCAAAAGCGGGCCGCTCGTCTCTGGGCGGTCGGCCCTTCATCGCGCAATAAGTCAATCAGATTGATTTAAGCGTTGACTCACTTGCTCCCATCTGGGATTTCTCCGGTGAAACGCCGCATGAACCGGGGGGGGGAGGCCAGTTTGCAGCAGCTACAGACAGTCGCCGACCGCGCCGCACGCGGCTCGAACCAGAGCGGGATGCGGGCCTATAACGAACGGCTGGTCCTGTCGCTCATCCGGCGCAGCGGGCCGACGTCCAAGGCCGAGATTGCCCGGCTCACGGGCCTCTCGGCGCAGACCGTCTCCGTCATCATGCGCGCCCTCGAAGCCGAGGGTCTGCTGAAGAAAGGCGCGCGGGTGCGGGGCCGGGTGGGGCAGCCATCGGTGCCGATCAGCCTGAACGCCGAGGGCGCGTTTTTTCTGGGGCTGAAGGTCGGGCGGCGCAGCGTCGAATTGATCCTGACCGATTTCGAAGGGCAGGTGACCCGCCACAGCAGCGAGACCTACGCCCATCCCACGCCCGATGTGGTCATGGCCTTTGCCGCGCGCGCTTTGCAGGACGCGCTTGCCTCCCTCTCCGCCGAGCAGCAGGCGCGGGTGGCCGGGATGGGCGTGGCCCTGCCGTTTGGCATCTGGGAATGGGAAGTCGCGGGCGGCGATCTGAGCGCGTGGCAGACCTTTGATATCGAAGCGGCTTTGGCGGAACTAGTCGATCTGCCGATCTATATCTGCAATGACACCTCTGCCGCTTGTGGGGCGGAACTGGTCTTTGGCGCGCAGGACAAGCCGCGTGATTTCCTCTATTTCTACATCGGCTATTTCGTCGGCGGCGGGCTGGTGCTGGACAGCAAGCTCTACACCGGCAAAAGCGGCAATGCCGGGGCGCTCGGCTCCATGCCGTTGGCCGGGGATGCGGCGCGGCAATTGGTCGATGTGGCTTCCTTGGCGACTTTGGAGGGCGCCTTGCAAAAGGCCGGAGAGACCCGCCGCGCGCCGTGGAGCGATCCGGCGGCTTGGGGCTTTGGCGATGACATCTTGCACCCATGGCTCGACAGCACGACCGAGGCATTGGCGCAGGCGATCCGGGCCGCGACATGTCTGATTGATTTCGACACGGTGATGATCGACGGGTCGGTGCCCGCAGAGGTTCGCGCCGAATTGGTCGCCCGCACCCGCCGCCACCTTTCCGGCCGGCCCCTCCCGGGCGTCACCCTTCCCGAATTGCGCGAAGGCACCGTCGGCAGCGACGCCCGCGCGCTCGGTGCGGCGAGCCTGCCGCTTTCGGACCGTTTCCTCGTCGACCGTGACGCATTTTTGAAAGGCTGACAGATGATCCTTTGCTGCGGAGAAGCCCTGATCGATATGATCCCAACCCCAACCAAGGCGGGCCCCGATGGCTTTGTGCCCCATGCGGGCGGGGCGGTGTTCAACACGGCCATCGCATTGGGGCGGCTCGGCGCGCAGGTGGGTATGCTCTCGGGCCTGTCGTCGGATATGTTCGGGCGGCTGTTGGTCGACGGGTTGAAGGCAAGCCATGTGGATGTGTCGCATGTTGTCCTGTCCGACCGTCCGACGACGCTGGCCTTCGTGCGGCTGGTGGGCGGCCATGCGACCTATGATTTCTATGACGAAAACTCCGCCGGGCGGATGATCACGCCCGAGGATATGCCCGCCTTGTCCGGCGAGGTTTCGGCGCTTTATTTTGGCGGGATCAGTCTGGCCTGCGAGCCGGGGGCGGATGCCTATGCCGAGCTGTTGGCGCGCAACGCCGAGGGCCGCGCGGTGATGATCGACCCCAACATCCGCCCCGGTTTCATCAAGGATATCGAACGCTATCGCCAAAGGCTCGACCGGATGCTGGCGCTGTCGGATATCGTGAAAGTGTCGGATGAGGATCTGAACTGGATCAACCCCGCGCCGCTGTCGCTGCGCGACAAGGTGGCCGAGTTGTTAGAGAAGGGGCCATCGGTTGTCATCCTGACCCGCGGGGGCGAGGGGGCGACGGGCTATCTGGCGAATGGCGAAGAGGTGCAAGTGCCCGCCGTGAAAGCCGAAATCGTTGATACGGTCGGCGCGGGCGACACGTTCAATGCAGGCGTTCTGGCCAAGATGTCGGAGCTTCGGCAGTTGCATAAATCCGCTCTCGGCACCCTTGCGCCAGAGGTGCTTTCCGAAGCGCTGGCCTATGGCGCGCGGGTTGCCGCCGTGACCGTTTCGCGGGCCGGGGCGAACCCGCCTTGGGTAGAGGAAATATGAAATGTTGAAGAACCGCCTATCTTTTTCGCTCAGATATGTTAGCGCTACCAGTGGCCGCCCGGAGGAGGGCGCGAAGGGGGTGGTGATGGCTTTGGGCAATCGAAAACAGGGTGCCGTAGCGCGCCTGCGCAGGCAGGAGGGCTGACCCCATGGTATCGCGCGTAATCCCCGTTGATCCTTTCGACCTCGTCATTTTCGGCGCGACCGGCGATCTCGCCCGGCGCAAGATCCTGCCCGGTCTGTTCCACCGCTTTATCGTCGGCCAGATGCCAGAGGCTGCGCGGATTGTCGGCGCGGCCCGTTCCGAGCTTCACGCCGAGGCCTTTCGCAAGATGATCCGCGACAGCCTGCTGGAGTTCGCCCCCAAGCTCGCCCAAGAGAGTGCCGCCTTGGAGCAATTCCTTGGCATGGTGCATTACGTTCGCGTGGATGCATCGGGTGATGCAGGCTGGGCGGACCTTAAAGACGTGTTGCGCGATGATGTCGTGCGGGCCTTCTACCTCTCGGTCTCGCCGTCGCTCTTCGGCACGATTGGTGGCAAGCTGCATGATCACGGCATCGCCACAGCCGAGAGCCGCATCGTCGTCGAAAAGCCCTTTGGCCATGATTTGGAAACCGCGCAGGCGCTGAACGCCGACTTGCGTGCCAATTTCGACGAAAGCCAGATTTACCGGATCGACCATTACCTTGGCAAAGAGACGGTGCAGAACCTCATGGCGCTGCGTTTCGCCAATGCGCTGTGGGAGCCCTTGTGGAATTCCACCCATATCGACCATGTGCAGATCACCGTGTCCGAGAGCCTCGGTGTCGAAGGGCGGGGCGAATATTACGACAAATCCGGCGCCATGCGCGACATGGTGCAGAACCACCTGATGCAACTGCTGTGTCTGACGGCGATGGAGCCGCCCTCGCGCTTTGACCCCAACGCGGTGCGCGACGAAAAGGTGAAGGTGATCGAGGCGCTGGAGCCGGTGGCGCAGAAGGACATTGCTCGCGGCCAGTACCGCGCCGCCAATGGCGCGGGCAGCTACCGCGACCATGCGGGCGACCCCGACAGCCGCACCGAAAGCTTCGTCGCGATGAAGGTGAAGATCGCCAACTGGCGGTGGGCGGGCACACCGTTCTACCTGCGCACGGGCAAGAAGCTGCGCGGGCGCAGTTCCGAGATCGCGGTGATCTTCCGCGACCCGCCGCATATGATCTTCCCCGCGACGGAGGGCCACAAGGGCAACGCGCTGATCATCCGGTTGCAACCGGATGAGGGCATCACCCTGCGCAACACCATCAAAGACCCCGGCCCCGGCGGGATGCGTCTGGCCGAAGTGGCGCTGGATATGACCTTTGCCGATGCCTTGGGCGAACAGGGCACCCCGCAGGACGCCTATGAGCGGCTGATCATGGATGTGATCCGCGGCGATCAAACGCTCTTCATGCGCGGGGACGAGGTCGAAGCCGCTTGGGCTTGGGCCGATCCGATCATTCACGGCTGGGAAGAGACCCGGCAACCCCCGTACCCCTATGACCCCGGCAGCTCCGGCCCCGAAGAGGCGCTGATGCTGATGCACCGCGACGGCCGCCGCTGGCGCGAGATCACACGAAAGGACGAGACATGACCCTGCATTCCACGATTGACCGCGTCACCGACCGTATCATCGCCCGCAGCGAGGCGACCCGGCGGCCTTACCTCGACCGGATGGAAGCCGCCCGCGCCAAGGGTCCGGCCCGCGCGCATCTGTCCTGTAGCGGGCAGGCCCATGCCTATGCCGCCTCTGGCGCGGATAAGGACCGGCTGGCAACCACCAGCGCGGGCAACCTCGGGATCGTGACGACCTATAACGACATGCTCTCGGCGCATCAGCCGTTTGAGCGCTACCCCGATCTGATCCGCGAGGCCGTGCGGGCGGCGGGCGGCACCGCGCAGGTCGCGGGCGGGGTGCCCGCCATGTGCGACGGGGTGACCCAAGGCGAAGCGGGGATGGAACTGTCGCTTTTCTCGCGCGATGTGATCGCCTTGGCGGCCTCGGTGGCGCTCAGCCACAACACATTTGACGCCGCGGTTTTCCTTGGTGTTTGCGACAAGATCGTGCCGGGGCTGGTGATTGCGGCGCAGGCTTTCGGCCATTTGCCGGCCGTCTTCCTGCCTGCCGGGCCGATGGAAAGCGGGCTGTCGAATGATGAGAAAGCCAAGGTGCGCCAGCAGTTCGCCGCGGGCGAAGTCGGGCGCGACGCGCTGATGGCCGCCGAGATGGCCGCCTATCACGGGCCGGGCACCTGCACTTTCTACGGCACTGCCAACACCAACCAGATGTTGATGGAGTTCATGGGGCTGCACCTGCCGGGGGCGAGCTTTGTGCCGCCGAACGGGCTGCTGCGCGATGCGCTGACCCAAGAAGGCGCGAAACGCGCGCTGGCGCTGAGCGCTTTGGGCAATGATTACACGCCCGTCGCCTCGGTTCTGGACGAAAAGGCCTTCGTGAACGGGATCGTCGGCCTCAACGCCACGGGCGGGTCGACCAACCTGCTGATCCACCTCATCGCCATGGCGCGGGCTGGGGGGATCATTCTGGATTGGGAGGATTTCTCGGACATCTCTGACGTCACGCCGCTGTTGGCGCGGGTCTATCCCAACGGTCTGGCGGATGTGAACCATTTCCACGCCGCCGGGGGCTTGGGCTATATGATCGGCGAATTGCTCAACTCCGGCCATCTGCATCCCGACACCCAGACCGTCGCCGGGCAGGGGTTGGAGCATTACACCGCCGAGCCGAAGCTGAAGGCCGATGGGCTGGTTTGGGAAAAGGGCGCAGGCGAGAGCCTGAACGAGAAAATCCTCCGCCCCGCCAGCGATCCTTTCCAGCCCACCGGCGGGCTGCGCCGCATGGCCGGGTCGCTCGGCACCGCCTGTATGAAGGTCTCTGCCGTGGCGCCCGAACATCACGTTATCGAAGCCCCGGCGCGAGTCTTTGCAGACCAGAACGAGGTGAAGGCGGCTTTCAAGGCCGGAGAGCTGACCGGCGATCTGGTCGTCGTCGTCCGTTTCCAAGGCCCTAAAGCCAACGGCATGCCCGAATTGCACAGCCTGACGCCGCTTCTGTCGATCCTTCAGGGGCGCGGGCAGAAGGTGGCGCTGGTCACCGATGGGCGCATGTCGGGCGCGTCGGGCAAGGTGCCTGCGGCGATCCACGTCAGCCCCGAGGCGGTCGACGGTGGCCCCATCGCGCGGGTGCAGGACGGTGATCTGCTGCGCGTCGATGCGGTGGCGGGGACGCTCGACGTGCTGGCCGAAGGATTCGACGACCGTTCCAACGTCACCGCTGATCTTTCTGCTTATCATGCCGGGACGGGGCGCGAGTTGTTCGCTATGTTCCGCGACACAGTCGGTTCTGCTACCACCGGCGCAACCATTTTTGGAGGTTGATCCATGACCCTTACTGCAAAAGACGCCAGCCGTCGCACCCGTGAAATCTGTGCGCTTGCCCCGATCGTGCCCGTGTTGGTGATCGAAGATGTCGCCGACGCCCGCCCCTTGGCCGAGGCGCTGGTCGCGGGCGGGCTGCCCGCTTTGGAAGTGACTCTGCGCACCCCTGCCGCCCTCGACGCGGTTGCCGCCATGGCCGAAGTCGCGGGGGGTCATGTGGGGGCGGGGACGCTGGTCACCCCCGAAGACGTGCGCGCGGCGAAACGGGCAGGGGCGACCTTTGGCGTCTCGCCCGGTGCCACCGACGCGTTGATCGCGGCCTGCGAGGAGGAAGAACTTCCCCTGCTGGCCGGTGCCGCCACGGCGAGCGAGGCGATGCGGCTGTTGGAGCGCGGCTATGACATGCTGAAGTTCTTTCCCGCCGAAGCCTCGGGCGGTGCGCCTGCGCTCAAGGCCATTGGCGCGCCCCTGCCGCAGATCACCTTCTGCCCGACGGGCGGGGTCAGCCCCGACAATGCGGAAAGCTATCTGAGCCTGCCAAATGTGCTTTGCGCGGGCGGCAGTTGGGTCGCCCCGAAGAAGCTGATCGATGCCGGGGACTGGGCGGGGATCGAAGCGCTGGCCCGCGCCGCGGCGCAACTGGGCAAGGCCGGTTAACCCGGAGAAGGGGGCCGAGCGCGGGCTTTCCGTTGCCCCCCAGAGGGTCTCGGAAAGCCTGACGCCACCAAACCCTTGCTGGCTGGACGAACTTATCTCTATATTGACTTTAGTTTACGCGCGCAGCGTTTTGTCAAGGGTGGGTTAAGATGGGCCAGCAGAAGATCCGCAATATGGAGGAGTTTGCCGCCGTGAGCGGCATTTCGCGGCCCACCCTGTCGAAATACTTTAACGATGCCGACAGCGTGCGGCGCTCGACCCGGGAGCGGATCGAAGCGGCGCTCAGCCAGTATGACTATCGCCCGAACGTCTATGCGGTGAACCAGAACCGCCGCAAAACCCGCAACATCGGCGTGGTCGTGCCCAACCTCGCCGACCCGTTCTTTTCCGAGATTGGCCGCGAGGTGGAACTGGCCTGTCTGGCCGAGGGCTATAGCCCGATTTTGCTCAGCTCGCACGGCAACCCGGCGCAGGAGCGCGCCAATCTCGACTCGCTTCGGGCGCTGAAACCGGCAGGCGTGCTGCTGGCGCCCTTCGGCAAAGCCTCGGACCGTGACGAGATCGCGCGCTTTTGCAAGGATGTGCCGGTGGTGACCTTTGACGCCAATGTCGAAGGGG
>NZ_SZNL01000014.1:10276-57135 GCF_005068605.1 Sulfitobacter sp. 15WGC | reverse complement strand
CTCGACTCGCTTCGGGCGCTGAAACCGGCAGGCGTGCTGCTGGCGCCCTTCGGCAAAGCCTCGGACCGTGACGAGATCGCGCGCTTTTGCAAGGATGTGCCGGTGGTGACCTTTGACGCCAATGTCGAAGGGGTTTGCGAGGCTTTCGTCGGCACCGACAACTTCCAAAGCGTTGATTTGATCGTCGAATACCTCTGCCGCAGCGGTGAGCCGCCCTGTTTTTTCGAGATGAAGACCCCCAGCAACCCCAACGCCAACAAGCGCCGCCAAGCCTATCTGGAAGCGATGGAGCGGCACGGTTTTGCGCCGCATATCCATCAGGTGCCGGGAGAGGGCTGGAACTTTGAAGAGATCGGCGCGACCGAGGGCGGCAAGCTGATCTCGGCGGGGGCGTTCGAGACGGATACGGTGCTTTGCTCGAACGACCGACTGGCCATCGGGATGCTCTCGGCGGCCTATGGGATGGGGCTGCGCGTGGGGCATGGCAAGGATTGCGCCATGCGGATCGCGGGGCAGGACGACCACCCGTTTTCGCGCTATACTTGCCCGCCGCTGACCACCATCGCGCAGGATTACGGGGCCATCGCGAATCGTGCCGCCAGTACCCTGTTTCGCATCATCGAAAGCGAAACCCGGCTGACCGAGCGCGAGGAAACGCTATTTGACGGCAAGCTGGTGATGCGCGCCTCTGCCTAAGTCATTGAGTTCGCAAGTTGCTCAGAAAATAGTTATCGCGCGTAAAATTTAATTTGACTGCGCGTTGCGTAGGTCGTTAGTCTCGGTTCATCATCTATAGAGGGAGGAACTATCGATGTTCTGCGATAAATCACTTTACGCCGCGACGGCCTTGGGCCTGATCATGGCGGGCGGCGCGGTTGCCGAGACGATCACCATCGCCACCGTGAACAACGGCGACATGATCCGCATGCAAGGCTATACCGACAAATTCACCGAAGAGACCGGCCACGAAGTGGAGTGGGTCACCTTGGAAGAGAACGTGCTGCGCCAGCGCGTCACCACCGACATCTCGACCAAGGGTGGCTCTTTCGACATCATGACCATCGGCATGTATGAGACGCCGATCTGGGGCGCGAACGGCTGGCTGGTGCCGCTGGACGACCTCAGCGAAGAATACGACGCAGACGATATCCTGCCCGCCATGGCCGGTGGTCTGAGCCACGACGGCACGCTTTACGCGGCACCGTTCTATGGCGAAAGCTCCATGATCATGTACCGCACGGATCTGATGGAGAAAGCCGGCATGGAAATGCCGAAAGACCCGACATGGGAATTCATCCGCGAAGCCGCCGCCGCCATGACCGATCGTGAGAACGACATCAACGGCATCTGCCTGCGCGGCAAGGCCGGTTGGGGCGAGGGCGGTGCGCTGATCACCGCGATGTCCAACTCCTTTGGCGCGCGCTGGTTCGATGAAGACTGGAATGCCCAGTTCGACACCGAGGCATGGGCCAATACGATCAACTTCTACAAAGACCTGATGGATGAAAGCGGCCCGGCGGGCTATGCCTCCAACGGCTTCAACGAGAACCTCTCGCTGTTCCAACAGGGCAAATGCGGCATGTGGATCGACGCCACCGTGGCGGCCTCCTTCGTGACCAACCCCGAGGATTCCACCGTGGCCGACAAGGTTGGCTTTGCGCTGGCACCGGACACGGGCCTTGGCAAACGCTCCAACTGGCTCTGGGCATGGGCGCTGGCAATCCCGGCGGGCACCCAGAAAGAAGACGCCGCGAAAGAGTTCATCGAATGGGCCACTTCGAAAGACTATATCGAAATGGTCGCCGAGAACGAAGGCTGGGCGAACGTCCCTCCCGGTGCGCGCAAGTCGCTTTACGAGAACCCCGAGTACCAGAAAGTGCCCTTTGCGCAGATGACGCTCGACTCGATCCTCTCGGCTGATCCTGAGAACTCCACCGTCGATCCGACGCCTTACGTTGGTGTGCAATTCGCCGCGATCCCCGAGTTTGCAGGCATCGCGACCGATGTGAGCCAAGAGTTCTCTGCCGCCTATGCCGGTCAGCAGACCGTCGAAGAGGCGCTTGAGAAGGCTCAAGACCTGACCAACGACGCAATGGAAGCCGCAGGCTACCGTTAAGCCGCCGCTTCACAGTCTAAAGGGCGGCGGCCTGCGCCGCCCTTTTCCGCCCCACCACCCGATATGATACCCTTCACCTAAACGCGGCATTCGCCGCCGGCAGAGGAGATGTGCCCGATGGCTACCCAACATTCCCGATCAGCGGCACGCCTGATGATGGCCCCGGCGGTGGTCTTGCTGCTTGGATGGATGCTCATCCCGCTGACCATGACGCTCTACTTCTCTTTCAAGAAATACCTGCCGATGCGCGGCGGTGATCTGGGTTGGGTCGGCTTCGACAACTATGTGCGCTTCGTCACCTCCAGTTCCTTCTGGCCCTCGGTGATGACCACGCTGATCATCGTCGGTGGTGTGCTGGCGATCACGGTCTGCCTCGGCATCCTGCTTGCCCTTCTGTTGAACCAGCCGATGTGGGGGCAGGGCTTTGTCCGCATCCTCGTCATCGCGCCCTTCTTCGTCATGCCCACCGTGTCGGCTTTGGTATGGAAGAACATGTTCATGGACCCGAACTATGGTCTCTTCGCGCATCTGTGGGAGTTCTTTGGCGCCACCCCAGTGCAATGGATGAGCCAAGCTTCGCTGTCGTCGATCATCATCATCGTATCCTGGCAATGGCTGCCCTTCGCGACGCTGATCCTGCTTACCGCGATCCAGTCGCTCGACCGCGAGCAGCTGGACGCCGCCGAGATGGACGGCGCGCCGGTGACCAAACGTTTCGCCTATATCACCCTGCCGCATCTGGGCCGCGCGATCACCGTGGTGATCCTGATCCAGACGATCTTTCTCTTGTCGATCTTCGCGGAGATTTTCGTGACCACGGGCGGGGCCTTTGGCACCAAAACACTGACCTATCTCATCTTCCAGCGCGTGCTGGAAAGCCAGAACATCGGCCTCGGATCGGCGGGCGGTGTCTATGCAATCATTCTCGCCAATATCGTCGCCATCTTCCTGATGCGCATCGTCGGCAAGAACCTGGACGCCTGAGGAGGAGACATCATGGCACGCGCAGTCACAAGGCAACGCAAGATCGTCAACACGGCCCTCGCTTGGGGCATCGGTTTCCTGATCTTCTTCCCCATCCTTTGGACCATCCTTACCAGCTTCAAGACCGAAGCACAGGCCATCGCCGACCCGCCAATCTTCCTCGGCTTCGACTGGACGCTGGCGAATTACGAGGCGGTTCTTGAGCGGTCGAACTACGGGCGCTTCCTGTGGAACTCCATCGTCATCGCGGGCGGCTCGACCATCCTTGGCATCATGATCGCGGTGCCTGCCGCATGGTCGATGGCCTTCGTTCCCGGCAAGCGGACCAAGGATATCCTGCTCTGGATGCTCTCAACCAAGATGCTGCCCGCGGTGGGCGTGCTCTACCCGATCTATCTGCTCTGCATCCAGTTCGGCGTGCTCGACAGCAAGATCGCACTGGTCATCATCCTGATGCTCATCAACCTGCCGATCATCGTCTGGATGCTCTACACCTACTTCCGCGAAATCCCCGGTGAGATCTTGGAAGCGGCACGGATGGATGGGGCAAGCCTGCGCGAAGAGGTGCTTTACGTCCTCACGCCTATGGCGGTGCCGGGCATTGCCTCCACCCTGCTGTTGAACTTCATCCTCGCATGGAACGAAGCCTTCTGGACGCTCAACCTCACTGCGGCCAAGGCCGCACCGCTCACCGCCTTCATCGCGAGCTATTCCAGCCCCGAGGGCCTCTTCTACGCCAAGCTCAGCGCGGCTTCCACCATGGCCATCGCGCCAATCCTCATCCTCGGCTGGTTCAGCCAGAAACAACTCGTCAGCGGCCTGACTTTCGGCGCGGTCAAGTAAGCAAGGGACAGTCACATGGGACAAATCAAACTCAATCAGGTTTCCAAAAGCTTCGGCGATGTGGAAGTCATTCCGCCCCTTGATCTGACCATCGAAGATGGCGAGTTCACGGTCTTCGTCGGCCCCTCGGGCTGCGGTAAATCGACCCTGCTGCGGCTGATCGCCGGGCTGGAAGACATCACCTCGGGCCATATCGAGATCGACGGCACCGATGCGACTAACGTGCCGCCCGCGAAACGGGGCTTGGCGATGGTGTTCCAATCCTACGCGCTTTATCCGCATATGTCGGTGCGCAAGAACATCGCCTTTCCGATGAAGATGGCGGGCGTTCCGGCGGATGAACAGCAGCGCCGGATCGAAGCCGCCGCCAAGGCGCTGAACCTCACCGACTACCTTGACCGCCGTCCGGGCCAACTGTCTGGCGGTCAGCGCCAGAGGGTCGCCATTGGCCGTGCCATCGTGCGCGAACCTTCGGCTTTCCTTTTCGACGAGCCGCTGTCGAACCTCGACGCCGCGCTGCGGGTGGGCATGCGTCTTGAGATCAGCGAGCTGCACAAGCGGCTGGCCACGACGATGATCTACGTCACCCACGATCAGGTCGAAGCGATGACCATGGCCGACAAGATCGTCGTGCTGCGGGCGGGCCATATCGAACAGGTCGGCTCCCCGCTTGAGCTTTACTACAAGCCGCGCAACGAATTCGTCGCGGGCTTCATCGGCTCGCCCAAGATGAACCTGATCAAGGGTGCCGAAGCCGAAGCGCGCGGCGCGCCGACCATCGGCATCCGGCCCGAGCATTTCGACGTCTCCACCACCGAAGGCGCATGGGAGGGCACCATCGGCGTGGCCGAGCATCTGGGCTCCGACACCTTCTTGCACGTCCATGGCGTAGCGGGCTGCGACCCGATGACCGTGCGCGTGGATGGCGAGTTGTCGGTCCGACATGGGGATCGGATTTTCCTGACCCCACAGGCGGACAAGCTGCACCGGTTCGACGCGCAGGGCCTTCGGGTCGAGTAATGCAAGCGGCAGAAATGACAGGCCGACCCCCGCACCCTTTCCCCGGTGCGCGGCCCTTTAAGGATGTGGATCATGGATAAACTGGTAGATCTTTCGAACGCGACGCTGGGTGATCTCGACATCGCCCACCCCAGCTATGACCGCAGCGCCCTGACCCCCGGTATCGTGCATATCGGCGTCGGCAATTTCCACCGCGCGCATCAGGCGTGGTATCTGCACCGCTTGATGCAGAACGGCCAAGCGCATGACTGGGCGATCCTCGGCGCGGGCGTGCGCCCCTATGATGCGGCCATGCGCCAGAAGCTCTTGGCGCAGGATTGTTTGACGACGCTGATCGAACTCGACCCCGCGCAGACCTCGGCCGAGGTTGTGGGGTCGATGATCGACTACTTGCCGATCGAAGAGGGCAACGGCGCCCTGATCCGCGCCATGGCCGATCCGGCCATTCGTATTGTCGGGCTGACCGTCACCGAAAGCGGCTATTACATTGACCCAGTCAGCAAGGGGTTCGACGCGGCCCACGCGGATATCATCCATGACGCGGCCCATCCCGAAACCCCACGCACCGCCTTTGGGGCCATCGTCGCGGCCCTGCGGCTGCGCCGCGATGCGGGGCAGGGGCCTTTCACCGGGTTGAGCTGTGACAATCTGCAGGGCAATGGCGATATCCTGCGCCAAGCGGTCGTGTCGCTGGCGCGCATGTCCGACCCGGCGCTGGCCGATTGGATCGAGGCAAACGCCAGTTTCCCCAACTCCATGGTCGATTGCATCGCCCCGGCCACCGGCCCCGCCGAGATCGGGCAGGCGCGGGAGTTCGGCGTGAACGACGCCGCCCCCGTCACCCATGAAGCCTTCCGCCAATGGGTGATCGAAGACGATTTCTGCGCGGGCCGCCCGGATTGGGACGAGGTAGGGGCGACCTTCTCGGACGAGGTGCACGCCTATGAGAAAATGAAGATCCGCATCCTCAACGCGGGCCATCAGGTCTTGGCCAATGTCGGTGAGGTGCTGGGGATCGAGACGATTTCCGCCACCATGGCGCATCCGCCGATCCGCGCGATGTTCCACCGCGTGCAGGCTGAAGAGATCACCCAGACGGTCGCCCCGGTGCCGGGCATGACGCCGCTGGCCTATCTCGATCTGATCGAACAGCGCTTCTCGAACCCGCGCATCGTCGATACCACCCGCCGCGTCGCCTTTGACGGTTCGGCCCGGCACACCGGCTTCGTGCTGCCGATCCTGCGGGATCAACTGGCGGCGGGGCGCTCGGTTACTGGTTTGGCCTTGGTCGAAGCGCTCTGGGCCCGGATGTGTGCGGGCACGCGCGAAGATGGCAGCGAAATCGTGGCCAACGATCCGATCTGGGACGCGCTGAAAGCCGTGGCGCAGGCCGCGCGGGAACGGCCCGAAGCCTGGCTTGAGCAAGAGCGCCTTTACGGTGATCTGGCGCAGGCCGAGGCGTTCCGCGATGCCTTTGTCGCTTGGCTCTCGCTCATCTGGGACGCAGGCGCAGTCGCGGCGATGAACGCCTATACGCAAGTTGATGAGAGCAACGATCGCGCCAGCAAGGCGGGCTAAGGGTTAGCTCTGGTCGGGTTTCAAGAACCCGACCAGCAGCGCCGACAGGGCCACCATGATCGCCGCCGCGCCCAGCATCAGGGGCAGGCCGCCAATCTGATAGCTTAGACCCGACATCAGTGTTCCCAAGAGCCGCCCGGCGGCATTGGCCATGTAGTAAAACCCCACATCCATCGTCACCCGCTCAGCCTTGGTGAAAGAGAGGATGAGGTAGGAATGCAGCGATGAGTTCACCGCAAAGACCGCGCCAAAGGCCAAGAGGCCGATCACAAGCGTCACGGTAAGCCAGCCCTGCGGCCCGTCGCTGAACAGCGCCGCCAGCGTCAGCGCCGTGGGCACGGCGGCAAGCGACCACGCCCAGCCCTTCGCGGCTGAGATCAGGTCGCCTGCCGGGCGGGATTTCGCGCGGAGCAGGCGTGGGGCGTAGATCTGCACCAACCCGTAGAGGATCACCCAGACCGCCATAAAGGTGCCGATCATGAAAAAGGCCGCGCGGTTGCTTTCCTCCGTGCCATCCGAGAGGACCGCGTAAAAATAGATCGGGATGCCCACCACGAACCACACGTCCCGCGCGCCGAAGAGAAACACCCGCGCCGCGCTGAGCCAGTTCACATTGGCGGATTTTGAGAAGACTTCCGAGAACTTCGCTCCCTTGCGGCCCTTGGGCAGGCCGGGCGGCATGGCGGTCAGCACGGCGAGCAGGATCAGCGCAAGGATCGCCGCCATCCCGAGCACCGCCCAGACAAAGCCAAGCGTCGCCAGCAGGGCTGCGCCGAGCAGAAAGCCCAAGCCTTTGACCATGTTCTTGGAACCGGTCAGCAGCGCCACCCAGCGAAACAGCCCGCCATCCTCAGCCGGGGCGAGCAGTTTGACGGCGGATTTCGACGACATCTTGGCTAAATCCTTGGCCACGCCGCTGGCCCCCTGCACCAGCATGACGAAGACGACCGAGGCCCCAACCGCCCATGTGGGGTCAAGCTGCGCCAGCGCCAGCAGTGCTACGATCTGCAACCCCAGCCCGGCATAGAGCGTCGAGGCGAGCCCGAAGCGCGCCGCGATCCAGCCCGCGCAGAGGTTGGTAATGACGCCCGCGATCTCATACAGCACAAAGAGATAGGCCAGTTGCACCGGCGAAAAGCCAAGCCGGTGGAAATGCAGCAACACCAACATGCGCAACGCGCCATCGGTCAGCATGAAGGCCCAATAGGCCGCCGTGACCGCGATATAGGCCGAAAGCCCCTCAGGGCGGGTCGCGCTCTGGCTCACAGGCTTGCCCCGACCATCAGCGCCACATCGACCAGACGGTGGGCATAGCCCATCTCATTGTCGTACCACGCATAGATTTTTACCTGCGTCCCGTTCACCACCATGGTGGAGGGCGCATCGACGATGCTGGACCGCGTGTCATTGGTGTAATCGGTCGAGACCAGCGGGCGCTCCTCATAGCCAAGGATGTCTTTCAACCCTCCTTCGGCGGCAGCTTTGAACAGGGCGTTCACCTCTTCCACGGTCGTCTCCCGCTCCACCTCAAAGACACAGTCAGTCAGCGAAGCGTTCAGCAGCGGCACCCGCACCGCATGGCCGTTCAACCGGCCTTTAAGCTCGGGGTAGATCAGGGTGATCGCCGTAGCGCTGCCCGTGGTCGTCGGGATCAGGGAGTTCAGGGCCGAACGGGCGCGGCGCAGGTCTTTGGCGGGGCGGTCGACGATGGTTTGTGTGTTGGTCACATCGTGGATCGTGGTGATGGAGCCGTGTTTGATCCGCAGCGCCTCATGGATGACCTTCACCACCGGGGCGAGGCAGTTGGTCGTGCAGCTTGCCGCCGTGACGATCCGGTGCCGTGCGGGATCATAGACATCATCATTGACGCCATAAACGATATTGGCCGCATCCCCGTCTTTTACCGGGGCCGAGATCACCACTTTCTTCACCCCGGCTTCGAAATAGGGGGCGAGTTTCGCCTCGGTCTTGAAGGCGCCGGTGCAATCGATCACCACATCCACCCCGTCAAGCGGCAGCGCGCCAAGGTCGCGCGTCCCGATGAAGGGCAGGCGGGTGCCGTTGATCGTCACGCTGTCGGCGTCATGGGCGAAATCGGCCTGCCAGCGCCCGTGCACCGTGTCGAATTCCAGCAGATGCGCGTGCATTTCTGGGTCGCCCACCGCATCGTTGATCCATGCAATTTCGGCCCCTTGGTCCAGCAGGGGTTTCAGGGCGAGCTTGCCAATACGGCCAAGGCCGTTGATCGCGTAGGTGGTCATGCGGAAGTTCCTTCTTTGTCGGTTTGGCCAGCGTCATCCAGCGCCTTTTGCAGCGAGATACGGTCGAGCGAGGTAAGCGGCAGGCTGGTAAAGCCCAGCATCCGGTTGCGCAGGGTGCCATAGGCCTGCTGGAAAGCGAGGCTCTTTTCCGCGTCGGAGCCTTCCACCTTGACCGGGTCGGGCAGCCCCCAATGGGCGGTGATCGGCTGGCCCGGCCATGTGGGGCATTCCTCATTGGCGGCCTGATTGCAGACGGTAAAGACGAAGTCGAAGGCAGGCGCATCCGCGGCCTGAAACTCAGAGATATGTTTTGATCTGAGGTGGGTCACGTCATGGCCCTTTTGTTCAAGCACTTCGACGGCGAAAGGGTTCAGCTCAGACTGCGGGCGGGTGCCTGCGGAATAGACGTTGAACCGGTCCCCTGCGAGGTCGCGTAGGATGCTTTCGGCAAAGATCGACCGGGCGGAGTTGCCGGTGCAGATGAATAGGACGTTGAACTTGTCGTCGGTCATGGGCGCGTTTCCATCTGAAGAGGTGAGGGGGAGGCAAATTTCGGGCCGGCCACGGCAGCAGTCGTTCAGCAGGTAGCCGATGGTGTCCCGCGCGGCCTCGATATCGATCGCATAGCGCAGGGATGTGCCCTGCCGTTCTTGGCTCACCAGCCCCGCTTGCATCAGCGCGCCGATATAGGTCGACAGGGTGTTGGGCTTGAGGCCGAGCGCCTGCGCCAGTTCGGTCGCGGGCACCCTGTCAGGATAGCGGCGCATGAGCAGCCGAAACAGCGCGAGGCGCTGCGGATGGCCGAGGGTGGCAAGGCGGTTGGGGATCACTTGTTCCATAATTCATGAATTACAGAATTAATCAGCTTTGCGCCAGTGAAGTTTTTGTAACAGCGCCAAATCGGCTGCGCCCGTATCGCCCCTATCCGCGGCGATTCATCGAAACCTATAAATATTACCAGCTTTACAGACGCGCCCGGGCGCGCGCAGTCAAGATGCGCCGGAAATTTAATCAAACTATAACAAATGCTTGAAGATCGCCGGCGCGAATCTTGCTATCCGAGTTTGCGGCTGTGCTGAATGGCCGTCAGACATAAGATGCGCGCTCAGGCTGACGCGACCTTTTGACAGGGCCTGCCATTTGGCTCTGTTTCGGTCCCCGCTTTCGGAAGCCGCGCCCCTGTCCGCTGTGTTGGACGATCGTGTTTTTGTAAGGGGCGCATTGGTTTTCGGGCGGGGGCCGCTTTATGCTCTGCACCGCTTCGCGGGCAGGCGGACGTGCCGACCTTTCGTCGGGCGGCCCTTTCGCTTGACCCTTGGTCATTGAGACAAAATTGCAACGTTTTGGCCCGTTTCCCCTATTCCGAGAAATCATTCGACGGCGGGCATGTTCCCTCACTGGTTGAGGTGTCCTAACTGAATGCTCAGTTTTTAATCACATGAGCTTTTGAACGCCGCCCTATGGTGACACCGCTTTCCGACCGCTACCTCCTATTGAAAGAACAACGCCCCGACATCAAACCCGCCGAGATGTTGCAGGTCTTGGCGCAGGATATGGGGCTGAACAACCTGTCCTATCTGGGGTTTCACAAGATCGGCGCCAGCGGCAGCGATCCGGTCATTCACTCGACCTATGATCCCGCTTGGCTGACACGCTACCAAGAGGAAAACTACCATTTGATCGACCCGGTGGTCGACAAATCCCTCGAAGGTACCCTGCCGGTGGACTGGAGCGAGCTGCCCAAGGTCGACCGGACCACGCGCAATTTCTTTGGCGAGGCGATGGAGTTCGGCGTGCGCCAGAACGGTGTGTCGATCCCCATTCGGGACCACGCGCATGGCAAGGCGGTGCTGACGCTGAACTCTGACCTGCGCATTCACGAATGGCGCAAGTACAAGCGCGGGATCATCGCCGATGCGATCTATCTGGGCTGTCTGATCCAAAGTGATATGGTGGCGGATATCGCCCCCGCCGCGCCGGGGCCACGGCTGAGCAACCGTGAAAAGGAAGTGCTGAAATGGGCCGCGGTGGGCAAAACGGCATGGGAGACGGCGCAGATCATGACGGTGGCGGCCAGCACGGTGAACCATCATCTGTATAACGCCTGTGCCAAGCTGGACGTGACCAACAAGACCCATGCGGTGGCCAAGGCGATCCGGGCGCAGATCATCACGATCTGACCGGGCGGGGCAGGGTTTGGCGGCGGCTTCGCCGCGCGGTAAGCCGCCTGCAACATAGGAGAGCGATATGGAACTGCGCGACAAACGTATTTTGGTCACCGGCGGCAGCGACGGGATCGGGCGTCACATCTGTCTCAAACTGGCAGAGGCTGGCGCGCGGCTGGCCATTCTGGGCCGGGATGAGACACGTCTTCAGGCCGTGGCAGAAGCCTGCGAAGCCGCCGGCGCGGCAGAGGCGGTGGGGCTGACCTGCGATCTGCAAGACCCTTCGGCGATCGATCGGGCCGCCGCACAGGTGGTGGACCGTCTTGGCGGCTTGGACATTCTGATCAACAACGCAGGGATTTGGCACAAGGCAGGCCCGCTCGACACGATCGCGCCCGAAATGCTGCAAGCGACGGTGCAGACCAATTTGACGGGCCTCATGCAGATGACACAGGCCACGCTGCCCGCGCTGCGCGACAATGACGAGGCGATCATCCTCAATGTCGTCTCCAAATCCGGTGTCGTGGCGCAGGCGGGGCAGTCAGTCTATACGGCCACGAAATACGGCGTGCGCGGCTTTACGGAGGTGCTGAAGGCGGATGAGGAAAACACCGGCGTACGGGTGGGCGGGCTGTATCAGTCTGGCACCAACACCGGCATGTTCGCCAAGGCCGGAGAGGACGTGCCGAACCATATTTTCACCGAGCCGGATGATCTGGCCGATGTGGTGGTCTTTGTCCTGTCCCGCCCGCCGAAGCTTTGGATTCACGATATCCGTATCGAACTTTAAGCGCGGGCGCGGCGCTCAGTCGGTGCTTTGCAGCGCGCTTGGGGCGGCTTGCGGGGTGGCCTCTGCCCCGGCCCCGATGCCGAATTCGACATGGAAGGTCGATCCGACGCCGACTTCGCTTTCGTAAAACAGATCCCCCGCCATCTGCCGTGCCAGTTGGCGGGAGATATGCAGGCCGAGGCCGGAGCCTTGGGTTGATTTCTGCCCGTCGTCGTCAAGCTGCCCGAAACGGCCAAAGACCTTTTCCTCCATCCCCTCGGGAATGCCGCGCCCATGATCGCGGATCGAGACCCGCACGCGCCCGTTGTTGGTGGTCAGCGTGCCCTCCACCGTGTCCCCCACATTCGAGAATTTCACCGCGTTCGATATCAGGTTGTCGACCACCTGCCGGATGGCAAAGGCATCGCCCAAGACCACGGCGGGCTGGCCGACACTGCCGATATCCAGCCGCACGCCGCGCTCATGGGCATACATGCGGTTTTCCTCGATACTCTCGCGGAGCAGGGCAGGCAGGTCGACCGGCAGCCATTCGAGCGAGAGCGCCTGCACCTCAAGCTTTTGCACCAGCAGGATATTATCGACCAACCGCGACAGGCGCACCCCGTTGCGATGGGCAATGTCGAGCGAGGAGCGCAGCGGGCCTTTGATCTCACCCAGCTTGCCGCTGAGGGCCAGTGCCAAGCCCCCTTTCAGAGAGGTCAGCGGCGTGCGCAGCTCATGGCTGACGACCGAGATGAATTCATCCTTGGCACGGTTCGCCTCATCCGCCTCTCTCAAGGCCCGCTCTAGGGCCGTGGTGGTGGCGATCCGCTCGGTAACATCGACGAAAGTAACGCTCCAGCCGATGGCGGGGCCCGCGGGGGCGAGGGGGTTTTCGATGGGTTGAACGCGCGGCTCATAAAGCCGTTCGTTACAGGTGATATGGGCCGAGCCGTTCTGCGCCATCTGCGCTTCGATCCCCGCGATCAGATCGTCGCCCAACGTCGGATCGGACAGAAGCCCGCTGCGCTTGGCCGCGGCGTTCGAGCGGATGACGCGGCGCCGCGCGTCCAAAAGGATCAGCGGTTCGCTCATCGTGTCAAACAGGGTCGATTGCCCGACCGAGGGCATGTCCATCGTCTTGTTCGTGACCAGCAACCACGAAAAGGCGAAGATGCCCAAGGTGAACATGAAGGCGGTCGGATCAAGGCCGACGACAGTAAAACCAAGCAGCGCATAGGCCGCGTTCGCGCCCAAGGGGATCAGCGTGATCACCACCAGCATCGTCAGCAGCGGCCAAGCGGCCCGTTTCGCGCGAAAGAACGCCCGGCCCAGCCAGATGAGCGTCGCCATCACGAAGCAATAGAGCACCGCAAGAACGAGGAAATACCCCGGCCCATGTGCAAAGGTGATCTGATCGTCGCCCGGCTGAAGCGCGGTCTCGGCGGTATAGATCAGGTGGTGCCAATCGTTCGTCGCCGCAAGGCCGAAGGCCGCAAGCGGCACGGCAATCAGAGCCAGAAGGCTCACCCATCCGCGCGACCGGCTGGAGGGGCCGACATATTCGAAGATAAAGAAGGACCACGCCACCGGCACCAGCCCATGCCCCAGCCACGCAAGCTGCGCCTGTTGCATCTGGCAGGCGTAGGCGGGCGTTGCCGCTTCGGCCCCGACCATCATCAGGGTCCAGATCATCCCCAAAAAGGTGAGCGCATAGTAAATTTTGCCATGGAACTCTTGGAACTTGAGCGTCCAAAAGGCGACAGCTGCGGCGATCGTGCTGACGGCGAGCACGGTCCAATAGACCGGGTCGAGCATCAGCCCTTGGAAACACGTTAGCATGGCGGAAATACCTATGAACCAAAATGAATGTGCGCAGACCAGCATTAAAATACGGCGCAAGTTTGGCGCTGTAGTGACGTATTATGGCCGGTAGATGCAACCCTAGGGCGCAAAGCCGCGCCGTAAGTACCGTCACTCCCGCGCTTTAGTTGCTGTGATTCCCCTCGGGGGATGGGGCGAAACGGCGCTTAGAACGGGCATCTTGACGCCTTCGGTTGCAGGGGCGGGGGGCGATTGACCGGCAAACAGCCCGCCTGCGCTGTTTGCGAGGGGCTGGAGTTTCATCAAATGAAATTACCGCCAAAAAGAACCCCCCCGAACACGGTTTCGACGCAATCCTTGCGCAACACTGGCGTCATTATCTTGAGGTTTAAAAATGCTGACTGTGGCTCATTCTATGCACTCGGACCACGATATGACGCTGGTCTTGCTTGCCGCGCTGTTGTGCGCATTCGGCAGCTGGGTGATCGCAAACCTTTACCGGCACGCGCTTAAACAAACGCCGCGACAGGCGTTGTTGTGGTATTTTCTGACCGCCGTGACCTCGGGCATCGCCATCTGGTGCACGCATTTCATCGCCATGCTGGCCTATCAGCCCGACGCGCCGGTCAGCTTTGATTTCGGGTTGACCTTCGTCTCGCTGTTGATCGCAATTATCGGGTCCACCTTGGGCATTTTGATCGCCGGGATGTACCGCAGGCGGTTCACGAATGTGATCGGCGGGGTGATCTTGGGGCTCTCGATCTCGGCCATGCATTACACCGGGATGGTCGCCTATCGGATCGAAGGTATGATCCACTGGGACCAGAATTATCTCGTCGCTTCGGTCGTGCTGGCCATGGTGCTCTCCATCGTGGCTTTGTCTTTTGGTGGGCGGGGCGAAAAATACGCCCGGTCAAAAATGACGGCGAGCTTTGCTTTGGCGATCATCGGCCTTCATTTTACCGGCATGGCAGCTTTTCACGTGATGCCGACAACCTTGATCGGCGGTCATAGCAACCCGGATGAGTTCAGATTGCTGGCGATGGTCATCGCAGGAACGGCTGCAATGATCGTGACCGGCGGGCTGTTCACCTATTTCATCGAAAACCGCACCCGGATGGAGAACATCGTCGAGCTGCGTCAAGCACGGGATGAAGCCCGCGATGCCAGCCGGGCCAAGTCCGAGTTCATGAGCGTTCTCAGCCATGAGCTGCGCACGCCGCTGACCATCATCAACGGCTACGCCAGCTTCCTGACCAACCTCAAAGGCCATACCATGGCCAAGCTGAAACCGAACGAGCCGATCTCAAAGGTGCATTTCGATGAGTTGGGCGACCAGACAGAGCGCTACGGCGGGCGTATCAAATCGGCGGGCGACCATCTGTTGACCATTATTAACGAGCTTCTCGACTATACGAGCATTGAATTGAATTCCGTGAAGCTCAACAGAACCTCTTTTGCGGCGGGCGATTTGCTGGCCGAATTGGCAGAGCAATTTCAGGGGCTGGCCAAGGAAAAACAGGCGGTGTTGGAAATCGAATATGATGAATTTGACGTTTTCGCCGACCGCGGGCGCTGCAAACAGATCCTGATCAATCTCTTGGGCAACGCGCTGAAGTTCTCTTCGGCCTCCAGCATTCGCATGCGCGCCAAGCAGGTCGGCGATACATGCCGACTTGAGGTCGAAGACAACGGTTGCGGGATGCCGGCAGAGGATTTGCAGCGGATTTTCCAAGCCTTCATTCAAGCGGAAACAGCCAGCAAAAGCGCCGATGGCGGCACCGGGCTTGGCCTTGCGATCAGCAAAAAGCTCGCCGCCGCGCATGAGGGGGACATCCGGGTAGAGAGTACCGTTGGCATCGGGACGAAGTTCACCGTCGATCTGCCCCTCTGCGCCTCGGAAATCGCGGCAGAGGAAGCGCTTGTGGCCGCGTGATCGGCCCCTTCCCATTTCGGGGCGGGGCCTCTCCTTCTAAATGCGCCCGTCGATTGAGCGAATTCGCGCGGTCTTAATTCAATTGATGCGCTTTAGAGCACTGCGACTTGAATTGGGATGCGAAAGCGACAATGGTCGGAAGAGGCGTCATTTATTCACCGGGGATGTCAAAAAAAAACGCCATTCATTCCCGGAATACATAGCTTATACAATTTTGCGCTGCCTACCGCCCTTCCTGTCTGGGCGCTTTGGCGCCGCTTAACTTAAATTAGTATCTCTTTGCTTTTATGTTCCAAATTATAGGACTACGGTAAATGCTAAAGATGATAAGTATTGGGAGGGGGACCTATGGGCGCGAGCAAATCGGCAAACGGGGACGTGCCGAGATCTGCAATTTTTGCGGCGTCCCCCCATGGTTATCTTATTTTAGACACTGATTTGATTATCATCGACGTGAATGACCGGTACTTATTCATGACCGGGACAAAAGCGGAGGACCTTGTCGGGAAACATCTGTTCGACGCTTTCCCGGATGACCCTTCCGACGCGACGGCCGATGGCACCAACAATCTGGGCAAGTCGCTTGAGATCGTCGCCGCCACGGGCAAACAGCACCGCATGGCCGTGCAGAAGTACAATATCCCCATTCGCGACAGCGCCGACGGGGCCTTTGAAGAGAAATATTGGCAACCGTTGAACACGCCCGTGTTTGAAGATGGCAAGCTGATCGCGCTGATCCACCATGTCGAGGATGTCACCTCGGAATTTATCGGTCGCCGTGATCAGGCGATACGGCTCAATCTGGCCAAGCAGGTGTCGGGGATCGGCTATGGTGAGTTGGACCTTCAGACGGGGACCGCGAATATCTCGCAGGAATTGGCCAATCTGTTCGGCTATGCCGATACCGAGGGGACAATCCCCATGGCCAAGCTGTTCCGGCGTATCCATCCCGATGATCTGGCGCATGTGAACCAAAGCTTGGGCGAAACGATGGCCAATGATGCCACCGTGAACGCCGATTATCGGATCGTCTTGCCCAATGGGGAGACCCGTTGGCTGAACACGCGTGGTGAAGTTCTTTTCGAACATGACAAGCCCGCGCGGTTCATCGGTGCCACGCTCGATCTGACCCATTCCAAGAAGCGCGAAGAGGTCTTGCAGAAGACCCTGACCGAGCGTGACAAGCTTCTTGAGCAGAAGGAAACACTGCTTGGCGATGTGAACCACCGGATCAAGAACAGCCTGCATCTGGTGTCGAGCATTCTGCGTCTCGAAGCCGCGTCGGTGGACGATGCGTCTGTCAAACACAGCCTGCAACAGGCTTCGCTCCGGGTGCATGCGGTAAGCTCCGTCCATGAACTTATCTATAAATCGCATAACGTTACCCATGTGGATGTGGGCGAATACATCCCGCAGCTCGTCGATTTCCTTTCAGCCAGTACCGAGACCGACAGCAAGCAGATCGAGACTGTCGTCGATGCGCAGTCGGTCACCGTGCCGACCGATTTGGCCATCAACCTTGCGCTGCTGATCAATGAGCTTGTGACCAACGCGCATAAACATGCTTTCGTCGCGCGGGAACAGGGCAGGGTTGATGTTCGTTTGCATCAAGAGGGAGCCCTTTTGGCGTTAACGGTGTCGGACGATGGGATCGGCAACGCGGAGAGTGTGGATAGGGTCGGTCTCGGTTCGAAGATCGTGGCGGGCATTGTCGGCCAGCTTGGGGCGACGATGGATAAGAGGGCAACAGAGCATGGTTATTGCGTTGAAATTGAGGTTCCCATGCCCGCCGGGTGATGGCCGGTGAATATTCTGATTGTCGAAGACGAATTTTTGATTGCCTTGGACCTTCAGATGCAGCTCGAACAGCTTCAGCATTCCGTCCTTGGCCCGGTCAAGGATTTCGCGACCTGCCGGGAGGTGGTGACGCAGTCCCGGCCCGATCTGGCCTTCATGGACCTACGGCTCGCCAATGGCGATTCCGGCGAAGAGGTCGCGCAGTGGCTGCTGGCGGAACACAACATCCGCTGCGTCTTCATGAGCGGCAATCTGGACGATCTCACCCAACAGCGGCTAAGCGCGCTTGAGCCTGTCGCCATGCTTGGCAAACCGACCTTTCCGCATCTGATCGCCGCGGCGATCGAGGATTTTTCGCGCGCGTAGGTGGGGAGGGCCCACGTGTGAAAGAAAGTGGCGCTCCCTGAAGGATTCGAACCCTCGGCCTGCCGATTAGAAGTCGGCTGCTCTATCCAGCTGAGCTAAGGGAGCACTCGGCCGCTTATAGGGGCAAGCCTCGCCCTGCATCAAGAGGAACCCGACGCGGGCCGGGCGGGTTGAGCCGACATCGGACATATAACCCAAAGGAGGAAGCCATGTATCTGCGCAATATCCTACTCGGGGCCGCTTTGGCCACAACTGGCGCCGTGGCGGCGCAGGCCGAAAGCCATATGCAAACGGCGGCGACGGCTCAGGTCGCGGGCAATTCGAATGATATTTCGGGCAATGTTTCGCTGAACACGACTGCGTCGGGCCGCACCTTGGTCAAGATCGACGTAACCGGCGTGCCCGCGGGTACCCACGGCGTGCACTTGCATGAGACCGGTGATTGTTCGGCAGAGGATTTCAAATCCGCCGGTGGCCATATCGCGGGGGACCGCAAGCACGGTGTGCTCGTCGAAGGTGGGCCGCATCCCGGTGATATGCCCAATATGGTCGTGGGTGAAGATGGGGTGCTTGAAGCCGAAGTCTTTCTCGACCTGCTCGATATTGAGACCATGATCAAAGACGATGATGGTGCGGCCTTCATCATCCACAGCGGCGCAGACGATTACGAATCGCAGCCATCGGGCGACGCGGGGTCGCGTATCGCTTGTGGCGTGTTTGAGGCGTCGTGATGTTTTGAGGCGTCGTGATGTGATGTGAATTTTCGGCACTTCCGTCCCGGCTATCGGGGCGGGGGTGTCGATTCGATTTATAGAATAGGCGTGCAGCGTAGGCTTTAAAGAAACGAGCGGCACTCTCGCGGGGGTACTTCGATAATTAAGAGGAGTTTCATGGTGTTGCTGGAGAGAATTGAACTCTCGTACTCAGACTGACGCGTAGCGTCGGGCGTAAGTCGAGAGACCAGCGCTTGTGCTAGACGTTACATGTCCGGAAAAAGCGAAGATTAATGGTGCTGCTGGAGGGAATTGAACTCTCGCACTCAGACTGACGCGTAGCGTCGGGCGTAAGTCGAGAGACCAGCGCTTGTGCTAGACGTTACATATCCGGAAACAAGGAAGTTTCATGGTGCTGCTGGAGAGAATTGAACTCTCGACCTCTCCCTTACCAAGGGAGTGCTCTACCTCTGAGCTACAGCAGCGCCGTGGACGGGTGATTAGCCGCAATCGAAAGGGGGCGCAACCCCTGATCTGGACCCTTCTTGCCCCCTGCGCTAGATAGGCGGCATGGCAAAGCAAAACGCCCCGGAAAAGAACGCGAAAACACCCTCTGCGCGGGAGGCGCGGCTGAAGGCTGCGCTCAAGGCGAATATGGCGCGGCGCAAGGCGCAGGCGCGCGCGCGGGCCGAGGATGTGGCGCAGGATACAGGCAATGGCCCCGAGGGGCCGGAAAAGGACAGCTGAACGATGGATTCCATTCTGGTCAGGGGCGGCGGTGCGCTCAACGGGCAAATTCCCATCGCGGGTGCTAAAAACGCCTGTCTGGCGCTGATGCCCGCCACATTGCTGAGCGAAGAGCCGCTGACGCTGACCAATGCGCCGCGTCTGAGCGACATTCGCACGATGACACAGCTTTTGCAGTCTCTCGGCGCCGAAGTGGCCGCGATGCAGGACGGCAAGGTCATCACCATGGCAAGCCATGGGGAGATCAACACAAGGGCCGAATATGACATCGTGCGCAAGATGCGCGCGTCGAATCTGGTCTTGGGGCCGCTTTTGGCGCGCGAGGGCCATGCCGAAGTCTCGCTCCCCGGCGGCTGCGCGATTGGTGCGCGCCCGATGGACATTCACACCGACGGTCTGGCCAAGATGGGCGCGGAGATCGACCTGCGGGACGGCTATCTTTATGCCAAGGCGGGCGCGGGCGGCAAGCTGAAGGGGGCGGTGATCGACTTCCCCTTCGCCTCTGTCGGGGCGACCGAGAATATCCTCATGGCCGCGACCCTTGCCAAGGGCACCACCGTCATCAACAACGCCGCGCGGGAGCCTGAGATCGTCGATCTGGCGGATTGTCTGCGGGCCATGGGGGCGCAGATCGAAGGCGATGGCACCTCCAGCATCACCATTCAGGGTGTCGACAGCCTGCACGGGGCCACCCATAAGGTCGTGACCGACCGGATCGAGCTTGGCACCTATATGCTGGCCCCGGCCTTCTGCGGCGGTGAGGTTGAGCTTCTGGGCGGGCGAATCGATCTGCTGGAGGCGTTTTGCGAAAAGCTCGACGCGGCGGGCATCGACGTAAGTGAGACTGATGCGGGCCTCAAGGTCGCACGGCGCAACGGGCGGATTTCGGCGGTGGATGTCACCACCGAGCCGTTCCCCGGTTTCCCGACCGATCTTCAGGCGCAGATGATGGCGCTGCTCTGCACGGCTGAAGGCACATCGGTTCTGGAAGAGAAGATTTTCGAGAATCGCTTCATGCACGCGCCGGAGCTGATCCGCATGGGCGCGCGGATTGATGTGCAGGGGGGTACGGCCAAGGTCACCGGGGTCGAAAAGCTCAAAGGGGCGCCGGTTATGGCGACCGATCTGCGGGCGTCGATCTCCCTCATCCTTGCCGGGTTGGCCGCCACTGGGGAGACCACGGTCAGCCGGGTCTACCACCTTGATCGCGGCTATGAGCATGTGGTCTCCAAACTGCGCGGCGTTGGGGCGGATATCGAAAGGATCAGCGACAAATGACCGAAGATGCACGTTTCGAAGATGGCCGCGAAGCGCCGCTGAACCTTGGTGCTTTGGATGCCGAGGATCTGACGGTGATCGCCTCGCTGACCCAAGACGCGGTCTTTCCCGCCTCCGAAATGCGCTGGCACCGCGCGGGCGCGCGCTTTGCGCTGCTGCTGAACCGGCTGCGGCATGAGGATACGGGGGCGGCGCGTCACGCGCCCGAGCGGGTGCAATCGGTGCTGATGTTCAACAACGTGCAACGTGTCGCCAGCCAAGGTGTGCCGCAGGGCGATGCCGATACGATCCTGTCGCTGCTGGATATCGCGTTTGAAGAGGGCGACGCGCCCTCGGGCCATGTGACGCTGACTTTGGCCGGAGACGGCGCGATCCGGCTGGAAGTCGAAGCGCTTGAGGTGACGCTCAAGGATGTGACCCGCCCCTATGTCGCCCCGTCCAAGAAACGGCCCGTTCACCCTGAGTGACGCCGCCGCATGGCGGGCAAGGATCGCAAGATGCCTGAACTGAAACAGAATAGATTTACGCGGGGCCGGATCACCGCGCTGCTGACCGAAGTGTCCGGTTGGGCACTGATCCTCCTGGGCTGCGTCTTGGGCGCGGCGCAACTCATCGCGTCGCTCTCGGTCGCGACCTTGGTGGTGCCGCTCGCGTTGGTCTCGGGTGGTCTCTCCGCCATTTTGGTGGCGCAGGTGGCGCGTGCGATCTTCGACAATGCGCAAGACACCCGCGCCATGCGACTGGCGCAGCGTGCCGCCCCCGCTGCCACCTCTAAAACCGCAGGCCTGCGGGCCGAGCCGAGCCTGCGCCGCCCGCAGGCGTCTTAACATTTTCGGGCCAGCCCTGCGCGGCGGCCCCTCTACGAAAGCTTGAACCCATGCCCGTCACGCTCGATGCCTCTGCCGCCGATTTCGAAGCGGCTTTTGACAAACTGCTGAACGCCAAGCGCGAGGACAGCCCCGATGTCGATGCCGTGGTGGCCGAGATCATCGCCGATGTGCGCGCCCGTGGCGATGCCGCCGTGATCGACCTGTCGCAGAGATTCGACCGCGTGACCCTGACTGCCGAGACCCTGCGCATCAGCGCGGAAGAGGTCGACGCCGCCGTGGCCGAAGTCTCTCCCGAAGACCGCAAGGCGCTGGAACTCGCCGCCGACCGCATCCGCGCCTATCACGCCCGGCAATTGCCCGAGGATGCGGAATGGACCGACCCCGATGGCGCCACGCTGGGCTGGCGCTGGACGCCGGTTTCCGCCGCGGGCCTCTATGTGCCCGGCGGATTGGCGAGCTACCCATCCTCGGTGTTGATGAACGCGGTCCCGGCCAAAGTGGCGGGGGTGGCGCGTCTGGCGATGGTCGTACCGACGCCCGATGGTGTGCTGAACCCGCTTGTGCTGCTGGCCGCCCGCATCGCCGGGGTGGATGAGATTTACCGCATCGGCGGCGCGCAGGCCGTGGCGACACTGGCCTATGGCACCGAAACGATCCCCCCGGTGGACAAGATCACCGGCCCGGGCAACGCTTTCGTCGCCGCCGCCAAACGCCGCGTTTTCGGCAAGGTCGGCATCGACATGATCGCGGGGCCATCCGAGATCCTCGTCATCGCCGATGGAGAGAACGATCCCGATTTTATTGCCCTCGATCTGCTCAGCCAAGCCGAACATGACGAGAGCGCGCAGAGCATTCTGATCACCACCGACCCTGCCTTTGCCCGCGCGGTGGAAGAGGCGGTTGAGAAGCGTCTGCTCACCCTCGAACGCCGCGCCATCGCGGGCGCAAGCTGGCGCGACAATGGAGCGATCATCACCGTGCCGGACCTCGACGCCGCCGCCGCCCTCAGCAACCGCATCGCGCCGGAGCACCTTGAGCTTTGCGTGGCGGACCCGAAGGCGCTGTCGGACAAGATCACCCATGCCGGGGCGATCTTCCTCGGCCAATGGACGCCCGAGGCGATTGGCGATTACGTCGGCGGGCCGAACCACGTTCTGCCCACGGCGCGCTCGGCGCGTTTCTCCTCTGGCCTGTCGGTGCTGGATTTCATGAAGCGGACGACGCTGGCGCAGATGTCGCCCGAGGCGCTCAAGGCCATCGGCCCCGCGGCAGAGCGGCTGGCCCAGTCCGAAAGCCTTGAGGCACATGGCCTGTCGGTCACCGCGCGTCTGCGCAAACTCAACGACTAGGGCAGGGGCAGCGCTGCCCCCGCCTGCGTGCTTTCGGCCCTGTTGATGCTTCTGACGTATCGTCAAATGCGCTGACGGGGCGCAATCGCGGGCGCGCGTGCTCTCGCGCATTGCCCCCTTCCCACCGCTGCGCTATCCACGGAAGGGTATCGCCAGCAAAAAGGATGCGCCGATGACCCGCATCACCCATATCGCGCTTGATGACGCGAACATGCCGCCGCCCACGCCCGAGATTGATCAGGAGCGTAAGGTGGCCATGTTCGACCTGCTGGAAGAGAACAGTTTCATCCTGCCCGAACGCGAAAAGGGGCCGGTGCCCGAAGGGCCTTACCATCTGTCTCTCTCTATCCGCGACAAACGTCTGGTCTTTGACGTGCAGACCGAAGCGGCTGAAAAGGCAGCGGAATTTCACCTCTCCCTCGGCCCGTTCAGGCAGGTGGTGAAGGATTACTTCCAAATCTGCGAAAGCTATTTCGAAGCGGTCAAGAAACTGCCCCCCAGCCAAATCGAGACGATCGACATGGCCCGGCGCGGCATTCACAACGAAGGCTCCCGCGTGCTGCAAGAGCGGCTCTCGGGCAAGGCCGAGATCGACACCGACACCGCCCGGCGGCTATTTACCCTGATCTGCGTTCTGCATTTCGGCGGATAAATGACGCAGGTGCTGCCTCAATCCGTTCTCTTCTGCTGCGATCATAACGCCGTCCGCTCCCCCATGGCCGAGGGGTTGATGAAGAAGTTCTACGGCACCGGCACCTATGTCCAATCGGTTGGCGTCAAGAACGACATGGAGATTGACGGCTTCTCCATCGCCGTGTGCAGAGAGCTGGACGTGGAACTCGACCGCCACCGCAGCCGCAGTTTCGACGAGATGGAGGAATGGGGCGACGATCTGGGGTCATTCGACCTTGTGATCGCGCTTAGCCCTGCCAGCCAGCGCCGGGCGCTGGAACTGACGCGGTTTTATCATCTCGACGTGGAATATTGGCCGATCCTTGACCCCACCGGGCTGGGCGAGGGGCGCGAGGCCAAACTCACGCAGTTTCGCGCCGCCCGCGATCAGATCGTCGGACGGCTGATTGACCGTTTTGGCCAGCCGCTCAGCCAAGACTGAGCAATCAGGTGTTGGAACAGGCCGCCGCGGCGCTTTGGCCGAAGGCTTTCCATGTGCTCCAGAAAGCGTTCTCGCTTTTGTTGTCGGATTGGCGCATTTCCTGCAAACGGTGCGGGTCGCGGAAAATCTTGGCACCTTGGCGCTGGTCCGAGCGCGACAGCGTCTGATCCGCCACCGCCTGCACACAGCCGCAGCGCGCATGGCTGGAGCCGCGGCGCCCATCGGCCAGACAGGCCTTTTGGATCGGCCCCGTGGCGAAAAGAACCGGTGTGGGGGAGAAACGTCCGACGGCGGCATCGCTGGAATAACGTGTGCCGCCACAACCCGCCAAGATGGCGAGCGCCATCAAACTTGCAACTGTCCGCATTGATTTGCCCTATTGTTCTGGACCATGGGGTTTTCCCCTTGTCGGCCCGATCTGCTCTGCCCTTCATTATGCCGCAAAAGGGGGCTTCGCGCAATTCTCCTTTGGGGGGCTGCGCCCTTCGACCCGCGATAAAGCGCCGTGACGTGCGGGCAGGGGGCATGGGCGCGTTCATGGCCAATTGACGCAGGCGCGGCTCTGCGCCATATCCCCTTGCATGACACCGCTTGAAAACATCCGCAACTTCTCCATCGTGGCGCATATCGACCACGGCAAATCCACGCTGGCCGACCGGTTGATCCAACTCACCGGCACGGTCGCCGAACGCGACATGCAAAGCCAGCTTCTGGATAACATGGATATCGAGCGGGAGCGGGGCATCACCATCAAGGCCAACACCGTCCGCATCGAATACCCGGCGAAAGACGGCAAGACCTATGTGCTGAACCTGATCGACACGCCCGGACACGTCGACTTCGCCTATGAGGTCGCACGCTCCATGCAGGCGGTCGAGGGCTCGCTCTTGGTCGTCGACGCCACACAGGGGGTCGAGGCGCAGACGCTGGCCAACGTCTATACCGCCATCGATGCGGATCATGAGATCGTGCCGGTGCTGAACAAGGTCGACCTGCCCGCCTCCGACCCCGACCGCGTGCGCGAGCAGATCGAGGATGTGATCGGCATCGACGCCTCTGAGGCGTGTCTGATCTCGGCCAAGACCGGCGTCGGCATCCCGGACGTGCTGGAGGCCATCGTCAACAAGCTGCCCGCGCCCACGGGCGGCGACCCCGACGCGCCGCTCAAGGCGATGCTGGTGGACAGTAAATACGACCAATACCTCGGCGTCATTTGTATCGTGCGCATCGTGGAGGGCACCCTGAAGAAGGGCGACCGCATCCGCATGATGAAAACCGGCGGCACCTATGACGTGGACGACGTGGGCGTCTACCGGCCCAAGATGGTCGGCGTCGACAGCCTCGGCCCCGGCGAGATCGGCTATCTCAACGCCTCGATCAAACAGGTCCGCGACACCCGCGTCGGTGACACGATCACCCATGAGAAACGCAAATGCGAAACAGCACTTCCGGGCTTCAAACCCTCGGTGCCGGTGGTTTTCTGCGGCCTCTTCCCGGTCGACGCCAATGATTTCGAGGACATGCGCGAGGCGATCGAGAAGCTCGCCCTGAACGACGCCTCCTTCACCTACGAGATGGAGACCTCCGCCGCGCTTGGCTTCGGCTTCCGCTGCGGCTTCCTTGGCCTTTTGCACCTCGAGGTGATCCGCGACCGGCTCGAGCGCGAGTATGACATCGACCTCATCACCACCGCGCCCTCGGTGATCTACCACGTCCACATGAAGGACGGGGAGATGCAGGAGCTGCACAACCCCGCCGACATGCCCGACATGACGCTGGTCGATCACATGGAAGAGCCGCGGATCAAGGCGACGATCCTCGTGCCCGACGACTACCTCGGCGACGTGCTGAAGCTCTGCCAGGACCGCCGCGGCATTCAGGAAGACCTGACCTATGCCGGCTCCCGCGCCATGGTGGTCTATGACCTGCCGCTCAATGAGGTGGTGTTCGATTTCTACGACCGGCTGAAGTCGGTCACCAAGGGCTATGCCAGTTTTGATTATCAGATGATCGGCTACCGTCAGGACAATCTGGTGAAGATGCAGATCCTCGTGAACGACGAGCCGGTGGATGCGCTCTCAACCATGGTGCACCGCGACCGCGCCGAGATGCGTGGCCGGGCGATGGTGGAGAAGCTCAAAGACCTGATCCCGCGCCACATGTTCAAGATCCCGATCCAGGCGGCCATCGGCGGCAAGGTGATCGCGCGCGAGACGCTTTCCGCGATGCGAAAGGACGTGACGGCGAAGTGTTACGGCGGCGACGCCACGCGGAAGAAGAAGCTGCTGGAGAAGCAGAAGGCCGGTAAAAAGAAGATGCGCCAGTTCGGGAAGGTCGATATCCCGCAGGAGGCGTTTATTTCCGCGCTGAAGATGGACAGCTAAAATGAATTTGATGAGCGACTTTGCGTTTTTCATCCCGTAGCGAAGTCATGACTCTCGTCTTGCCCTATCGCTTTGCAGGCTATTGCAACTCGTGGGTGTGCATTGCAATATTGAACTCACTTTTCTAAACAGTCCAAGTCTTAGGTTTAAGGAGTGAGTTTTGTCCGGTCATGGGAACAAGAACATTGCAAGCCAGGCGCAGTTGACGACCGACGGAGGGGAAACCGCTGAGTTCCCGCGCCTTCCATCTACAGTTCTTAAAGCTCTTTTCGATGAGGTGACTGGCACAAAAGAGTACCATTTTTCGCGCCTTAACAAGTCCTATCGGATCGAAAGGAATGACATTTCTCAACTTTGTTTGAAGTTGGGTCAGTGGATAGAACATTTGCAGCCTACTTCTGCGGGCTTTCGCTCCGTTATTGTGGAGAAACGAGACAACAGCGGTGCGGTGTCCCGTGAGAATATTTCGTCCTACGATAAATTTGTTAATCATGACTTTAGCTCAACTTCCCCGATCTCATGTCTAGAGATATACTTTAATTTCGTTATCCCGACTGAGCGGTCTGCAGACGTCGCTGCTTACTCAATTAATATCGACCTACACGGTTTTGTACTGAACCAAGATGGTTCTAACGCGATGGTTGGTCACGAGCCCGGCCAACCGTGGTCAAGTTCATGTGCTGAAGTGAGAATTGAGTATGTTGACTACCTAATTTCGCGAAATTTAGAATTGGTCATAAAGGACTGGTTCGAAGCCTTACCTGAACACCCCGTGCCTGAAAGGCCGAAATGGGCGCCAAATTGGGGGCGCTGGAAAGATTTTGGCTCAAACCTGTTGACAGTGAATAGCTTTGAACAGCTGCGTATTGGTATTCTCTGCGCAGCAATTGTTGCCACAATTACCGGTAACGGATACTGGTGGACATTAAACCCTAGCTATCATTTGTACTTCCAAAACGTTCTTATTCTTGCTCTCTTGTACTATTTTCTGAATTGGGTATCACACAAGCTATATGTCCATGTCGCTAACAATGCTTGGCCACGTGGGTATTTCCCGATGCTAAATTTGAATGTTGCCGGTTCGCGACAAATCGATAGGCACTTGAAGATAGTAAATAAGGGCCGAGGATTCGCGAAAGAAATAGCCTACGCATCGATGGCCGGCGTTATCTCGACCATTGGGGTCAGTGTCCTAGTTTGGTTGGTTAGAATAATTAGCCCATAGTGAGCGCAACTGCGTTTCTGTAATTTCAGGTCGTTCGTACGATATTCAATAGCCATTCCATCTGTTGAAAGGTTGCTAAGGGATGCAGGTCTTAGCCCCTCTGTTCTCGCGCGGTGGCGGCTAGTGAACTCCAACGCTCTCTCCCAACTAGTGTACACCGCCCCCGCCATATGCGACCTTCTGCATCACACTACAGGACCACCACCCATGACCACCCCCTGCATCCTCTGCGTCGCCATCACCGGCTCCGTCCCCACCAAAGCCGCCAACCCCGCCGTGCCGATCTCGATCTCCGAGCAGGTCGAGTCGACCCACGCGGCCTTCGAGGCCGGGGCCTCGATCTGCCACGCCCATGTGCGCAACGAGGACGAGACCCCGTCCTCGGACCCCGAGAGGTTCGCGCGGCTGATGGAAGGCGTGCAAAAGCACTGCCCCGGCATGATCATCCAGTTCTCCACCGGCGGGCGCTCGGGCGCGGGGCGGGAGCGGGGCGGGATGCTTTCGCTACGGCCCGACATGGCCTCGCTCTCGGTCGGGTCCAATAATTTCCCGACGCGGGTTTACGAGAACCCGCCGGAATTGGTCGATTGGCTGGCCTCGGAGATGAAAGCCCATGAGATCAAGCCCGAGATCGAAGCCTTCGATCTCAGCCACATCCACAAGGCCGCCGAGATGAACCGTGACGGGCGCATTCCCGGCCAGCTCTATGTGCAATTCGTCATGGGCGTGAAAAACGCCATGCCGGTGGACCGTGAGACCTTTGATTTCTACATCCACACGCTCAACCGCTTGGCGCCCGATGCGCAGTGGTGTGCCGCCGGGATCGGGCCGAACCAGATCGTGCTGAACGAATGGGCCATCGCGGCGGGTGGCCATACGCGGGCGGGGCTCGAGGACAACGTGCGGCTGGACCGCGAGACGCTGGCACCTTCGAACGCGGCGCTGATCCAGCGCGCGGCGGATCTCTGCGCGAAATATGAGCGCCCCGTTGCCACGGCTGCACAAGCGCGTGAGATTCTCGGCCTGCGCCCCTCATAGGCTTGCCGCAAAACGGGTGCCGCGTTGAAATGCGGGGCGGGGCCGCTATGTCCCGTTCCAGCAACCAACAGGAGCCTGAAATGACCCAGACCCGCCGCCATTTCCTTGCCACCTCCGCCGCTGCCGCTGGCGTCGTGACCTTGCTGCCCTTCGCCGCCCGCGCCGCCACGCAGAGCGGTGATACCTTCGACACCGACGCAGGCCCGATCACCGTGCACCCGGTCGATCACGCCTCCATCGTGTTGGAGACGCCAAAGGGCGTGATCTATGTCGATCCGGTGGGCGAGCCCGCGCAATACAGCGATTTCCCGGCGGCGGATCTGATCCTCATCACCCATGAGCATGGCGATCACTACAATGCCGATACGCTGGCCGCACTGGCAGGCGATGACGTGCAGATCATCACCAACCCCGCCGTGTTCGACATGCTCCCCGAAGCGCTTGCCGCCAAGGCCAGCAAGATCGCCAATGGCGAGAATACCGAGTTCAACGGCCTGCCGATCAACGCGATCCCGGCCTATAACACCACCGAAGAGCGCAAGAAGTTCCACCCCGAGGGGCGCGACAACGGCTATATCCTCGGCTTCGATGGCTTCCGCATCTATATCTCGGGCGATACCGAAGACACGCCCGAGATGCGCGGGCTGACCGATATCTCGCTGGCTTTCGTCTGCATGAACCTGCCCTTCACCATGGATTCCAACGCCGCCGCCTCGGCGGTGGCCGAGTTCAAGCCAGCTTACGTCTACCCCTATCACTTCCGGGGCAAAGACGGCGGCACCCAAGACCCGCAAGAGTTCGCCAAACGCGTCGGCACTGATGTCGAGGTCAAATTCGGCGACTGGTATTAAAATTCAGCGGCCACGTCCTGTGCGGGCGTGGCTGCCTTTTTTACGGGCCGCTCGATCCGAGCAGCCGATTCCGGGATATGGTGGGGCTGTTCCACGCCTGCACCAAACTTCGGGAAATTTTCCCTTAACAAATTCAATAGCCTAACCGCTCTCCCTGCCGATGGCCCAAGTTTCGCTTGATCGCCTTCGGTCCGCGGACTAGCGTGACCTGCGACAAATGCGAAACAACGGTTCGCATTGCGAAACAAGTCTCTGGGAGGAGCCGACATGACAATTTTCAAACACCTGAGCTGCGCCGCAGCTCTGGCGCTGGCTGGTGGCGCGGTAAGCGCTAAGACCGTGTTGATTCATGGGGAAGCCGGGCCGAACCGCGGTGCACGCGCGCAGGCGTTGCAGTGGTTCGCCGATCAGGTCGCCGAACGGTCCGACGGCGATATGCGCCTCGACATCCAGTGGGGCGGGGCGCTGTTCAAAGCCAATGCCGCTGTGCAATCGCTTGCCGATGGCGTGGCCGACACCGGCTCGGTCATTGCAGTCTACTACCCGCAAGAGATGGCGGGCTACGGCATCGCCGACCTGCCGGTGAACAACCCCGACGCTTGGGTTGGCATGCGCGCCACCGATGAGCTGATGCGCAGCAACGAAGCCATTCAGGAAGACCTCGCCGACAAGAACCTCGTCTACATCGGCACTTGGACCACCTCTCAGGTGAACATCGGCTGCAAGGGCGGCGCGATCAAATCCGTCGACGACATTTCGGGCAAGAAGGTCCGCGGCGTGGGCGCCTATGGCAAGGTCTTTGGCGAGGAGGGCGCGAATATGGTCAACATGTCGATCTACGACGCCTACCAAGGCCTCGACACCGGGCTGATCGACTGCTCGCAGGGCTACAGCTATGCCGTCGCGGCGCTGAAGCAGGCCGAGGTGATGGACAGCTATACGATCCTCGATTGGGGTCAGGTCGGCGGTCTTGGCATCTTTATGAACAAGGACATGCACGACAGCCTGACGGAAGAGCAGCAGGAGACGCTGGCCGAGGTTGGCGCGGACATGGCCGACGAATTCGGTCGTCTGATCACCACCGCCAACGAAAAGGCCATCGCCTCCATGAAAGAGCAGGGCGTCGAGGTCATCACCCTGCCCGAAGGGGACCGCGCGAAACTGGTCAAAGCCGGTGAGAAGTTCCTTGACGAATGGGTGCAAACGGCAAGCTCCGCCGGTCTGCCCGGTGAGGAACTGCTGGAAGAGTATAAGGCGCTGATCGCCAAATACACCGAAGAGCGTGACGCCAACGGCTACCCATGGGACGCCGCTGGTAACTGATCGCTGACACTGGGGAGGGGCAGCATATGTTGGTAAATCTGGAGAAAATCCTGTTGGGACTGGGGGCCTTGGCGGTGATCGCCCTGGGGGTGTTGATCACCTCCAACGTGATCGCCCGCGCGCTCTTTGCCAGTCAGGTGCCCGATAGCGTGACCATGGTGCGAGAGCTCATGGTTGCCGCCATCCTGCTGCCCCTCGCCGCCGCCACCGCGGCCCGTGCGCATGTCTCGGTCGCCTTCGTGACCGACCGTTTCCCCGAACGCGCGCGTTCGGTGCTGATCGTGGCAGGCTCTGCCATCGGCATGTTGGCTCTGGCGCCGCTGATCTATTCCGGCGGGCGCGAATTCCTCTCCGTGGTGGAGAAGGGGAGCTTTTTCTATGGCGACCTGAACCTGCCCAAGTGGCCGGGGCGGTTGTTGTTCCTGATCGGGATGATCGCGACTTTCTTGCGGCTGGCCGAGCTGACATGGCGCGACGGGCGCACCGTTCTTGCAGGCGGCGTCGTCTCGGATGAGCAACATCACGCGGCTGATCTGATGGTTGAAGAGGACCTGCGCTAATGGATGCCTCGACCATCGGAATGATCGCCTTTGCCGCGGTGCTAATCATGCTGGCCCTGCGGGTGCCGATCGCCTTCACGCTGGCCTCGGTCGCGACCGTCGCCACCTTCTTTATCTTCGCCTTCCGCACTGGGACTTTCATGCCCGAACGCGCGATCAAGGCGACCACCTCGATGGTGTTCTCGAACTCCTTCGACCTTATCCATTCCTACGATCTGTCGATGATCCCGCTCTTCGTGGCGCTTGGACATATCGCTTACCGCGCGGATATCACGACGAAAATCTACCACGCGGCCAAAGTCTGGCTGACCAAACTGCCGGGTGGGGTGGCCATGGCCTCCGTCATGGGCTGCGGTGGGTTTTCCGCGATCACCGGCTCGTCCATCGCCTGCGCCTCGACCATGGGCAAGATCTGCACGCCCGAGATGCTGCGCATGGGCTATGACCCGCGCCTCGCCACGGCCTCGGTCGCGGCGGGTGGCACGCTGGGCTCGCTCATTCCGCCTTCGGTGCTGTTCATCATCTACGGCATCTTCACCGAGACCTCGATCTCCTCGCTCTTTCTCGCCGGTGTTCTGCCGGGGCTGCTGACGCTGATGGGCTTCGTGCTGGTCATCGCCGTCTGGGTCTGGCGCGATCCATCGGTCGCCCCCTCGACCGACCAGCGCTACAGCGCCGGGGAGCGTTGGACCGCAGCGCTCGAAAGCTGGCCCGCGCTGCTGCTCTTCGTGCTCATCATCGGCGGCATCTACGGCGGCATCTTCACCGCGACCGAGGCCGCAGCCGTCTGCGTCGTCTCGGCCACGCTGATCGGTTTTGCGCAGAAAAAGCTCGACTGGGCGGGCCTCTGGGCCGCGGTCAAGGAAACCTGCGTGCAGACCTCCGCCATTTTCCTCATCGCCGCCTCGGCCAAGATCTTCGTGGCCTTCGTCGCGCTGACTGGCGTCGCGGGCACCATCGTCGGCTTCGTCTCTGACGCGCAGATGTCGCTGGTGGTGCTGATGCTCTGCATCGCGCTGATCTACCTGCTTTTGGGCATGTTCCTTGATCCCATCGGCATCATGGTGCTGACCCTGCCACTGATGATCCCGCTGGTCGAAAGCTATGACCTAAACCTCATCTGGTTCGGCGTTGTGGTCATCAAGCTGCTGGAGATCGGGTTGATCACCCCGCCCGTCGGCCTCAACGTCTTCGTCATCGCCAACGTGGTGGGGCGCGAAGCGCCGATCGATAAGATCTTCGCTGGCATCACACGCTTTCTCAGCGTCGACGTGATCGTGCTGATCCTGATCATGTCCTTCCCGATGATCTCGCTCCTGATCCCGATGGCGGCGCGATGAATCAGGCGGCATCCGATACCGGCACGGACCGCAAGTTCGCCAATACTCTGGCGCGGGGGCTTGGCATTCTGCGGGCCTTTCGCGCCAGCGACAGTGGGCTGAGCCATGCCCAGATTGCCGAGCGGACGGGGCTGCCGAAACCCACCGTGTCGCGGCTGACCTATACGCTTTGCGAGTTGGGGTATCTGGCCCATGGCGGGCGCAACGACAAGTTTCGGCTTGGGCCCGCGGCGATAGCGCTCGGCTCCGTCGCCTCTGTCGCGGTGAGCTTCGTGGATATGGCGTCGGATGCGATGCAGGAACTGGCGGATGAGACCCGCACGCTGGCGTTGATCGCCGTGCGCGATGGCGACCGGATGATGCTGGTACGCACTTGGCGGCCGCGCACGGCCTCGACGATCTGGCTGGAGCCGGGGCACCGCATTCCGGTCTATGGCTCCTCCTCGGGTCTGGCCACGCTGGCCAGCCTCGACGAAGACCGTTTCGAAGCGCTGGAACCCGACGACCGGCTGCGCGATTTCCGTCGTGAGGGCTATGAGCAACTGCTGGCGCAGGGCTTCGTGCTGGCCCCGCCTGACACCCGCTATGCCCGCAATGTAAACGCGGTCAGCGTGCCCTATTACGCCGGTGAGTTCGGAGAGCCGGTGTCCTTTAGCTGCGGCGCGCTGCCGGCGGACTTGCCCGACGACCGCATTCTGTCACAAGTGGGGCCAGCCCTGCGCGACGTGGTCAGCGGCATCGAACAACGCACCGGACGGGCGCCCGCCCTGTCACGGCGCGGATAAAGACAAGGAGACATCACATGACCGACAAGATCGCCTATTCCCGCCACGACGACATCGTCGTGCTGCGCATCGAGAACCCGCCCGTCAACGCGCTGAGCCAAGCCGTGCGGCAGGGGCTGGCCGACGGCATGGACCGCGCCGAGGCCGAGGAGGGCGTGCGCGCCGTGATGATCGTGGGCGAAGGCCGCGCCTTCATCGCCGGGGCCGATATCACCGAGTTCGGCAAGCCGCCGATGGAGCCGCATCTGCCGAACCTCTGCAACCGCATCGAAGCCTCGCCGCTCTTGGTCGTGGCCTCCATGCATGGCGTGAGCCTCGGCGGCGGACTCGAAGTCGCGCTCTCGGCGCATTACCGCATCGCCCAGCCCTCGGCCCGCGTCGGTCTGCCGGAAGTGCACCTCGGCCTCATTCCCGGCGCTGGCGGCACCCAGCGTCTGCCGCGGCTCATCGGCGTGGAACCCGCGCTCGACGCGATCACCACGGGCCGCCACATCAAGGCACCGCAGGCGCTGGAAATGGGCATCGTCGACCGCGTGGAGGAGGGCGATCCGCAGGAGGTTGGTCTTGCCTACGTCCGTGAGCTGCTCGACAGCGGTGCCGAGCGCCGTCCGATCTGCGAGATGCCCGCGCCCGCGCCGATCGACTGGGATGCCGCCTATGAGGCAACGCTGAAGAAAGGCCGCGGCCAGATTTCGCCGGCCGAGGCCGTGCGCGCCGTGCAGGCAGGTGTCGAAAAACCCTTCGAGGAGGGCATGAAGGCCGAGCGCCGCATCTTCTCGGAACTGATGAACACCGACCAGCGGCAGGGCATGATCCACGCCTTCTTCTCCGAGCGGGCGGTCAGCAACCTGCCAGAGCTGAAAGGTGTCGAACCGCGCGAGCTGGAGGCCATCGGCGTCATCGGCGGCGGCACCATGGGCGCGGGCATCGCCACCGCGGCGCTGCTCTCTGGCTTCTCGGTCGTGCTGATCGAGATGAAGGACGAGGCCGCCAAGGCCGCGCATGAGCGTATCTCCGGCAACCTCGCCGGCGCGCTGAAACGCGGCAAGATCGATCAGGCGAAGTTCGATCACCTGACCGGCACGGCGCTGACCGTCTCCACCGAATACGACAGCCTGGGAGACGTCGATCTGGTGGTCGAAGCGGTGTTCGAAGACATGGACGTGAAAAAAGACGTCTTCGGCAAGCTCGACGCGGTCTGCAAGCCGGGCTGCGTGCTGGCCTCCAACACCTCCTATCTAGATGTGAACGAGATCGCCGCCGCCACCAAGCGCCCCGAGGACGTGATCGGGCTGCACTTCTTCTCGCCCGCGCATGTGATGAAACTGCTCGAGGTCGTTGTCGCCGACAAGACCGCGAAAGATGTGGTCGCCACCGGCTTCGCGCTTGGCAAGGCACTGGGCAAGGTCAGCGTCCGCGCCGGGGTCTGCGACGGCTTCATCGGCAACCGCATCCTCGCCACCTATCGCACCGCGGCGGACCACATGGTTCTGGACGGCGCCAGCCCCTACAAGATCGACGCGGCGCTGGAGAAATTCGGCTTTGCCATGGGCCCCTTCGCCGTGGCCGACCTCGCCGGCCTCGACATCGGCTGGGCCACACGCAAGCGCAAGGCCGCCACGCGCCACCCCGAGGAGCGCGTGCCGACATACATCGACCGGCTTTGCGAGCAGGGGCACTTCGGCCAGAAGACCGGCGAGGGTTACTACATCTACGAGAAGGGCAAGCGCGGCGGTACGCCGAACCCGGAAGTCACCCGCCTGATCGAGGAAGAGCAGAGGGAGCGCGGCATCACCCCGCGCGAGTTCACCGACGCCGAGATCGTGCGCCGCTATATGTGCGCCATGGTCAACGAGGCCGCCAAGGTGCTGGAAGAGGGCATCGCCAAACGCCCGCTCGACATCGATATGACGCTGCTCTTCGGCTACGGTTTCCCGCGCTACTGGGGCGGCCCGATGAAATGGGCCGACATTCAGGGCCTGCCCAACGTGCTGGCGGCGATCGAAGGCTTCGCCGAGCAGGACCCGTGGTTCTGGAAACCCGCGCCGCTGCTGGCCGAACTGGTCAAGACCAACCGCAACTTTGATGATCTGAACAAGGAAGCTGCCAAATGAAACAGGCCGTAATCGTCTCTGCCGTCCGCACCGGGCTGGCCAAATCCTTCCGCGGGTCATTCAACATGACCCATGGTGCCACCATGGGCGGCCATGTCGTCGCCGAGGCCGTGAAACGTTCGGGCGTGGAGCCTTCGGCCATCGAGGACGTGATGATCGGCTGCGGCTACCCCGAAGGGGCCACGGGCTCGAACATCGCGCGCCAGATCGCTCTGCGCGCGGGCCTGCCGGTCACCGCCTCGGGCGTGACCGTGAACCGCTTCTGCTCGTCCGGTCTTCAGACCGTCGCCATGGCCGCCAATGCCATCTGCATGGAGGGCGCAGGCCCGATGGTCGCAGGCGGGGTCGAGAGCATTTCGCTGATCCAGCCGCATGTGAAATCGGTCAAGGAGCCCTGGCTGGAAGAGCACAAGCCCGAGGTCTATATGGCGATGATCGACACCGCCGACATCGTGGCCAAACGCTACAACATCAGCCGCGAGGATCAGGACGCCTACGGTCTGCGCAGCCAGCAACTCATCGCCAAGGCGCAGGAGGCCGGTCTCTTCGACGACGAGATCGTGCCGATGCAGACCACCATGGGCGTGCAGGACAAGGAGACCAAGGAGATCTCCACCCGCGAGGTCACCGTGGACCGCGACGAATGCAACCGCCCCGGTACCACGATGGAGGGGCTTGCGGGCCTCACCCCGGTGCGCGGCGAGGGGGCCTTCATCACCGCCGGTAATGCCAGCCAGCTCTCGGACGGTGCCGCCGCTCTGGTGCTGATGGACAGCAAACAGGCCGAGCAGCAGGGCCTCCAGGCCATGGGCGCCTTCCGCGGCTTCGCCGTGGCGGGCTGCGAGCCCGACGAGATGGGCATCGGCCCGGTCTTCGCCGTGCCGCGCCTGTTGGAACGCCATGGCCTCAGCGTCGATGACATCGACATCTGGGAGCTGAACGAGGCTTTCGCGAGCCAAGCGCTCTACTGCCGCGACCGTCTGGGCATCGACCCGGACAAGTGCAACGTGAACGGCGGCTCCATCGCCATCGGCCATCCCTTCGGCATGACCGGGGCCCGGATGACCGGCCACATTCTGCGCGAAGGCCACCGCCGCGGCGCGAAACTCGGCGTCGTGACGATGTGCATCGGCGGCGGCATGGGGGCGGCTGGCCTCTTCGAAATCTACTAAAGGGGGCCGACATGGACCTGAGCTATACAGACGAAGAACGCGCCTTCCGCGAGGAGGTGCGTCATTTCCTCGCCGAGAAACTGCCGAAAGAGCTCTCCGAGAAGGTGCGCCGCGGGCAGGAACTGACGAAGGACGACCACGAACGCTGGCACGCGATCCTGAACGAACAGGGCTGGCTCGCGACCAACTGGCCCAAGGAGTTCGGCGGGGCCGCGTGGAACGCCGTGCAGCGCCACATCTTCGAGGAAGAAGCCGCCGCCCACCACGCGCCGCGCATCGTGCCTTTTGGCCTGTCGATGCTGGCGCCGGTGCTGCAGAAGTTCGGCTCGAAAGAGCAGCAGGACTACTGGCTGCCGCGCATCCTCTCGGGTGAGGACTGGTGGTGTCAGGGCTATTCCGAGCCGGGCGCAGGCTCCGACCTCGCCTCGCTGAAAACCACCGCGGTGAAGGACGGCGATCATTACATCGTCAACGGCCAGAAGACATGGACGACGCTGGGCCAGCACGCCAACATGATCTTCTGCCTCGTGCGGACGAACAAGGAGGTGAAGCAGCAAGAGGGCATCTCCTTCCTGCTGATCGACATGGAGACGCCGGGCATCACCGTGCGCCCGATCATCCTGCTGGATGGCGGCGCCGAGGTGAACGAGGTCTTCTTCGACAACGTGAAAGTGCCCGCCGAGAACCTCGTCGGCGAAGAGAACAAGGGCTGGACCTACGCCAAGTACCTGCTGACCCATGAGCGCACCAACATCGCGGGCGTGGGCTTCTCTCAGGCCGGTCTGCAGGCCGTCAAACGCATCGCCCGCTCCGAGATGGCCGGGGGCCGCCCGCTGATCGAGAACCCGCATTTCGCCGCCCGCGTGGCACAGGCTGAGATCGACCTGATGGCGATGGCGACGACCAACCTGCGGATCATCTCGAAAGCCGCCGCAGGGCAGGCGCCGGGCGTGGAAAGCTCGATGCTGAAGGTGAAAGGCACGATCATCCGGCAGGAGATCAACGATCTGGCGCGCCGCGCCGCCGGTGTCTACGCCATGCCCTTTGCCTCCGAAGCGGTGGCAGGCAGCAACGATGCGCTGCCCGACCCGCATGAGGCCGGCCCCGTGGCCGCGCAATATTTCAACAACCGCAAGCTGTCGATCTTCGGCGGCTCCAACGAGATCCAGCGTGGGATCATCGCCAAGACCATGCTGGGAGGTGGCAAATGAATTTCGACCTGACCGATGAACGCCAGATGCTGCAGGACAGCCTGCGGCGGTTCCTGCGCGACAAATACGACACCGAAACCCGCAACCGCATCCTCGAGAGCGAGACCGGCTATTCGACCGAGATCTGGGAAGGTCTGGCTGAACTGGGCGTGATCGGCGCGCTCTTCACAGAAGAGCAGGGCGGTTTCGGCGGCGCGGGCTTCGACCTTGCCGTGGTCTTCGAAGAGCTGGGCCGCGCCGGGGTGGTCGAACCGCTTCTGGACAGCGCCGTGCTGGCCGGGGGGCTGATCGCCGACCTCGGGACCGAAGAACAGCAGGAGCATATCGAGCAACTGATCGGCGGCGCGCTGCAATTGGCCTTCGCCCATGGCGAGCCGGGCAGCCGCTATGACCTTGAGCGGGTCACCACCGCGGCCACGCAAAATGGCGACCAGATCGTGCTCAGCGGCCGCAAGGCCGTGGTGGCGAATGCCGAGGCCGCCGACATGCTCGTCGTCTCCGCCCGCGAAAGCGGGGAGGCGGGGGACCGCGATGGCATCTCGCTCTTCCTCGTGCCCGCGGATGCCAAAGGGCTGACCGTCACCGGCTATGCGCTCTTGGCCGGTGGCCGCGCCGCCGAGGTAACGCTGGATGACGTGACCCTGCCCGAAAGCGCCCGTGTGGGCGCGCCCGGCAAGGCATTCGAGGCCATCGAGACCCGCACCGCCAAAGCCACCGCCGCGCTCTGCGCCGAGACGCTCGGCGCGATGGAGACCGCCTGCGACCTCACGCGCGAATATCTCGGCACCCGCAAGCAGTTCGGCCGCCCCATCGGTACCTTCCAGGCGCTGGCGCATCGCATGGCGGACCTGCTCATCGACCTCGAACAGGCGCGCTCGGCCGTGATCAACGCGGCGGGCCATCTCGAGGACGACCGCGCCAGCCGCGAGCGTCACGTCTCGGCGGCCAAGAACCTGATGGGCCGCGTTGGCCGTCTGGTCGCGGAGGACACGATCCAGATGCATGGCGGCATCGCCATGACGCAGGAGTACGAACTGGCGCATATCGCCAAGCGCATCACCATGGCGGACCACCGCTTTGGCGATGTCGACCATCATCTGGAGCGGTTCATTGCACTATCCGCCGCATGATGCGCCGACCAGCGGGGTTCAGCAGCTGATCGGGTTCCAACCCGACCTGTCGAACCCCGATGGCAGCACCCGCGTGACGCTCGATCTCGGCCCGCAGCACCTGAATGTTTCGGGCGTGTTGCACGGCGGGCTGCATACGCTGATGCTCGACGTCGCCGCCGGTTTCGCCTGCGCGCGGCACTGCGCGATGAGCGGGCCTTTCGTGCCGATGCTGACGCTCTCGCTGACCACCGATTACATCGGCGCGGTCCGCGAAGGTCAGATCATCGCCACGGGGCGCGTCACCGGCGGGGGCTTCAAGATTCTCTACGCCGAGGCGCAGTTGCACGATGCCGAAGGCCGCCTGCTGTCGCGCGCCACCGGCGTATTCAAGAGGGCCAAGACATGAGCGCACGTATCGAGGACCGCGGCGATCGGTTGATCGTCTGGAACGGCAACGCCGAGAAGCGCGGCGCGCTGACGCCCGCGCTCTACGACGCCATCGCCGAGGCGATGCGACTGGCCGAAGAACCGCGCATCCGCGCGGTGATCCTGACCTCCGAGGGGCGGTTCTTCTGCGCCGGGGGCGACCTCAACGTGCTGATCGAACGCCGCAAGCTGACCGAGGAAGTGCGCCGCGAGCGGGTCGATGCGCTGCATGATCTGGTGCGGTCGATCCGCGCCTGCCCGGTGCCCGTCCTCGCCGCCGTCGAAGGCGGTGCCGCGGGTGCGGGCCTGTCACTGGCGCTGGCCTGCGACATGATCGTGGCCTGCGAGGACGCGCAGTTCACCGCCGCCTACGTCAAGGCCGGTCTGGTGCCTGACGCAGGCCTCACCGCCTCGCTTGCCCGGCTCCTGCCGCGCCCTCTGGCGATGGAGATGTGCCTCTTGGGCCGCCCGGTGATGGCCATGCGCTTTGCCGAACTGGGCGCGGTGAACCGCATCTGCCCCAACGGTCGCGCGCTCGACGAGGCGCTGATGCTGGCCGACACGCTGGCCGCGGGCCCGCGCGACGCGCAAGCCACGATCCGGGCTTTGGTCGGGCAGGCCTATGAGACCGATGAGGCCGCGCAGCTCGACGCCGAGCGCAACGCCATGGCCCGTGCCGCGGGCGGCGATGAGGCCGCCGAGGGCATCGCGGCCTTTTTAGAGAAACGAAAGCCCCGGTTTTAGCCGGGCGGCGGCTGCCGGAGGAGGGGGCCGCCATTAGGCAGGAGGAGACACCCATGAATGCCAGGGTACAGGATTTTCTAGCTGAGCAATTGGCGACCCGCCCAGAGGCGGCGGCGCTGAGCGACGCCAGCGGCGCGGCTTGGAGCTTTGCCGATCTGGACCGCGCGCGCCGGGCTTTGGCGGCGGAGTTGCGGGCCGCGGGGGTGCAGGCGGGCGACCGCGTGCTGTTGATGGTGGAAAACTGCGTTTCCGCCGTGGCCGGGCTCTATGCCGCGTGGGAGTTGGACGCGGTGGCGATCCCCGTCAACGCCCGCCAGAGCGAGGCCGAGGTCACCCGCATCATCAACCACGCCACCCCGGCGGCGGTTCTGCTGACCTGCGAGGTCTCGCCCGAGGCGGCGGCCCATGCGGTGCGGCTGGACGCACGCGAGATTGCGGGCGATTTCGGCAGCCTGCATCTGGCCACGCCACAGCCCAGCAGTCCGGATGCCGACCTGCATGACGTGGCGGTGCTGCTTTATACCACCGGCACCACGGGCGACCCCAAGGGCGTGATGCTGACACATTCCAACCTGCGCTTCGGCGCGCGGGCCTCGGCCGATCTGCGGCAGATGGTGCCGGGGGATGTGGTCTATGGCGTCTTGCCGATGACCCATGTCTTCGGCCTCGTCTCGGTCCTGATGGCCGCCGTCAGCGCGGGCGCGAAGGTGCGGCAGGAGAGCCGCTTTTCCGCCGCGAAACTTCATGCTGCGACCCATGAGGACGTCACGATCCTGCCGGCGGTGCCGCAGATGCACGCGCTGGTCATGCAATACTCGCGCGAGCGCGGCATGCCGAAACTGGAAAGCCCGACCCTGCGCTATGTCTCCTCCGGCGGTGCGCCGCTCGACCCGGCGTGGAAGCGCAAGGCCGAGGCGTTCTACGAACTGCCCTTGCAAAACGGTTTCGGCATGACCGAGACCTGCTCGGGCGCCTCGGCCACGACCAATGCGCTTGGCTCCCCCGATACCTCCGTCGGGCCGGTGACGCCGGGCACCGAGTGCAAGATCGACGACCAAGCCCCCGGTGGCAATGGCGCGGGCGAAGGCGAGGTGCTGGTGCGCGGCCCGCATGTGATGAAGGGCTATTACCGCAACCCGACCGAGACCGACAAAGCCATCGACGCCGAAGGCTGGCTACACACCGGCGATTTGGGCAAGCTCGATAAGGAGGGGCGGCTGCACATCCTCGGACGCTCAAAAGAATTGATCATCCACGGCGGTTTCAACGTCTACCCGCCTGAGGTGGAAGCCGCGCTGAACGATCACCCGCGCGTGGTGCAATCGGCGGTGGTCGGACGGCGGCGCGAGGGCGATGAAGAGGTGCTGGCCTTCGTGCAGGTGGCACCGGGGGACGAGGTCACGGCAGAGGAGCTGCGTGGTTTCGTCAAGGAACGGCTCACCGGCTACAAACGACCCGCACAGATCATCGTGGCCACTGATCTCCCCGCAGCGCCCACGGGCAAGATCCTGAAGCACCGCTTGTTGACGGCCTTTGCCGATCAACTGGCGTGACGAGGTGGGGCGCAGAAGCGCCCCGCATCTTTATCAGACGTAAGTCCCTTCGGCGGCAGCGCGGATCGCGCGAATGTTCTCGCCGTAGGGCGCCGGATCGCTGACCGAGCCGCCTTTGAAGACGGCGGAACCCGCCACCAGCACATCGGCCCCGGCCTCAACCACCAGTGGCGCGGTCTTGGGATCGACGCCGCCGTCGATCTCGATATGCACGGGCCGGTCGCCGATCATGCTGCGCAGCTCGCGGATCTTGGCGGTCATGTCGATGAACTTCTGCCCGCCGAAACCGGGGTTCACGGTCATCACGCAGACCAGATCGACCATGCCGAGGATCTCGGCCACGGCGCTCGCCGGGGTTCCCGGGTTCAGCGCCACGCCCGCCTTGGCACCCGCGCCGCGGATCGCTTGCAGGGTGCGGTGGATATGGGGTGTCGCCTCCACATGGGCGGTGATGAAATCTGCGCCCGCCTTGGCGAAGGCTTCGATATAGGGATCGACCGGGGCGATCATCAGATGCACGTCCATCACGCCCTTGATATGGGGCCGGATCGCCGCGCAGGTGGCGGGGCCGAAGGTGATGTTGGGCACGAAATGCCCGTCCATCACGTCCACATGCACCCAGTCGGCGCCTTGGGCTTCGATGGCTTCGCATTCGGCGCCGAAATTGGCGAAATCGGCGGCAAGGATGGAGGGGGCGATCTTGATCGAACGGTCGAAAGTCATGGGGGCAGGCCTTTGTTACGAGGGTTGGCCCCTCATAACGGCTGACCGCCCCCGGGGAAAGAGGGCTAGAGATCCAGCTCCAGCACGCCGCCGGGCTGTGCTGCGCGGGACTGGCAGAGGATGATCGCTCCCTCGCGTTGCTTGGCCGAGAGCACGAAGTCGCGGTGCTCCACCTCGCCGCCGCGCAACCCGCATTTACAGACGCCACAGATGCCGTCGGAGCATTTCAGGTCCACCGGCACGCCCGCCGCGATCAGCGCCTCGGCGGCGGTTTCCTCGGCCCCGACCTCGATCTCGCGGCCCGAAGCGAGCTTCAGCGTGAAGGGGTGGTTTTCGTAGTCCGGCAGTTCGGGGGTGGAGAAATACTCCGAATGCCGCGCCTCTTCGGGGATGCCGGCCTCTTCGGCGGCGCTCAGCACCGCCTGCATGTAGGGCTCGGCCCCGCAGGTGTAGACATGGGTGCCTTCGGGCGCGCCGGCCATGATGGCGGGCAGGTCGGCGCGGGTGCCCTCGGCTGAGATATGCAGATGCACCCGGTCGGCCCATGGCATCGCGGCCAGTTCCTTGGCGAAGGCCGCGGCTTCGCGAGTCGAGGCGGAGTAATGCAGATCGAAAGGCCGCCCGAGCGCATGCAGACGATGCGCGAAGGCGATCATCGGCGTAATGCCGATGCCGCCGCCCATCAGTAGGCTGTGGGGGGCGTCTTCGATGAGTTCGAAATGGTTCACCGGCTTGCCCACGAAGATGCGCCGTCCCTTGGAGAACACCCGGTGCAGCAGGGCCGAACCGCCGCGGCCCGCTTCCTCGCGCAGCACGGCGATGCGGTAGCGGCTGCGGTCCTCGGGGTCGCCCAAGAGCGAATAGGGGCGCAGGTATTCCGGGGCCACCACCAGATCGAGATGCGCGCCTGCGGTCCAAGCGGGCAGATCATGCCCCTCGGGGTGGGCGATGTCGTAAAGCCGGGTCGTGGCGTTTAACTCCTCAACCGCGGTGATCCGCAGGTCGAGCACCGGGGTGTCGCTGCCGACTTTGTAGAGATGCAGGTGCTCGGTCTCCCCCGCTGCCGTCTTGCGGCGGTGTTCGTCGGCGCTGATCAGGGCGGCATGGGCCTTGATCCCGGCCTCGCGGTTCATCGGGTCGGGATAGGGCCACGGGTGCGGGGCCAGCGGGGCGGGGTAGACGGCGAGGGTCTGGTCTTCAAACTTGAGGTCCAACTCCGGTTGCAGGTCGCGCGCGTTGACCGGCTGGGCAGGGGTGTCGAACTGGCCCGAGGGCTTGCGCTCGATGTCCCACCACCATTTCTTCACTGGGTTCAGGCGGCCCTTGCCGACCTTGTCGTCGAGCCTGGCCAAGAGCGGTGCCGCGGCGGGAATGTTCGAGGCGGCCCAGCGGAAGGGGGCCTCGGCAAAGAGCCCTTCGAGGTTCCACGGGCAGGTCTTCATGCAGCGCCCGCACATGGCGCCGCCTTGGTTGGTGATCCGGTAGGTGGCGCATTTCTGGCTGTCGGATTTCCAGATCTCGTAGCCGTTGAACATCTTCTTCGGCCCCGCGGTGATCGCCCCCGAGGGGCATTCGCGGGCGCATTTGTTGCAGGCCTCGCAGAACTTTTGCAGGCCGAAGTCGATGGGATTGTCGTGGGCGACGGGCAGGGTGGTGGTGACCACGCCGGATTTCAGCCGCGGGCCGAGGAAGGGGTTCAGGATCACCTCCCCGATGCGGCTGACCTCGCCCAAGCCCGCCAGCAGCAACAGCGGCGGTTGCAGCACGTCGCCGTCCATCACCGTATGCGCCCTGGCGGAATGCCCGAGGTTGCGCAGATGCTGCGCCAGCACGCCGCCCAGCATCGAGAACCGCAGATAGGCGCGCATGGATTGCGACACGGCGATCCAGTCGTCGCCCGAGGAGCCTTCCATCGTGTCATAGCCTTGGTCGATGATCAGGCTCAGCGCTTGGTCATGCGGCGGGGTGATCGGGGTGCCGGTGGCGTCGTGGCTGTACCACGTCCAGTCCGGGCAGGCCGAGAGGCCCGCGGCATCGGCGCCCAGAAAATAGCTCGCCGCCTTGAGGTTCGCCGCGTTGCGGGCGGCATCCCCGGCCTCGGGGGCATCTTCGTTCACCGGCCCGTCCTGCAACAGGATCAGCGCGCCCAGCAGGCGGCGCTGCGCGGCGGAGGGGGCGGATTTGATGACGTGATGCCCGCCCTTCATGGCGTTCTGCACCTTCGGCCCCATGTCGCCGAACTGCCCGCGCGCGAAGAGGTCACCGCGTTTCGGCACGCGGGGGACGTTGGCGGCGTCGATGTAGGTCGTCGGCTCATCGACACGCTTCAATGTCTCGAAGGGATGCGGCCCCATGGCATAGTCGCGCCGGGCGTAAGGATCGACGTCGCGCGCGCTGACCCCGCCGTGGGTGCCAAGCTGCCAATGCGGGCCTTTCAGCACCGACCACGGCTGGTCGGCCAGCGGGGCAAGCGGCATGTCGGGCGCGAGGGCCATGTCGGTCGTCACCACCGCGAGGCCGAAGCGCGGGCCGATCCATGGCACTTGCAGGGTGCCGTCCTCCAACACCGCCAGCCCCGCCGCCACGGCCAGTTGGCCGAGGTTCACGTCGGAGGTGGTGGCCGAATGCACCTTGGCCGCGAAGCCCAGCTGGCGGATGTATTCGGCGAGCACGGTGGCGTTCTCGGTGCCGCGCAGGCAGGCGCGCTCGGCTTGCGCGTCCATGATCCAGTCGCTGCCCGGCTCGCCCTCGCGCGGGTCGCGGGGGTAGGCGGTGAGGATCACCAGCGCATGACTGTGGCCGTCGATCGGGGTTTCGGGCGCATCCACGGCGTCGCGCAGGTTTGCCATGATGACATCGACGCCCGCGGCCAGCGTCTTGGTCTGGCGGCTGCGCAGACCTTCGGCCAGTTGCGCGGTGCCTTGGCTGCGGCGCGGGTGGGGTAGCCGCGCCTCGCGCGGCAGGGCGCAGACGCCCATCATCGAGGCATCGTTGTAATAGCCAAAGGATTTGAGGTGGTTGGCCCGCTCCTGCGGGCTGTCGGGGATCACCGCGCCCGCCCTGTTGACCGGCCCGTCGCGCAGCACATCCATCATCGCCTGAAAGGGGGCCATGGCGTTGCAGATGCTCTGCGGCATCTCGGGCCGCTCGAACCGCAGTTCCGGCTCGGGGGTCTTGGGCAGCCGGTCATGCGGTGCCTGCAACCGGCGCAGCCGTTCCAGCGGAAAGGGGCCGAGGTGCATGGGGCGGGTCTTGGACGAAAAGAGCTTCATGGGCAAATCGATGCCATGCTTTGGGATGATATGCTAGCCTTGGTTGTATTGGTAAACACCGCTCTCGCTTGACTTTTTGCGCAGCCGCCGACCATGCTGCGGCAAATTTGGAGGAGTAAGATCATGACCCTGTTCACCCGCCGTCAGGCCATCGCAACTTTGGGCGCCGCAACGGCTGTGGGGCTGGCGGCACCGGCTCTGGCGCAGAACCGCAAGATCACCTTAGGCGCGCTGCGTTTCACCAGCCACGCGGGCAGCTTCGTCGGCTTTGAACGGGACTATTTCAAAGAGGCCGGTCTGGATGTCGAACTGCGCTTCTTCGAGGCCGCGCAGCCGATGGCCGTGGCGATTGCCAGCGGCGATGTGGACTATGCGATCACCGCGATTTCCGGCGGGCTGGTGTCGCTGGCGCAAAAGGGCGCGGTCAAGGTGATCGGCGGCGGCCTGCAAGAAGAGCAGGGCATCGACGGGCAGAAATTCCTCGTCTCCGACGCGGCCTATCAGGCGGGCATCACTGCGCCGGGCATGTTGGACGGCAAGAGCTTTGGCATGACGCAGGCGGGGTCGTCCTTCCACTACATGGGCTCCAAAATGGCCGCGGCGGAGGGGATCGACCTCAAGTTCAAGCCGTTGCAAAAGGTCGGCGCGGTGATCGGCGCACTGAAATCGGGCCAGATCGACGCATGGTCGATCGTGCCGCATATCGCCAAGCCCCTGGCCGGGTCAGGTGCGGTGCATATCATCGGTGATGTGGCGACCTATCTGCCAGATTATCAGGTGACCACGGTCTTCACCTCAACCAAAAACGCCACGGACGAGCAGGAGATGACCAAGAATTTCCTCGCCGGTTATTCCAAAGGTGTCGCCGATTACAACGCGGCGATGATCGCCAAGGAAGGCGGTGATACGGGCGTGGATGAGATGGTCGATCTGATCCACAAATATGTCTACACCGACCGCCCGCGCGACAAGGCCGCGCCTTCGATCATCAATGGCACCATGCGCCTGAACGAAGGGGCCAAGTTGAACGTCGCCTCGGTCCGCGATCAGTTGGAGTGGTTCCAGTCCGAAGGGTTGGTCGATGCCGACATCACTTTGGAGACGCTGATCGACACCTCTTATGTCGAGACGGTGGGCAGCTAAACGCCCGACCTTTTGAAGGCTACGCTGTGCAAGGCGCGCTCCCCACGGGCGCGCCTTTTGCTTTCGGGCCGCGAGGGGATTTCCGCCGCGCATGACTGGCAATGCCGCCGCGCCAAGATACCTATGATGCTGATATGGGGCCAAGCCCCTGAGCAGAAAACGGGAATCGGCAGTGAGCGACGGCAGTTTTTTT
>NZ_SZNL01000014.1:0-10179 GCF_005068605.1 Sulfitobacter sp. 15WGC | reverse complement strand
TTTTTTTTCGCCCTGAACGGCTATCATTTCGCATTGGGGGCCGTGGGGGCGGTGGTCATCCTTGCCCATTGGCTGCCCCGCTTTTTCAGCCGTCGAGAGCCTGCGGCCTCGGGGTTGTTGATCCTGCTGGGCATGGGGGTTTTCGCCCTTGTCCCCGGCATGCCGACATTCCCCGACCCCCGCGCGATGCCCTTTCCATGGGAGGTCGTCTCGGAGCTTTGCGTCATCGTCGCACTTTTCGCGACGGGGCTAAGGATCGACCGGCTTTCGGATTGGTCCCGCTGGGGGCCGACGGCGCGGTTGCTGGCGCTGACCATGCCGTTGACGATCCTGTCGGTCGCGCTGATGGGCTGGGCCTTTGCGGGGATGACCGCGGCGGGTGCGATCCTCTTGGGGGCGGTGATGGCGCCCACCGATCCGGTTCTGGCCGCCGATGTGCAGGTCGGCCCGCCGCATGAGGGTGGCGAGCATCCGGTGCGTTTCGCGCTGACGACCGAGGCGGCGTTGAATGATGGCTTGGCCTTTCCTTTCGTCTACCTCGGCATTCTGGTCGCCGCAGAGGGGTTGGCCCCAGCGTCTTGGGGCGTGGAATGGCTGGCGCGTGACGTTTTCTGGCGCATCGCCGTGGGGGCCGCCATGGGGGCTGCGGGGGGCTGGGCCTTGGGGCAGGTTCTCTTTGCGGTGCCGCGCAATGCGGTGCTGGCCGAAACCTCCTCGGGCGTGGTGGCCTTGGCGGGGGTGCTGTTGTGCTACGGCACCACCGAATTGGCCGAGGGCTATGGCTTTATCGCCGTGGCGATGGCCGGTCTGGTGATCCGGCGGGTCGAGGCGGATCATGCATTCCACCGCCGTTTGCATGACTTCACCGCCGCTGTCGAACATGCGCTGACGGCGCTTTTGCTGGTGGCGATCGGCGCGGTGATGCCTGCATTGCTGAGCGATCTGACCCTTGCGGGCGCGGTGATCGTGCTGGCGCTGATCTTTGTCGTGCGCCCCTTGGCTGGGTGGCTGTCGCTTATGGGCACGCCGCTTGAGGCGCGCCCCCGCTGGGTTATCGCGCTTTATGGGATACGGGGGATCGGGTCGATCTATTACCTCGCCTATGCGGCGGGGAAGGTTGAGTTTCTGGACGAGGAGCCGTTGTGGGCGATGGTGGGTTTTGCCATCCTTCTGTCGACCTTGGTGCATGGGTTCACCGCCGGGATCGCGGTGGACGGGCTGCGCGGCAAGGGGGAGCCGCCCTCCTAACCGGCCCGGCGGGGCAGGGCGGTCGCGCCCTCTTGCGGATCGCACATTGCGCGCGGGGCGTTTTTGCTGAAAAAGGGCGGCATGGACCTCAAGCTTTCCTCCGTCAGCCATTACTATGGCGATACCCAAGTGCTGCGTGACATCACGCTCGACATTCCCTCCGGCCAGATCGTCTGCATCGTTGGCCCGTCGGGCTGTGGCAAATCCACTTTGCTGCGGATGCTGGGCGGGTTGGAACGCCCCAGCGAAGGCCGGGTGTTGCAAATGGGCGATGCGCCTGCGGGCTGTCTGAACCCGCTGACCTATATTTTTCAGGACTTCGCCCTGCTGCCTTGGCGCAGCGTGCGCGGCAATGTGGCGCTGGTGCTGGAGGGGCATGGGCTGGGCAAGGCGCGGCGCGAGGCGATCATCGCCGATGTCTTGGCCCGGACCAAGCTGACCGATTTCGCCGATGCTTTGCCCAAACAGTTGTCGGGCGGGATGAAACAGCGGGTGGCGATTGCCCGGGCGCTGGCGGTGAACCCCGCCGTGATGCTGATGGATGAGCCGCTGAGCGCGCTCGACAGCCAGACCCGCGAATTGCTGATGGATGACCTTGTGGCGCTCTGGACGCGGCAGCCTTTCACGGCGGTCTATGTGACCCACAACCTCGCCGAGGCCGTGCGGCTGGGGCATAAGATCGTCGTCCTGTCGCGCCGTCCGGGTGAGCTGCGTGAGGTGGTGGAGTTGGACATGCCGCTGGCCGAGCGGCGCCACGGCGATCCGGTATTGGAGGCGCAGCAACAGCACCTTTGGGGCTTGATGCGTGATGAGGCCGCGGCGGCGGATGCGGAGTTGATCGATGGCTGAAATGACGGATGTGAACGCCCGCGAGGTCACTTTTCGCGGCGGTGGTTTCCAGCCCGGCACCCGGCGCGGCGTGGGGCTTGCGGTTTTCGTGGTGCTGATCCTGCTGGCGGAATGGGGCACGCGCGGCGGCTTCATCTCACCCCTGACCCTGCCGCGGCCCAGCGATGTCTTGCTGACCTTTCAAGAGCTTTACCAGTCGGGGATGCTGTTCAAACACCTCGGCCCCTCGCTGACCCGTCTGGCAGTGGGCGCGCTGATTGGTGCCTCATTGGGCATCGGCATCGGCGTGTTGATCGGGTTGTTTTCCTTGGTCCGCGCGGGGCTGGTGCCGCTGGTGGCGGCGATTTTCCCCATCCCCAAGATCGCGCTGCTGCCGCTCTTCGTGATTTGGTTCGGCATCGACGAGGCCAGCAAATACGCGCTGATCGCCTTTGGCACCTTCACGCCCACGGTGGTGGCGACCTATGCGGCGGTCGACAATGTGGACCGGGTGCTGATCCGCATGGGGCAGAGTTTCGGCCTCGGCTGGTGGTCGATCGTGTCCAAGATCGTGGTGCCCGGTGCGATGCCGGGGATTCTGTCCGGCTTGCGTATTTCGCTGACGATCGCGATTATCCTGCTGGTGGCGGCAGAGATGCTGGGCGCGGAATATGGGATTGGGGCGTATATCCTGCAGGCCGGGAGCTTGTATGATCTGGAGCGGCTGTTTGCAGGGGTGGTGATCTTGTCGCTGCTGGGCGTGGCGGTGTCGTCGGCCGTGGCCTTTGTGGAGCGGCGCGTGTTGCGCTGGCGGGTATAACACAAGGGCCAGCGCCTGCCCGCGGGTGGGCGATCTGTCGTGAGTTTCTTCCACTTTATGGTTCAACCGTGATGTGCGCTCGATATGTCACGTCCGGCCTCACCAAATCGCCTACCCGGTCGCACCAAAGGTGCGCCCATATAGGCTGGCACGCCTCCGGCGTGACGGGCGGGCAGGCGATGGCCCGGCGCCTCCGGCTTGATTCCGGGCCGGGGTGGTAACCTCAAGCACTCAGTTCCGGACCGGGGTGGTAAGAGCGCATCATTTGCGTATCAATAGCGCCAACCGCCCTCACCAACGGACCCCCATCATGACCGAACACACCACCACCCACGCCGCCGACGAAGACGCGCGCAACCGCGACATCAAGATCTACGTCAATGGCGACATCGTACACCGCGACGAAGCCAAAGTCTCGGTCTATGACGCGGGCTTCATGCTGGGCGACGGCATCTGGGAGGGCATGCGCCTCTATAACGGTACATGGGCCTTCTTCGATGAGCATATGGACCGCTTCTTCAACTCCTGCAAAGCGATCTCGCTCGATGTGGGGATGGACAAGGCCGGCGTCGCCGACGCCCTGCGCCGCACGGCAGAGGCGAATGACATGCACGATGACGTGCACTGCCGCCTGATGCTGACGCGCGGGATCAAGGACAAACCCTTCCAGCACCCGTCACTCAGCACCACCGGGCCGACGCTGGTGATCATCATGGAACATTCCAAACCCGTTGACCGGCTGCAGTCCAAGGGCATCCGCCTCGCCTCCGTCCCGCAGGTGCGCGGCCTGCCGCACAGCCAAGACCCGAAGCTCAACAGCCATTCCAAGCTCAACTGCATCATCGCCTGCCTGCAGGCCGAGGAAGCGGGCGCGGATGAGGCGCTGATGCTCGACCCGCATGGTTTCGTGAACACCACCAACGCCTGCAACTTCTTCATCGTGCGCCGGGGGGAGGTTTGGACCTCGACCGGGGACTACTGCATGAACGGCGTGACGCGGCAAAAGGTCATCGACCTCTGCCACGCGAATGGCATCCCGATGAAGGAAAAGAACTTCTCGCTCTACGAGGCTTACGGCGCGGATGAGGCTTTCCTCACCGGCACCTTCGGCGCGCAGACCCCGGTGGCCGAGATCGACGGCAAACCCATCGGCACGGGCGAGCGCCCTGTCACCAAACGCATCCAAGCGCTGTACAAAGAGCTGATCAAACAGCACACGGCCTGAACGCCGATGGGTGCCCGCCCCCGCGAAGGGGCGGGCGGCATCTTAGGAGACCATGCGCTTCAGCGCGGGCACGCGGCGCAGCAGGAGCCAATCCAGCAGCCCCACGGCCAGCAGGGTGACCCCCGCCATCGGAAAGGCCAGCGCCACCACCAGACCGACCAGAGCCGCGCCTTTCCACAGCGTCATATTGCGCGGTGCGGGCGGGGCAGAGAGCCAACCGGCAGGATTTGCCGGGCGGCGTTTCCACCACATCACCACGCCCGAGACGCAGAGAAAGATCACCGAGAGGCAAAACAGCGTATTGGCCAAAACGCTCGGCCAACCCAAGGTGCCCATATGCAGCGCGATGCCCACGGCCATCGCCTTCCCGGCCAGCGAATAATCCTCATAGCGCACATCGGCGAGGATCTTGCCCGTGTGCCGGTCGATATGCACCGTCCGGTCGCTGGTGGGGTCGATCGCATCGGTGTTCATCGAATCCCGGCTCAGCGTCCAAACCCCGTCTTCGCCGCGGGGCAGGTTTATCTGATAGCGCGCGTCAAAGCCAATCTGCCGGGCCAGCGCGTCGATGGTATCAAGCGTGGCCGGCGTGCCTTCGGCCAATCCCGCCACCCCGGCATCGCTGCCCGAGGCGGGCATCGGGGTCTGCTCCAGCGCCCAAGGCACCTCCTTGGGCCCGTGGTTCATGCTGGCGTGGAGGTCATCCGACAGCGGAGCCTCCCATTTCTCTGCCGGGAACTGGCTCCATGCCTGCACCATCTTTTCACCCCAGATACCGGCCCAAGAGAGGCCCGAGATCAGGAAGAAAAACAGCACCACCGACACCCAAAGCCCGATCGCCCCGTGCAGAGATTTCCACAAGGCGCGCCCACGGCCCAGTCGCGGAAGCAGTGCCGCCCGCAAACCAGTGCCGCGCGGCCACCAGAGGTAGAGCCCCGTGGCGATCAGCACCATGCCGAGCGAGGCCGCGATCTCGATCATGCGGTCGCCGGTCACGCCTAATAGCAGGCTGCCGTGGATGTTGTCGGCCATGTCGTACCAGCCGCTGCGGCGCGGGAAGCTGGCGAGGACTTCGGCGGTATAGGGATCAACGGCGACCATGGTCGCCACGTCATGCGCGTCCACCCGAAAGATCGCGGCCAGATCATCGGCGCGGGGGGCGACATATTGCACAAGGGTGCCGCCTTCGATGCTGGCCTGTGCGGCGGCGGCCTGATCGGAGAGGGCGAGGGGTGCGTCTTGGGGCGTGACGGCGATCCGCTCTCCGTCCCGCCCGCCAATGAAGGCAATCCAAAGCATCACAAGCCCCGTTAGGGCGAGCATGATGAAAAAGGGGATGACATAGACCCCGGCATAGAAATGCCAGCGCCAAGCGGCGCGGTAAAAGCTGTTCGCACGTTGCGTATTGTCGTTTTGCAGGGCTGCCGCGCCTGCAGGATCGATGGAAACCATGTATTTGGTCCTCTGACTGAATTGATATGTGGTTTGGAAGGTCAGAGAACCCGTGGCGGCGCCCTTGCGCGTTTGACAGAGGCGCGGCGCGGTTTGGGCTGTGTGGCAGGGGCAGGGGGCAGCGGTGGCGCCGGGTGAAAGGTGACGGCCAAGGGCTGCACCGCCAGCCCCCTGCGTAGGGCAGCGAGGGAGTGCTGGTTCCAGTCGCAGGGCTTGTGCTCGGGCTGCACCGGTTCGCCGTCTGGTCCGATGGTCACCGTCTCCACCCCGTGGCCCGTGCACAGCACCATGGTCAGCGCGCCTTGCTGGCGCTCTGGCATGGTTCCGGGCGCGAACGCCGAGAACGCCCCAAACAACAACACCACCGCCCAGAGGCAGAGGTGTTGAAGCGGGCCGGTCAACGCCTTGCGGCGCATCCTGCGATGGGCTTGGGCTTAGTGTTTATGCTCGTGCGATGAGTGATCCATTCCGCCCGCGTCATGCCCGCGGCGGCTTTCCACATTGAACGTCACATCCAAGGTTCCGGCCTTTTCAAAGGTCAGGGTGGCGGGGATTTTCTCGCCTTCCTCAAAGGGATCACCGTCGAGACCCATGAACATCACATGCAGCCCCCCGGGTTTGAGGGTGACAGTTTCGCCCGCGGGCAGGTCGATGCCGTCCACATGAGACATGCGCGCAACGCCCATGTCATCGGTGGTCGTCTCATGGAGAGAGACTTCGTCAAAGCCCTCGGCGCTGATGCTGACAAGACGGTCGGCAGTGTCGCCGCCATTGGTGATCGTCAGATAGCCGCCGCCCACGCGGGCGGTTTTCGGGGTCTCATAAGCCATCGGGTGATCGACGGTCAAAGCGCCTGCGGTGTACTCATGCGCGGCGGCGGGCAGGGCGATGAGGGCAGCCAAGGCTACGGTATAGAGAGATTTCATTGTCATGTTCCATTGTCTGAGATGTGCAAAAAAAGGTGGTGGCTCAGACGAAGGGAGGGCCCCTGACAGGCGGTGGCGCCCCGGCGGGACTGCGTGGCGCGCCCAAGGCGCGGGTCAGGCGGGGCGTGGCAAAGTGCAGCGCCGCGCGCGGCAGAAAGACATCCGCCGGGTTGGGCAAGATCAGCGCGTTGACGATGCGGCAGGCTTCGCAATCCAAAGCCGCATGGTTCTGCCCTTCGACCGGCCCATCGCAAAGGTCGCTCAACGTGCCGCCCGCTTGGATAAAGGCGATGAACGCCGGATCCTGCTGCACCTGCGCGGTCGCCCGATGGGCGAAAGGCAAGCTGGCAAGGGCCAGCAGCAGCAAGAGGGTCAGACTGACCCGAAGCGAGGATATGCGCGAAACGGCGGACATGCGCCCTGATACCCCGGCTGTCGCGGCAAGGCTATAGGGCGCTTTAATCTGCGACGCGATGTCGTAGGCCGGGCGCTGCGCAGGGGGGCAATCGGGGGAGAGTGTTGGCTGGGATGGTAGGATTCAGAGTTAAGATATTGGTATATAGTTACATTATTTAGAGCATTATTATATGGTGCCGAGTGTTAAGCGTTGGAACGGTCGCTGAGCTACAGATCGTGCCTCATAACTTCGCGCACCGGGGCTCCTTGATCAGGCGCCATCTTAGGGGCTCTCTGTCTCTAGGCTCTCCACGACAATGCTTAATGTCGACGGTTCTCACGCCCGCCCCGCTACCGCGCACTCGTCTAGGACTTCGCCTGAACCTGTCGTGTGCCGCGGAAAACGGCAAACTGGGCAGAGAGCGGCCGTTCGCTGCCTTTTGCATCTATAGCCGCTTTCGAACCGCCAGGTGCGGACCTGATCAGGCTCGCATCCATACCGCCATATTTGGCCCGCCATTTGTAAAGCATGGCACTGCTCATGCCGTGTTCACCGCACTACTCCACGGGAGCGCCGCCTTCCATCCGGCGCAGCACGCCCATGATCTGGGCCTCGGTAAACCGTGTCTTTTTCACCGGAATCTCTTCGTTCATCCTGCCGAGAAAATTCAACTTCCGCATCCTTTCAACATCGGGGGGTGATTACCGTATGACGCCAGGCGAAAAGCTGCGCGAGGATTGGTTTCCGACGATTTTTCAACGCATGTCTAAAGACGCGGAGCAAACCTAAGGGCGAATTGGCGCATATCATAATGGGGAAAGCGATCTGTGTGTCGCTGCTCCTGCACACCAGCTGAAGGCCAAGTGTGGCGGTATGGATGTGTCCGAGGCTGTCTGACAAAGGGCGTTGGAGGACGAGAATGCCAAGCTTAAGTGCCTGCTGGCCGATACCATACTGGACAAGGATGTGTTGAAAGACCTTCAGGGAAAGAGTCGACGACATTGACAAAGTGGCGAGATGCGGCGCTCCGGGTGATGCGGGATCATGATATCTCGCGGGGCCGGGCGTGTCGGCTTATCGGTGTCGACCCCAGAACCGTCCGGCACGAGCGCCCACCGGACAATACCGATATCCGCAAGAAAATGCAGGAGATCGCCGGCAAGCGACGTCGGTTCGGCTACCGCCGGATCAGGGTGCGGTTGGAACACAAAGGCATAAGCATGAACCATAAGAAGCTCTACCGAATATACCGGAAAGAGGGGTTGTCCGTGAAGCAACGACGTAATCTGAAACGGGCGCGCGGGACAAGGGTGGCGATGCCAGCCGCCGCGAGCGTCAACGCGCGTTGAACGCTTGACTTCGTGTCCGGCTGCTACAGTGCCTCACGTAAGTTCCAGATCTTGGCGATGATCTATGACTGTACCGCGAATGCCTGTGCCTCGTCGCGGACACCAGCCTGTCAGGTGCACGGGTTGCCATCCCTTCTTCAAAGACACCTTCTAGCTGAGTTCTGATTGAGGTCTGCAACGGTGCCTCCGAAATTCTCGATAAGGCGAGAATGAAAGCAATCTTTCATACTGTCAATAATGATATGTAGCATTCATTTTACGGCGCGGTTTGGGGGTGGGTTTTTGTTAAGGGGTGCGGGAAAGGCTTTGTCGTATGGATTGCCTAGAGGGCGGCGGGCTTCCTAACCCACGTCCAACCGCCGAAATTTCGGAGTTGATGCCTGTGGCTCCCGCCATTTATCAGGTAACTCGGAACCAAGATGCCTGAATGGGCAACTTTCCCTGCAAGGCGCGAGAGGGGCCGGGCTCGGGAAATGTTTAGCGGGTTCATTGCGATGGCGTCTTCGATCAAGGCCAAGCTGTCTCGCGTGCTTGCGCCTCATTTTGGAGAACGTCTTGATGCGATTGCACAGGTTCAGCTTTGCGTCCCTGCAAATGCGATAGGTTCCGCTGTCCCCCCGCGCTCCGGCCTCGCCCGTCTGACCTCAGCCGACCTTCTGCGCGACACCACTCAGATAGACTTCTTCGATCGCGCGGTCGTCTCCCATGATCTGCAGCACGAACAACTCCTCTGCGAGACTTTCGGCACGCTCCATACGCAGCGCCATCGCGCTTGTGGCAGATGAGTTCAAGATCACAACGTCTGCTTCTGTTCCCACCGCCAATGTACCGATCTTGTCTTCCAGACCCAGAACCTGAGCATTGCCCCTTGTCGCCCAATCAAAGGCTTGGAGCGGATGCAGGGACTGCCCTTGAAGTTGCAGAACCTTGTAGCCCTCGTTCAGGGTTTGAAGCATCGAATAGCTCGTGCCCGCACCCACGTCCGTCGCAATCCCGTTCAGAATGCCACGGGCATTTAGCTTGTGGTGATTAAACAACCCGCTGCCCAGGAAGAAATTCGATGTCGGGCAAAACACGGGGTGCGCGCCGGTGTCCGCCAAGGCATCAATTTCTCTCGGCTCAAGGTGAATGGCGTGCCCCAGCAACGTGTTGTTCCGCAGCAGACCGTAGGATTGGTAGACATCCAGATAGTCCTGCGCCTGGGGATATAGCGCTTTGGTAAAGGCGATCTCGTCCTTATTTTCGGACAGATGGGTTTGGATGTGGCAATCGGGATGCTCATTCGCGAGCGCCATGGCCATCTGCATCTGCTCTGGCGTCGACGTAATGGCGAAGCGGGGCGATATCACATAGCCGTTCCGACCCTTGCCGTGCCATTCCGAAATCAATGCTTTGGTTTCGTCATATCCTTCTTGCGGCGTGTCGCGAAGCTCGGCTGGTGCGTCCCGGTCCATCAAGACCTTTCCGCCAAGCATCCGCATATTGCGCCGCGTCGCCTCTGAGAAAAATGCATCTGCCGAGGTCTTGTGAACCGAGCAATATGCCACGGCGCTGGTCGTGCCATGGGCAATCAACTGATCGAAAAAGGCCTGCGCCATGCGTTCACTATGGCTTTCGCAGGCAAAACGGGTCTCTTCCGGGAAAGTGTAATTGTTGAGCCAATCCAGCAATTGCGACCCCCATGAGGCGATCACTTGCACCTGTGGAAAGTGAATATGCGTGTCGATGAAACCCGCCATCATCAGGTAGGGGCGGTGATCGGTGACGGACACGTCAGGGGCTTTGGCCAATATGCTGTCGAAAGGGCCACTGTCCTTAATGATGCCGTCGCAAATCAACAGACCGGCATCCTCATGGTAGCAGTAAGAGTCAGTATCAGAGCCATCTTGCGGGGCGCGGTGAAACGTCAAAAGGCGCCAGCGAAGCAGTTTTTT
>NZ_SZNL01000149.1:0-254 GCF_005068605.1 Sulfitobacter sp. 15WGC | reverse complement strand
CGCTCGGCTGCCGGATTCCAGCTGATGATGCGGCCTTCCATGTCATAGGTCAGGATCGCTTCGCCCGTGGTGGCCACGAGGGCGGCAAAGGTTTCCGCCTGCACATGGGCACGTTCGATATCATCATCGCCATGCGGCGCGTCGTGACATTGCGGTGCTGCAACAGCAGGCAAGGCGCGCCTTGGATCGTCAAGCGGTTGGCGTTGAGTTGAAACCAGCGCCGCACCCCCGGCCCATCGCAGGGGTATTCCCCC
>NZ_SZNL01000148.1:0-254 GCF_005068605.1 Sulfitobacter sp. 15WGC | reverse complement strand
CGGCAAGCCCGCGCTGGTGGTCGATGCGGTCGGGGCTTTCCTTGACCGAACGCGCGAAATAGCTCACCGCCTCATTCGGGTCGGCCACTGTCAGCATCACGTCGGAGAGGTTGGTCTCATCCACCACTTGACGTCCTTGAAAGCCCGTTCAACGGTGGCGTTCGCGTCTTTTTCACCGCAGCCAGCAAGGGCGGTGACGCCTGCCATGCAGACGGCCAGAATGATTGGATGGCGCATTTTGCGTCCTCTTACTG
>NZ_SZNL01000147.1:0-254 GCF_005068605.1 Sulfitobacter sp. 15WGC | reverse complement strand
GCTTCGGGGAACACATCTCCTCGAAACACTTCACCAACGCGGTTTGCGTTGGTGCCCAGCCGTTGAACGACATCCGTAAAGGTCTCGCCTTGCTGGCGCAAAATATGGGCGGTTACCGCCTCATCAACGTCAGTTGCTTTCGCTTAATCGAAATGTCATTGAGCGCTACACCAGTCATATGGTGTTCGTAGGTTGCCATGGGAATATCTCCTTCTCTGGCAATGTGGTCCGGCGTTTTTTCGAGATTCCGCCGG
>NZ_SZNL01000146.1:0-254 GCF_005068605.1 Sulfitobacter sp. 15WGC | reverse complement strand
GGTGACCATGCGCGAAACCGACGACGGCGAGATGATCTTTGAACCCGCCGAGTTCGACATCAAAAAAAGGCGAGACCATTCGCTTTGGCGTCACCAACAAAGGCGAGATCGAGCATGAGTTTGTAATGACACGATGGAAGGCAATGCCGAGCACAAGGACGCCATGGCCAAGATGGACATGGAGCATGACGACCCGAACTCCGTTCGCCTTGATCCCGGCATGGAGGGCGAGGTGATCTGGACCTTCTCCAATG
>NZ_SZNL01000145.1:0-254 GCF_005068605.1 Sulfitobacter sp. 15WGC | reverse complement strand
ACGGCCAGATCATCGGCAAAGTTTCGATCCCCGGCCAAAGGCGTGAACTCGGTGAAAAGCGCCTCGATATAATCCTTGCAATGGGGCCGCTCCGGATGGCGCGCCACCTGACATTTCCGCCAAGGCGCAAAGAGCCATAGAGGTCTTCGAGCATCCCGGCGGCTTTCTTATCCAGCGCGCGGGCCTCATCGGTGATGTCCATCTCTTCATTGGACCGGGCCAACGCCCGCAGCTCTTCCGCCTTGCCTTCGATC
>NZ_SZNL01000144.1:0-254 GCF_005068605.1 Sulfitobacter sp. 15WGC | reverse complement strand
CGACTTGAGCCATTACACCGCGTACCTGAGCCCGGGTCGAGCCCCCTGCCCTATCTGTGACATCCCCCTCCTCATCGAACTTGTCCCAATAGGTCATAGAGACTTCGAGGCGGTTCTCGTCTACTACATGGTAGAGAGCTTTTCGATACTCTTCTCAATCAAGTCAGCTTCACTGAAATGGACCCGGCACTTAGTTTTCTGAGCGATAAGCGCCCAGAGAGCCTTAAAGTCGTCGGTATCGAAACGACCTGTGC
>NZ_SZNL01000143.1:0-254 GCF_005068605.1 Sulfitobacter sp. 15WGC | reverse complement strand
CGGCATAGCCGATCACGAAGATCACCGCGAAGGAGAGGAAATCCGTGGGACGGATCCGCGTCTCGCCAAAGGCGAAGCCCCGGCTGAACAGCGCCCAAAGCTCAGTTAGGTCGGTGACCCGCGCGCCCCATGCCAGCGCCATCACAGGCAGCGACAGCAGCAGCAGGATCAGGCCAAAGAAGACGGGCATCAGCGCGTCGCGTGCCTGCACCCCTTGCCCGGTCATGGCACCGTAAACATCGGCCAAGAAGCGT
>NZ_SZNL01000142.1:0-254 GCF_005068605.1 Sulfitobacter sp. 15WGC | reverse complement strand
GAGTGTGCGGGATGGCTGCCACAAATGCAGAACCCCAAGATGTACTGAATTTCTGGCTCGAAGACGTAGGTCCGGCCGGATGGTACAACAGTTCCGAAACGCTGGATGCCGATATCCGTGCGCGTTTGAGGGGCTTTGGGATGAGGCGCAGGCTGGCAAGCTGAACCATTGGCTGACCAATCCCACCGACGCGCTGGCCTTTCTGATCCTGACCGATCAATTCCCGCGCAACATGTTCCGCGACACGGGCAAGG
>NZ_SZNL01000141.1:0-254 GCF_005068605.1 Sulfitobacter sp. 15WGC | reverse complement strand
CACGCTGCTGCATTAAGCTGCGGAACTCAAAAGCAGTCTGCCATGCGTTCGGCTTGCGGTGCAGCACCCGAAACAACGGATGATCGCTGGCCTTCGACTTGTCCGCTTTGCGCTGCATATGAAGCGGAGCATCCCAATGCTGAAGGCAATGAGCGACACGCAGCGCAGGATGGTTGTATTCTTCATTGCCGACTTGGCGTTGATATGCGCCCCGGATTCCGTCATCCCGCCGCCGCCCGTGCGCATGAACTCCA
>NZ_SZNL01000140.1:0-254 GCF_005068605.1 Sulfitobacter sp. 15WGC | reverse complement strand
TGATCGACCTCGATAAAATTGGCCATTACGATCCCGCCGCCTATTGGGAAGAGGTGCATAGCACCAACGGTCAGATCATCCTCGACCCCGGCGCCTTTTACATCCTCGTCAGCCGCGAAGCGGTGACATCCCGCCTGCCTATGCCGCTGAAATGGCACCCTATTTGGCGATGGTCGGAGAGTTCCGCGTGCATTACGCGGGCTTCTTCGATCCGGGCTTTGGCCATGCCGAGGCAGGCGGCGCAGGCTCACGCG
>NZ_SZNL01000013.1:79654-100725 GCF_005068605.1 Sulfitobacter sp. 15WGC | reverse complement strand
GACCCCGGCCGCCAACCGGGAGAACCTCCGATGTAGTCTCCATGGAGAAAATCCAGTCCAACAATCAACAGGGTCCAATGAACCCATCACCATGACAGACGGAAGGTGGGCGGCAGGAAACGCTTACAGACAAGGTGGTCCTGTCGCCGTTGTGCACTGATATGGATCGTCCCATGATCCCGGTCATGGTGTTTGATCGCATTCGAGATGAGATTGCTCAAAATCTGCTGCAAGGGTGTCAGCTGCGCGTCGACGACCTGCTCCGCCCCGGTAAAGGTGATTTTGAAACGGCCTTCGGTATCGATGTAGCGAGCGAACTCCGTCACCAAGCGACCAAGATGGACAGGCTCCGGCGCAGGCTGGTCCTGCCCTGCGCGAGCGTAGTCCAAAAGATCGGACAAAAGACGGTTTAGCCGGTCGATCCGTTGTTGAGACATCAGCAAATAGCTTCGGCTTTCGGCGCTCAGCGCGTTGTCTTCATCCTCCAGCACCCAAAGGCTCAATTCATGCACCGCCCGGAGGGGCGACCGCAGGTCGTGCGCAGCGATATAGGCGAATTTCTCCAGTTCAATATTCGAGCGCCGCAGCTCCTCCGCCGTGGTGCGGAAGACGGTCAATGCGCGCGCCATCTCTCCAAGCTCGTCCCGCCCTCTCACGGTAATCGGATGGTTGAGGTTCCCCCGAGCGATCGCGGTCACTGCCTGGGTCAAGCGTCTGATGCGCCGGTTAAACTGCCGTTCGATAACCAAGCCGTTGGTCAGGGCAATCACGAGGAAAGCAGCGGCGATGGTGAGGCCCACCGTCCAAATGACCCGGTTGATGGTATCCCGTAAAGCCGCCGTCGCAGCATCCACTCGCTCTAGGGTATTCTGGGTCAGATCGGAGGAAATATCGGAGATCTCCACGATCATGGGCAAGTGTTCCGCGCGCAGCGTCTCAAAGTTGTTGTGAAACTGCAGGCGGGCCGTTGTATGGGCGAAAAAACCGGTTTCGGGGCCAAGCAGTTCGTCACGCAGGGCATCAATTTGGCGGGCTAGTGACTGCCTGCTGGCCGTATCGTGGATGCGTGGTAATCGAGTGATGGCATCCTGAAGATGTTCTTCGACAAGCAGTTTCGCACGCTCGAATTGAAAGGGCTGGTTCTCTAACCCCTGCGACACGACGACGTTGATGAGCGTATCGAGACTGAGCCGAATGTCATTCAGATTGACCGCACTTAACAGCAGGTCTGGAAAGCGGGACGTAGGATTTTGGATCTGGCCGGAACTCGGAGGCCTAAGGGCTTCGGTCTGCCTTGAAAGCCGATAGGCCAGGTCATCAATGATGATGTGACTTTGCTCTTGAATTTGCTCGACAAAATCGAGAGTCGAGGCGATCTTCGCCTCCGCATGCCGCATCTCCTGAAGGCTGACAACCGTCGCATTCGTCGCGCGCCGCGCCATCTCCAGACGCTGTTCCAACCGGGCTGCCAAGGGGGGCGCGATCTCCGACCTCGACACGTCATCTAAGAGCTTGGAAATCTTGCTTATCTTTGTCCCGATTTCCCGGCTGAGAGCGGAGGATGAGGCAGCGTTACCTTGCTGATTTAACTGTTCAATTAAAAGAAATACGCCATTCAATGACCGCTCGATCTGTTGGGACACGGCCAACATCGGCAGCGCTGCTTGGCTTAGGTGAGCATGGCTGGCCAAGACAGCGCGCATTTGCCCCGTAGCAATCCAACCCGCGAGACCGATGATAGCGGCAACGAGAAGAAATGCCCCCCGGAGTCGGGTGCTGATGCGGCTGCCGAAAAGTTGCAGCAGTCGCCAAGGGAGATGCATCGTTTTCATGTCATCTGAATAGCGGGGACCGATTAACGCAATGTTAATCGCCTTGCCCTTAAACCAGCAGCTAGAGGGGACGATGTCCCGGCAGCGGATCGGAGGATTGAACCGTGTCATGCGGGCGCAGGTTAACAAGGCGAAAGTTTTCTATCGGTTTGGGAGCCGGAGTCAGCATGCTGATCGCCGCACCGGCATTTGGGGAGGCAATCGATATAAAGGTGGCCGCGCAGGTCCGCGATTTGGGAGGTAGCGCCAAGACGCTTTCGGTTCTGTTGCCAGAAGGGTCGCGGGCCAATCTGGAGCCGGTCACAAAGGTCTTTACAGAACGGACCGGGGTCGAGGTCGACTTGCAAGAAGTACATGTCGATCAGATCAACGCGGAACTGATGCTCAATAGTGTGCTCGGGGAGGCGCGATATGACGTGGCTTTGCCCGCGACTTTTGGTGTTGCAGACCTCGTGGCCGCGGGTGCGGTCCATGCCTTGGATGGCTTCGCCGCACGCTATGAACCGCCGGGGTTTCGCGATCCTATGCTGTACCAAGAAGGAGATAGGTTCGACGGTAAAACCTATGGTTTTCAAACAGATGGCGACGCCTATTTGATGTTCTACCATCGCGATATGCTTCGCGATCCAGAGGAACAAGCGCGTTACGCCGATCGTTTCGGCTATCCACTTGTTCAGCCAGAAACTTGGGAGGAATTGGACCGGCAAATCCGGTTTTTTCATGCACCAGAGGCCGGTCGATATGGTGGGCTGTTGTTCCGCACGCCGGGGTACCTCGCATGGGAATGGTGGGTGCGGTTTCACGCCAAGGGCTATTGGCCTCTGTCCCCCGATATGACGCCGCAAATTGCAGATGACCCGGGTGTCGCGGCGCTAGAAGAGTTGATTGCGATCACGGACTGCCTTGCCCCCGAAACTTCGAGCCTGGGGCTGTTTGGAAATTGGGCGCGATACGCGAAGGGCGATGTCTATTGTAACATCGGCTGGGGCGGAACGCAGAAATACCTTAACTCTCGTCGATCATCGATGCGCGGACGGATGGTTTATGGGCCAACCCCCGGAGGGCAGGTGGGGGAGGAACTGCTCGAAATCCCCTATTTCAATTGGGGATGGAGCTTTGTCATCAGCGCGGCATCGACCCGGAAAGAACTCGCCTACCTATTCGCCCTCTTCGCGGTCACGCCGGCAATGTCGACACTCGCCGTTCGACAGCCGGATGGGTTTTTCGACCCTTTTCGTCATGAGCACTACAGTGACCCGGGAGTGGAGGCGGCCTATTCAAAATCCTTTCTTGAGGTGCATCGCGCGGCGCTTAAGCGGGCGATTCCGGATTTTTATCTGAAAGGACAGTCTGAGTATTTCCAAACATTGGGGAGGGGATTGGATAAGGCGCTTCAGGGCGAGGTTTCGCCGAAAATGGCTCTGACCCGCGTGGCACAGCAATGGCAGCTGATCACCAGCCGGGTTGGTCGCGAAAGGCAAATACAAAGGTGGGCGCGTCTGCGTGCGAAATATCCGGCCGAGGCGCATCGACTCCTGAGGGAGATCGCTTAATGGAGCCGCTAGTTTTAGTTCGCGCGCCCGGGGTAGTTCGCTCTTACGCTGATCGCTGGGAGGTCGCGATATGACGCAGCGGCTGTTAAAGCTACCTGCAGGCCATGAGCTACCCTCGCGCGAACCGCCGCAGCCTCCCGGGGCGGATGCAGAGGAATTTATCCATTTGGTGAGCCACGATCTGCGCGGCTCCATTCGCGCGTTGTTGGAACTGCCTGAATGGATCGCCGAGGATATTGAGGACGCGGGGCTGGAGGTAAGCCCTGCGGTCCATAGTTCCATCGCCTTGATGAAGCGGCATACGCGGCGGTTGGATCGGATGCTGGTTGACCTGCTTCAATACTCGCGCGCCGGAAGGGGCCGCAATGTGTCTGAGGTTGAGCTTCGGCAGGCCTTTGATGCCGCGGTAGAGGAAGTCGGGCTGCCAAGGGGTTTTGAGATTAACCACTACTTTGGGTGCGATTTTGTCCGCATTGACGAACAGGACTTGCACGGTCTCTTCGCCGCATTGATTGGAAACGCGATCAAGCATCATGATCGGTGTTCCGGGCGGGTCGAGGTGGTTGTAAAAACCGAAGGGGCGGCCATGATAGTTACCGTTTCCGATGATGGGCCGGGAATACCGCCGCGTTATCATGAGCGTGTCTTCCAGCCGATGACAACATTGCGATCGCGCGATGAGGTTGAAGGGTCGGGCTTGGGGCTGGCCTTGGTTCGCAAAATCGCGGCGGCCTATGGGGGCCATGCCTGTTTGGTATCCACCTGTAATGAGCGTGGTACGACTGTATCCGTGCGTTTGGAGGGCGTGGCTATGACATAGCATAGGTAAAACCCCGGGGAGCCATGGAACCCCTCTGCCGCCACTATCGAATTGCAGCGCGCGTACCGCCTTATCTCATCACATCATTCAATATGAAGGAGAAGATCATCACGTCCCAGTTAGAACCTTATGCAAAAGGCATTCCGCGCTTGGCGCGGCTCGAGAGTGAGGCTAAGCGAGAGGTCATGCAGCTTTTCCTTCTTTCCGCCCTCACCATGTGCGCTTTTGCGGCGAACTCAATTTTGACCCGAATGGCGGTGGACGGCGGGCATATCGATCCGGCGGGCTTTGCCCTTGTGCGGGTCGGTGCGGGGGCATTGGTTTTGGGCATCTTGGTTGCGCTGCGGGGTGGACGGCTGCCGCTTTTGCGGCGCAACAGGATCGGCGGGGCCGTGAGTCTCGCTGTCTATATGATCGGGTTCAGTCTGGCGTATCTGACGTTGGACGCGGGGCTCGGGGCGCTCATCCTTTTTGGCGTGGTGCAGATTACCATGTTCACCTACGCCGCTTTGACCGGCGCGGCGCCCACCACGCGGCAGATCACAGGGGCTGGGGCGGCTTTTGCGGGCTTGGTTTTGGTCCTCTGGCCGGATGGGCAGGGTTCCACGGAGCCAATCGGCGCCGGACTGATGGTTCTGGCGGGGATCGGCTGGGCCGCCTATACGATCATCGGTCGCACATCGGGCGATCCGCTGGCGGCGACTTCGGCAAACTTTTTGCTGTGTTTGCCGTTCATGCTCATCCTGCCTGCTTTTATGGGATCGCATTTCAGCCTGGCGGGGCTTTTGTTGGGCGCGCTTTGCGGCGGGGTGACCTCGGGCCTTGGCTATGCCCTGTGGTATGCGGTGCTGACGCGGATCGACGGGGGCACGGCGGCGGTGGCACAGCTGAGCGTGCCGATCATCGCGATCCTCGCCGGGGCGCTGCTCTTGGGTGAGCCGCTCAGCTTGACGCTTATCCTCGCGACGGCCTTGGTGCTGGGCGGGATCGCTTGGGCGCTCAGCGCAAAATCGGCTCCAAAGGATCGTAGGTGATCGCCGCCTCCTCGGGGCCAAAAGCGACTGTGCCGAGGCTATCGGGCTTGTGGGGGACTTGTGCCAGTTCCGCTTGGGTGACCCATCGATGCCGCGTGACGATGGCCTCCCGGTCTTGCCAATCGGGGGCGATTTGGGCGGATCCGAGGATGTGGCATCTGAAATAGATATCCACCTGATGAAAATCGCCGCCGGGGTCGTGGAACTCATTGACCAGACAGGGCGCACCGACCGAGATCGTGAGGCCCGTTTCCTCAAACACCTCGCGGCGCAGGTTGTCGGGGAGGGAGGCGCCGGCCTCCACCCCACCGCCGGGGGCGCACATTAGGCCCAGCCGATCATCGGCATAGGCGTTGACCAGCAGCAGCCGCCCTTCGTGCAGCAGCACGGCGCGGGCGGCCAATCGAGGGCGGGGTCGGGGCATCGGCATACTTTCGTCAGGTAACGCGCCAAGACCATTTCACAGTCGGGGCAATCAGTCTATCTGGAGGGCATGATGAGATTTTTCACCCTGCTGATTGCCGCGATCTGCTTGGCGATCCCCCTGCCTGCCGCGGCCGAAAACGCGGCGGGGCGCTGTGTTGTTTTGCTGCATGGGCTGGCTAGGACCGAAATGTCTTTTGCCGTGATGGAAGCCGCCTTGGCCGCCGAAGGCTACCGCGTGGTGCGCCCGGGCTACCCTTCGACTGAGGCCAATATCGCGGAATTGGCGAAACAGACCCTGCCGCGCGCGATTGAGACCTGCGGCACCGCGCGGATCGATTTCGTGACCCATTCCATGGGCGGTATCTTGGTGCGCAAATGGGTGGCCGAGGCCGGGGCCGACCGGGTCGGGCGCGTGGTGATGTTAGGGCCGCCCAATCACGGCAGCGAAGTGGTGGACGAACTGGTCGAGAACCCTGCGTTCGAATGGTTGAACGGCCCCGCGGGGGCCGAGATCGGCACCGATGATGCGGCCTTGCCGAACCAATTGCCGCCGGTCCCTTTCGAGTTGGGCGTGATTGCCGGCTCACAGTCGCTAAACCCCTATTTTTCGAGCCTTTTGCCGGGGCCGGATGACGGAAAGGTCTCGGTCGCCTCGACCCGTGTGGCGGGGATGAAAGACCATATCGTCCTGCCGGTGACCCATACCTTCATGATGAACAACCCGCGCGTCATCGCCCAGACCATGGCCTTTCTGAAAACCGGCAGTTTTGACCGGTCGATGACCTTTATCGATGGCGTCCTGAATGCGATCGGCTGCCCGGAAGCGGGCTGCCTGCCGGGGGTGGGAGGGGACGATGCCAAACCTTGATCTCGTCAATGCGGATGTGCTTCACCCCGAGGGGCTGAGCCGTGCGCCGTTGTCTTTTTCCGATGGGGTGATTGCCGATGCCCCGGCCGGGCGGCCTGTCGATCTGACCGGCTTTCAAGTCTTGCCAGGGATCGTCGATCTGCATGGCGACGCGTTCGAGCGGCATCTGGCACCGCGTCGCGGGGCGATGAAACAATTGTCCGAAGGGCTGGTCGCAGCGGAGGCAGAGCTCGCGGCCAATGGCATGACCACCGCGGTTTTGGCGCAATTCGTCAGCTGGGAAGGCGGTCTGCGGGGGCTGGCGTTCGCAGATCAGGTCTTTAGTGGCATCCGCGACACCGCGCCGGAATTGGTCACCGACATCCGCCCGCAGCTTCGGTTCGAGACTCATATGCTCGACCTCTACGACAGCCTGCCGCAGCGCATGGCGGATTGGGGCGTGGGCTATGTGGTGTTCAACGATCACCTGCCGCATGATCGTTTGGCGGCGGGCAAGACCCCGAAACGGCTGGTCGGGCAGGCGCTGAAGGCCGGGCGCAGCCCGGAGAGCCATTTGGCACAGATGCAGGAGATGCACGCACGGCGCGATGAGGTGCCCGCGGCGCTGGACGGGCTTTGCGCGGAACTGGCGCAGCGTGGCGTTAAGATGGGCAGCCATGATGACCAGACCGCCGAGGGCCGCGCCCTTTGGCGGGCGCGGGGCGTGACGCTGGCGGAATTCCCCGAAACGCAGGAGGCCGCCGAGGCCGCGCATGGAGCGGGGGATGCGGTCATCATGGGCGCGCCCAATGTGGTGCGCGGCGGGTCGCATAACGGCAACCTTTCGGCGCTGGACCTGATCACCATGGGGCTCTGTCACGCGCTGGCGTCGGATTACCATTACCCCTCGCCGCGCCGCGCCGCCTTGATGCTGGCGCAGAGCGGATTGCTGGACCTTGCGGGCGCTTGGGCGCTGGTCTCAGCCGGGCCGGCGCAGGTCTTGGGGCTTTCGGATCGCGGCACGCTGGCGCCGGGCAAACGCGCCGATATCGTCGTCTTGGACAAGGCCACGGGCCGCGTCGCCGCCACTTTCGCGGCGGGGCGGGTGAGCTTTATGTCCGGCGCGGTGGCGGATCGGTTCTTCGGCTGACCTCAGCCGCGGGTGATCTGGTTTACATGACCCATCTTGCGGCCCGGTTTGACCTCGGCCTTGCCGTAAAGATGCAACGCGGTGTCGCGGGCGCGGGCCAGTTCGGGCACGCGGTCCATGTCATCGCCGATGAGGTTGGTCATCACCACATCCGCATAGCGCTGCCCATCGCCCAAGGGCCATCCGGCCACGGCGCGGATATGCTGCTCGAACTGGTCGATGGTGCAGCCGTTCTGGGTCCAATGGCCAGAGTTATGCACCCGCGGGGCGATCTCATTCACGATCAGCCCCTGCGGCGTGACGAAAAGCTCGACCCCCATGACGCCGACGTAATCCAGCGCATTCAGCACGCGACCGGCAAGCAGCACCGCGTCGGTGCGCTGTGCGTTGCTAATCTTGGCGGGCACGGTGGTGGTATGCAGGATGCCGTCACGGTGGACATTCTCACCAGGGTCGAAACAGGCGACCTCTCCCGTGGCGCTGCGCGCGGCGATGACTGAGATCTCGGCGCTGAAGTTCACGAAACCTTCGAGCACGGAAGGCGCGCCGTTCATCTCGGCCCAGGCGGCGTCGAGGTCGGCATCGTCTTTCAGCCGCGCTTGCCCCTTGCCGTCATAGCCGAAACGGCGGGTCTTGAGGATCGCGGGCGTGCCGATTTGGGCCACGGCGGTCTTGAGGCTGGCGGCGTCGGTCACATCGGCGAAAGGGGCCACGCGCAGGCCAAGATCGCCGAGGAAGGTTTTCTCGGTCAGCCGGTCTTGGGAAATGCGCAGCGCCTCGCGGCCCGGGCGCAGCGGGGTGATCGCCTCGACCACGTCGAGCGCTTCGGTGGGGATGTTCTCAAACTCGAAGGTGACGATGTCACAGGCGCGGGCGAAAGCCTCCAGCGCTTTGTGGTCGTCATAGGGGGCGGTGGTCACCGCATGGGCCACATCGGCGGCGGGCGGGTTGGCGCCCGGCTCGAAGATATGGGTGCGAAAGCCAAGCCGTGCAGCGGCGACAGAAAGCATGCGGCCCAATTGGCCGCCGCCCAGAATGCCGATGGTGGCGCCGGTTTGCAGGGGGTCAGTCATGCGGCACCTCGGGGATCGAAGCGCTGAGCGCATCGCGCCAATCGTCCAGCCGCTTGGCCAATTCCGGGTCTTGCAGCGCAAGGATGCCCGCAGCCATCAGGGCGGCATTGGCCGCGCCTGCGGCACCGATGGCCATGGTCGCGACCGGGAAACCGCGCGGCATTTGCAGAATGGAATAGAGCGAATCCACACCCGACAGCGCCTTGGTCTGCACCGGCACGCCGATCACCGGCACCCGGGTTTTGGAGGCCGTCATGCCCGGCAAATGCGCCGCCCCGCCTGCGCCCGCGATGATGACTTGCAAACCTCGGTCCACCGCCGTCTTGCCATAGTCCCAGAGCCGGTCCGGGGTGCGATGGGCCGAAACGATGCGCGCCTCGAAGGGGATGTTAAGCTCGTCCAGCAGGGTTGCTGCTTCGCGCATGGTGGCCCAGTCGGACTGGGACCCCATGATGATGCCAACCGGGGGCGTGGTCATTGCTGCGGGCCTTCTCTTGGTGGATCAGAGCGCGCACTATACCCATCACGGCCCATCTGGCAACGCCGATTGCCGCGGGTCATGGGGATAATGGGTCAGGCGATGATATCGGGCGTCAGCCGGTCTTCGATCTGGGCGATCAAATCCTTGAGGCGCAGTTTGCGTTTCTTGAGCCGTTGCAGGGTCAGTTGATCCCCGGTGCCGCGTTCGACCAGCGCATGGATGGCGTCATCCAAATCGCGATGTTCCCGTCGAAAGACCTCAAGCTCGACACGCAGCACTTCGTCCGTTTTCATCGACAGATCGGTAGGGGCATTCATGGGCAGGTGATTCCGTTGGGCATCTGAACCTTGAATATAAGCGGTTGAGATCATTTGGCATAGCCCTTGCGCCCTTGCCCAAGCCCCCCCATATTCAATGCAACGGGCTGCCGGTTGCGGGGCCTGTGAAACACTGTCGCTTGACCTGATAAGGACGTGTCGCATGACGAAATTAACGCTTGCCTCTTACCCGCATATGCTCGGGTTTGAACAATTGGAACGGGTGCTCGAACGCAGCGCCAAGGCCGGAAACGAAGGTTATCCGCCGTTCAACATCGAACAAACCTCGGACTACAGCTATCGCATCACGCTGGCGGTGGCGGGTTTTTCGGAACAGGATCTGTCGATAACCGTTGAGGATAGACAGCTCGTGATCCGTGGGCGTCAGTCCGACGATGGCGAAGACCGGGTGTTTCTGCACCGTGGAATCGCCGCGCGTCAATTCCAACGCTCGTTCGTACTGGCCGATGGGGTCGATGTGGGCGAAGCGGTTATGGAGAATGGTCTGCTGCATGTCGACCTGACCCGCGCCAAGCCTGAAACGGTGGTTCAAACCATCAAGATCAAGAAGGGGTAACATCATGCAAGACGCAATCACCCACGGAAACGACCGTATGGTCTATGTCAAAACAATCGCTGTCGCCGATCTGCCGCGCGAGGTGCGCGATCAAGCCGAGGGGCTTGAGCTTCTCTATGCCGTTCATGATGCCGAAGGGCAGCAGCTGGCGCTGGTCGGCGATCAGAAACTCGCCTTCTCATTGGCGCGAGAGCATGACTACCGGCCAGTGATGGTGCATTGACGCCGCCCGGCACGACGATACGCTAAGCCCGATGCAAGGCCGCAGTCCGCTGCGGCCTTTTTTTATTGGGAGCGGTCTTATGGATTTCGATTTCGACTGGGTAGACGCCTTTACCGACCAAGTCTTCGGCGGCAATGGCTGCGCCGTGGTGCATGGCGGGGCAGGGCTGCCGGATGAGCTATGCATGGCCTATGTGCGCGAAACATCCCTCGTGGAATGCACCTTTACCGGCCCGTCGGAGGTCGCGGATTTCAGGGTGAAATACTACCTCGCCAGTCGTGAGATACCCTTCGCGGGCCATCCCACCATCGCCACCGTCGCAGCGCTGCGCCATCGCGGGTTGATCGGCGAAGGGCCGCTGCGGTTGGAGACTGGCGCAGGGATCGTCGAGGTCGAGGTGCGCGGCTCCCAAATCGCCATGACCCAGATCGCGCCGGTCTTCGGGGAAGAAGTGCCTGCCGATCTCGTCGCCAAGGTGGGCGGGGTGGCCCCCGAGGATATCATCGCCCCGCCGCAGGTAGTTTCTACCGGGCTGCCGTTCTGTATCACCGTTTTGCGCAGTCGCGCTGCTTTGGAAAGGCTGAAGCTTAACCCCGAGGCGCTCGCGGCCTATAACGCCCATCTGGGGCAGGGCAGCGATATGATGGAGCCCTTCTGGGTCACCCTCGAAGGCGCGGCCGCTGCGGGCAATACCTATGCGCGGCTGCTGCTGGCCCCGCCCAGCCCCGCCGAAGACCCTTTCACCGGTTCGGCGACGGGTGCCATGGCGGCCTATCTCTGGGCGCGTGGATTGTTCGAGAGCCCGAATTTCGTGGCCGAACAAGGTCACCTCATGGGCCGCCCCGGACGGGCGGAGGTCGAAGTACTCGGCCCGCGCAATGCGATCACCGGTGTCCGCGTGGCGGGGCAGGGGCGTGTGGTGATGTCGGGCCAAGTCTTCATGCCCGAGGTGGCCTGACCCCAAACGCAAAACGCAGCCCCGAGGGGCTGCGTTGTTCTTGGCAGAGACTGATCGGCTTACCCCGCGATCAGCCCCATGTTTTCGAGCTTCAGCAACACCTGATGCGCGCAGTTGTCGACCTCGACATTCTCGGTCTCCAGCACCAGTTCGGCGTTCTGCGGCACATCGTAGGGGTCGGAAATACCGGTGAACTCCTTGATCTTGCCCTCCCGCGCCAGCTTGTAGAGCCCTTTGCGGTCACGGCGTTCGCATTCCTCGATGGAGGTTGCGACATGCACCTCGACGAAGGCACCGAAGTTTTCCACATCCTCGCGCACCGCACGGCGGGTGGCGGCATAGGGCGCAATCGGTGCGCAGATGGCGATGCCGCCGTTCTTGGTGATCTCAGAGGCGACATAGCCGATGCGGCGGATGTTCAGGTCGCGGTGCTCTTTCGAGAAGCCCAACTCAGAACTGAGGTTTTTCCGCACGATGTCACCATCGAGCAGCGTCACCGGGCGGCCGCCCATCTCCATCAGCTTGACCATCAGTGCGTTGGCGATGGTGGATTTGCCCGAACCGGAGAAGCCGGTGAAAAAGACGGTGAACCCCTGCTTCGAGCGCGGCGGGGAGGTGCGGCGCAACTCCTTGACGACCTCGGGGAAGGAGAACCACTCAGGGATCTCCAGCCCTTCGCGCAGGCGGCGGCGCAGCTCGGTGCCCGAGATGTTCAGGATGGTGACGCTGTCTTTGTCCTCGATCTCATCCATGGCCTCATATTGCGCGCGTTCCTGCACCCAGACCATATGTTTGAAATCGACCATCTCGATGCCCATCTCCTCCTGATGCGCGCGGAACAATTCCTGCGCGTCATAGGGGCCATAGAAATCCTCCCCGGCGGAGTTCTTGCCGGGGCCAGCGTGGTCGCGGCCAACGATGAAATGGGTGCAGCCGTGGTTCTTGCGAATGAGCCCGTGCCAGACGGCCTCGCGCGGGCCAGCCATGCGCATGGCGAGGTTCAAGAGCGACATGGAGGTGGTAGCGGCAGGGTACTTGTCGAGCACCGCCTCATAGCAGCGCACGCGGGTGAAGTGATCCACGTCGCCGGGTTTGGTCATGCCGACAACGGGGTGGATCAGCAGGTTGGCCTGCGCCTCGCGGGCGGCGCGGAAGGTCAGCTCCTGATGCGCGCGGTGCAGCGGGTTGCGGGTCTGGAAGGCGACGACACGGCGCCAGCCCAGCTTGCGGAAATAGGCGCGCAGCTCGTTCGGCGTGTCGCGGCGGCCGCGGAAATCGTAGTGCACCGGCTGCTGGATGCCGGTCACCGGCCCGCCAAGGTAGATCTTGCCGGCCTGATTGTGCAGGTAGTTCACCGCCGGATGGGCGTCGTCATCGGCGCCGAAGACCTTCTCGGCTTCGCGTGCCTTGTTCGGGGTCCAGCGGTCGGTCACCGTCATGGTGGCGAGGATCACGCCTTCTTGGTCGCGCAGGGCGATGTCCTGGCCCAGTTCGAGCTTCTCGGCGAATTCCTCGCTTACGTCGAGGTTGATCGGCATCGGCCAAAGCGTGCCATCGGCCAGCCGCATGTTCTCGACCACGCTGTCGTAGTCCTCTTCGCCCAAGAACCCTTTCAGCGGGTTGAAGCCGCCGTTCATCAAGAGTTCCAGATCGCAGATCTGGCGCGGGGTGAGGTCGAGGCTCACCAGATTGCCCGCCTCCACCTTCAGCTTTTGCGACGACTCGTAAGAGACGTAGAGTTCGGGGATCGGCGTGAGGTTGCTGGGCATCATGACTATCACTTTTCTTCAGGGAACAGGCGGCTTCGGTCCCGGCTGCCATAGCTGCAAAAGATGTGAAAAGTCTATAGAACTAAGGGGTGTCACCCCGTTAAAGGCCGAAATCCCATGATCCGAGGGTAGCCTGCAATTCGGGTGCTGAGGGGCGGCGGAAACCAGAATTATCTCCGCCGCGCCTTCGTCTGACTTAAACGTCTTCCTTCACCTCGGCCCCGTAGCCCAGCGGGAGGGAGGTATCTTTGCCCTCGTCATCGCCCACTTCGGCAAGGAAGCGCTCGGCCTCAAGTGCGGCCATGCAACCCATGCCGGCGCTGGTGACCGCTTGGCGGTACTTGTGGTCGGTCAGGTCACCGGCGGCAAAGACACCGGGGATCGAGGTCTCGGTGCTGTCGGGCTTGGTCACGACATAGCCGCCCATGTGGGTTTCCAGCGTATCTTTGACCAACTCGTTGGCAGGCGCATGGCCGATGGCGACAAAGACGCCCTTGGCGGGAATGTCGGTGATCTCGCCGGTTTCGGTGTGTTTGACCTTCACGCCTTCGACGCCGAGCGGGTTGTCGGTGCCGTAGACCTCATGCAACTCATGGAACCACAGCGGCTCGATCTTGGGGTTTTTCATCAGCCGGTCGATCAGGATCTTCTCGGCGCGCAGCTCATCGCGGCGGTGGATCAGCGTGACCTTGGAGGCGAAGTTGGTGAGGAACAGCGCCTCTTCCACGGCGGTGTTGCCGCCGCCAATGACCACGATCTCCTGACCGCGGTAGAAGAACCCATCGCAGGTAGCGCAGGCCGAGACGCCGAAGCCCTTGAACTTCTCTTCGCTCTCCAGCCCCAGCCATTTCGCGCGGGCGCCGGTGGCGAGGATCACGGAATCTGCGACGTAAGTCGTGCCGCTGTCGCCCTTGGCATGGAACGGACGGCTGGACAGATCAAGATCGGTAATGATGTCGCCGATGATTTCAGTCCCCATGGCCTTGGCATGGTCCTGCATACGGATCATCAGGTCGGGGCCCTGAACCTCGCTGTCGCCGGGCCAGTTCTCAACCTCGGTGGTGGTGGTCAGCTGGCCGCCCGGCTCGATCCCCTGCACGAGGATCGGCTCCAGCATGGCGCGGCTTGCGTAGACCCCGGCGGTATAGCCCGCAGGGCCGGAGCCGATGATCAGTACCTTGGTTTTACGTGTCTCGGCCATCTGGCGCCCCCGGGCTGTCATTGATATTGCCCGCCTCATATAGCGATAGCCGCGAAGCCGTTAAACCCCTGCCGTCACCGCCCCGTCATTACGCTTGCGTGAACAGACGGGCGGCTGGCCTCAAGGGCCGTGATAAAGAATATTGCGCTTGTGTGAAACTTTATTGCGCGCACCACGCAGGCTGCTATAAGAATCGAAAATTCACTGAGGATGTTATGGCGGGTACACGACTTGATCCGATAGACCGGATGATCTTGGCCGAGTTGCAATCTGATGGCCGGATGACGAATGTCGAACTGGCCAAACGCGTCGGGATCTCTGCACCGCCCTGTTTGCGCCGCGTGCGCACCTTGGAAGAGCAGGGCTATATCAAAGGCTATCATGCGGATGTCGATGCGCGTGAACTGGGTTTTGAGGTGCAGGTCTTCGCAATGGTCGGGCTGGCCAGTCAGGCCGAGGCTGATCTGAGCGCGTTTGAAGAGAAATGCCGTGGTTGGCCGCTGGTGCGCGAGTGCCATATGCTCAACGGGGAAGTCGATTTCATCCTGAAATGCGTGGCACCGGATTTGTCGAGCTTTCAAAGCTTCCTGACCGGGCAATTGCTGACCACGCCCAATGTGGAAAGCGTGAAGACCAGCCTCGTGATCCGCGGGGCCAAGGATGAGCCCGGCGTGCCCTTCGACGTGTTGGAAGCGCGGCTGTCGACCGCGCCTTGAGTTCAGCTGTCGGCGCGGTCTTCTGCCGCTTCAGGCGCGCGGGGATGGGCGAGGGGGCCGAAATCCCGCCCATGCGCGATCTGCGGAAACATGGATAGAAAGCGATCCCGCAGGTCGGGTGCCACCTCGCGCAGCGCTTGAACGCCGGGATGAAAGGTCTCCATCTCTAGCCCGCCTGCCTTGATCACCGCATGGCGCGACAGGCAGATGTGAAACAGGCGCACCGGGGTTGGCGGGGTGACCTCGATCACATTAACCCCATCCACGAATTCGCGCAGCGGGGTGAGCAGGCGGCTGCCCTCCGCCGCGGCCCGCAGGTGGGGCGGCGTCTGGAGCACCCGCGCGGCGGGGCCGAGAGTGAGGAACGAAATGGGGCGCCCCTCGCCGAAACTGTCGGGCATGATGCGGATGAGGGGCAGCCGCCCACTGTCCGCTGGGATGAAACGGCTCGACCCGATCCAGATCAACTGCGCCGGACCTCCGGCACTCGTGTGGATCATGTCGCCGGGCTGGAGATCTTCGATGGCAATGTCGCCCTGCACCGTTTGGATCGGCGTCCCGTGAGCGAAGGCCGCGAAAGCGGCTTCGAAAAGCGGCGCGGCGGGGGCGGTGTCTTGGCCGATATAGAGCGACCCATCGGCGCGGAGCGCGGCGACTTCATAGCTGCGCATCGGCGCGGGCGGCGGGCCTTCGGCTTTGGTGGCGGTGTCAGTCATGCAAAACCCCTTGTCGGCCCGGCTCAGCGGTGCCGTGGGCGGCATGCACCGGCGCGGGCTGACGGATACTGCGCCATGTTCTGCGGGATTTGTCAAAATATCCGGCCTGAGTGCTGCGCTTTGCGCGCCAATCTAGGCGGAATGCGGGGGCTGTTTCCGGGCCGGGTGCGTGATCGCCATATTCGCATGAAAACGCCCCTCGCAACGAATCAACGTCACGAGGGGCGGTCTGCTATACCGGGCGCGTGGCACCGGTACCGGGGGAAACTTTTCAGGCGGTCTTGCGCACCGGGGCGTTGCCGGAGCGTTTGGCGATGAAAGCGGCGCGGCGCGCACCGCGGGCCCATGGCATGACGGTGTCGGTCTTGGCCGCTGTCTCGACAACGGATTTGATGAAGCGCGGGTTCTTTTTCATGGCTCTGTTCCTCTTCGGGTCACGCGGGCATCGTTGCATCCACTATCGCAGTGCAATCGGGCCGGTTTTTGACCGAGGGCGAGAAACTTGTGGGAATTTGGCGGCTTCAAAGGGCAGTTTTGGGCGCCTTTGCCATACTTCGAAAAGTGTTAAGTTTCGGTGGTTTGCAGGGGGCGCTGGAAACAATGGCGCCGCAAGGGGCTGATTATGCCAAATTTCGCGACAGCAATGCGGCGCGAAACGGGCAGGCCTTGCCGCAATCTCGCCCCGTTCAGAGGGTGATCGCCGAGAGCAAGCGGCCATAGTCCGCTTCCTTGGCGTGGGTCGTGCGCCGGTAGGAATAGAATCGCGAGGCATCGGCGTAGGTGCAATGCCGCGTCCATTCCGCATGGCCCACGCCTGCCGCGCGCAGCCGGTTGAGACCAAAGCCGGGCAGGTCGAAATGCAGGCGGTCGCCTTCGCCTTGGGCAAAGTAGCGGGCAAACTCGGGGTCGGCATTCATGAAGTTGTCCAGAAACTCCGGCCCGACCTCATAGGCGCGCTGGCTGATGGAGGGGCCGATCACCGCGGTGATCTTTTCGCGGGTGGCGCCGAGATCGACCATCGCGTCGACCGTCGCCTCGAGTATCCCGTCAAGCGCGCCGCGCCAGCCTGCATGGGCCGCGCCCACCACACCGGCTTGTGCATCGGCGAAGAGCACAGGCTGACAGTCAGCGGTCAGGATCGACAGGGCGATGCCGGGGGTTTTGGTGACCAAGGCATCGGCGCGGGGCTTGTCGTCCTGCGGCTCCGTCACTGTGACGACAGTGGCGGAATGCACCTGATGTACGCCGACAAGATGGTCGGCAGGCAGGCCCATCGCCTCGGCGGCGCGGGCGCGGTTGATGCGCACGATCTCGGACTGGTCCGAGCTGCCGCTGCCGCAGTTCAGCCCGGAAAACACCCCCGATGACGCGCCGCCACGGCGGGTGAAAAACCCGTGCCGCAAAGGCGCAAGCGCATCGGATGTCAGAATTTCGAGCGTCATACTTCTGTCCCCGGGGGCGGCGTCTGACCTTTTTGGTAGAGCCCCATCACTTTGAACAGGTTTCCCATTTCCGCCGGGTGCGTCAACCGTCGATGTGCGGCAATATGGTTGCTGAGCGCGTCGCCGGTCAGCGCCTCGGCCAGTTTCTGCGCGCGGGGGGTGATGCCCAACCGCTCCAGAAAAACGCCTTGGGTGACCACGCGGCTATGGGGGCAGGGGCAGGCGCGGGCCAGCGCCTCAAAATCGACATGGGCGGTCAGGTCGGCCTGCCCGGGATTGGCGAGGGGATCGGCGGGGCTGTGGTTCTCCAGCGCTTGCAGCGTGTCGCCCAAGGCGCGCCAATCGCCATAGTCGATAATCAGCCCCGCCCCGCCATGGGCGGCGATGCGTTTGCCGATCTCTTGCATGATCTCCGCCGCCGGGGCGCAAAGCTCAACAAGGTCGCCGTCCTTCGTATCTTCCAGCCGATGGGCAAGGGCGGGCTGTGGGGTCACGGGGCCGAGGCCAAAGGTCAGCGCCCCCTCTGCCGCGCCCACCCGGCGCTCGGCCCAGCCTGCGCCTTGGCGGATGAACTGCCGGATTGGCAGGGCATCGAAAAACTCATTGGCGACGAGGAACAGCGGCGCATCTGGCAGGTCAGCGGCACTTTCGGCCCAAGTGACCTCGGCCCCTCGCAACGTCTCGCGCTGCACCTCGCGTAAAGAAAGAGAGGCTTCGACCAGCGTGACCTGTGCCGCCGCCTGAAACCCCGGCACCCGCGCCGTGGCGCGCAGAATATCGGCCATCAATGTCCCCCGGCCCGGCCCAAGCTCGGCCAGTGTGAAGGGGGAGGGCGCGCCCTGATCCAGCCAGCTTTGCGCCAGCGAGAGGCCGATCAACTCGCCAAACATCTGGCTGATCTCGGGGGCGGTGATGAAATCCCCCTCCGGGCCGAAAGGCGCGCGGGTGGTGTAGTACCCCCAGTCGGGATGCAGCAGGCAGGACTGCATATAAGCGTCCAGCCGCATCGGCCCTTCCAGCGCGATCCGTGTGAGCAGATGGTCCTTCAGGCTCATGCCTGCCGCCGCGCTCGGATGATGAGGAAGACGCCCACGGCAATCATCGGCAGCGATAGGATTTGCCCCATGGTCAGCCCCCAGCCGCCGATATGCCACGCCAGCCCCAGCGGGTTGCCGGGGGTGACGAATTGCGCGTCGGGTTGGCGCAGGAATTCCACCGCGAACCGCGCCGCGCCATAGCCTGCAAGGAAAGTGCCGCCGATCAGCCCCGGCATTTTAAGCGCGCCGCGTTTCCACGCCATCCAGATCAACACGCCGCCCAAGAGCAGCCCCTCCAGCAGCGCCTCATAAAGCTGCGAGGGGTGGCGCGCGCAGATGCCCGCCACATCGGGGCAGAACTGCGCCGCCTCACCGGGGAAGGCCACGCCCCAAGGCAGATCGGTCGGGCGGCCCCAAAGCTCGGCATTGATGAAATTCGCCAGCCGCCCCAGAAACAGCCCCGGCGCCAGCCCCAGACAGACCATATCCCCGGTCGAAATCACCGGGATCCGGTGCCGCCATGTGTAGAAAAGCCCCGCCAGAATGACCCCAAGCGCCCCGCCATGGAAGGACATGCCGCCCTCCCAAAGCTGCAAGATCGCCGCGGGGTTCGACAGGTAATAGGCCGGTTGGTAAAACAGCACATAGCCCATGCGTCCGCCAAGGATCACGCCCAGAATGACCCAAAAGAGCAGGTCCTCGACCTGACCGGGCTTCATGACTGGCGTGTCGTTCTTCCACAGATGGGGGCGTTTGACCGCCGCAGTGGCAATGCGCCAGCCCAGCAGGATGCCCACGATATAGGCCAGCGCATACCAGCGCAGCGCGAAGGTGGAACCAAACAGGGTCACCGAAAAGATTTCCGGCGCGATATCGGGGAAGGGGAGCATGGCTATCATGCTGCTGATTGAGCAAGGCCGCGCGGGGAAGTCAACCTTGCGAGCAAGGGCGTCGCGCCCCATATAGAGGCTAACAAACCTCCGGAGGCCAGACATGCAGACCCGCAATAAGTTTTTCGACGATGTTTCACAGATGATGACAAACGCGATGGGCGTCGCCCAAGGCGCCAAGGACGAGGCCGAGACCGCCTTCAAGGGCATGCTCGACCGTTGGCTCGCCGATCGTGATTTCGTCACCCGTGAGGAGTTCGACGCGGTGCGCGCCATGGCGCAGAAGGCCCGCGAAGAGAACGAAGCGCTGAAAGCGCGGCTCGACAAGCTCGAAGCCAAGGACTGAACCCGATAGAATTCGATCAGCCGCCCCGGTCTGGGGTGGCGATCCCCCGCGTGGAAAGGGGCCGCTTGCGGCCCCTCGCGCCCTCTCCCTCCAATTTATAGACGTTTCCCGCGATTTACCCACAAGTTATTGCGGTTATCCCCTATCAATTGTGGTTATCCCCAAGAAAAAACTTGCCAGACTGTTCCGCTGCAAGCACCATATCTTGTATAGGTGATGTGAACCTACACGCCTATTTGTGCAGGCTTCCATGCATGGTGGGCCAAGTCCCGCCCCGTGGAACAGATTGAGAGGTGGCGAAATGGCCCTGTCCGAGCATTACCTTGAAGAAGAAATCCACCCCATTGATATCGTTGAAAATCTCGCGGCCCATCACGATTGGGAATTCGACCGCGTGGCAGATGACCAGATCGCCATGGCGGTCGAGGGGCAGTGGCGGACCTATTCCATCACGCTGGCATGGTCAGCTTATGACGAAACGCTGCGCCTGATCTGCACCTTCGAGATGGAGCCTCCGGCTGAAAAACTGCCGAAGCTTTACGAATTGTTAAACCTCGTCAACGATCAATGCTGGGCGGGGGCCTTCAGCTTCTGGGCCGATCAGCAGTTGATGGTCTACCGCTACGGGCTGGTTTTGGCTGGCGGACAGGTCGCGGGGCCAGAGCAGATCGACACGATGATCGGTGCCGCCGTCATGAGCGCGGAACGCTACTATCCCGCGCTGCAATTGCTCGTCTGGGGCGATCAATCCCCCAAGGCCGCGATGGACGTCGCCATTGCAGAGGCTTACGGCCGGGCGTAACAAAGTCCCCGAACAACTTCGGGGGATAGGATGAAAGACGGGAGAGTGGCACGCGACGGTCTGGTTTTGCTGGGCTGTGGCAAAATGGGATCGGCCATGTTAGAAGGCTGGCTGGCGCAGGGGCTGCCGGCAAGCGCGGTTTGGGTCGTGGACCCGAAACCCTCCGATTGGCTGCAAGGCACCGGCGTAAACCTGAACGCCGACCTGCCTGCCGCGCCAGCGGTGGTGCTGGTGGCGGTCAAACCGCAGATGATGGCGGACGCGCTGCCGACGCTTCAGGCGATGGGCAATGGTGAGACGCTGTTCGTCAGCGTCGCGGCGGGCACGACCATCGGCTATTTCGAAAGCGTCCTCGGCGGCGACACGCCCATTGTGCGGGCCATGCCTAACACGCCTGCTGCCATCTCCAAAGGGATCACCGCCATCGTCGGCAATGCCAAGGCGGGCAGCCGGTCTTTGGATGAAGCCGAAACGCTGCTGAGCGCGGTGGGCGCGGTCGTCCGCCTGACCGAAGAGGCGCAGATCGACGCGGTTACTGGGGTCAGCGGCTCGGGCCCGGCCTATGTCTTTCACATGATCGAATGCATGGCCGCCGCCGGTGTGGCCCAAGGCCTGCCCGAGGAATTGGCGATGCAATTGGCCAAGGCGACGGTCGCCGGGGCAGGGGCGCTGGCGATGCAGGCTGAAGAGGATCCGGCGCAGTTGCGCGTCAACGTCACCAGCCCCAATGGCACGACCCAAGCGGCGCTTGAGGTTTTGATGGACAAGGCCGAAGGCTTCCCGCCCCTTCTCAAGCGCGCGGTCGCCGCCGCGGCGGACAGATCGCGGGAGCTGGCCAATGGCTGAGATCACTTTCGACGA
>NZ_SZNL01000013.1:42079-79560 GCF_005068605.1 Sulfitobacter sp. 15WGC | reverse complement strand
TGGCACGACCCAAGCGGCGCTTGAGGTTTTGATGGACAAGGCCGAAGGCTTCCCGCCCCTTCTCAAGCGCGCGGTCGCCGCCGCGGCGGACAGATCGCGGGAGCTGGCCAATGGCTGAGATCACTTTCGACGATTTCCTCAAGGTCGATATTCGCGTCGGCACCGTGACCCGGGCCGAAGCCTTTCCGGAAGCACGCAAACCGGCGATCAAACTCTGGGTAGATTTTGGCGAGGAGATCGGCGAGCGTAAGACCTCGGCCCAGATCACCGCGCATTATACGCCGGAGACGCTGGTGGGGCGGCAGGTCGTGGCCGTGGTTAATTTCCCCGTCCGTCAGATCGGGCCTTTCATGTCCGAGGTGCTGGTGCTCGGCCTGCCCGACAAGGACGGAGAGATCGTGCTTTTGTCGCCCGATCAAAAAGTGCCCGAAGGAGGGCGGATGCATTGAAAAAGATATTGATTGCCAGACCTTTACCCAAAGATGTCACCGAGGCGTTGAAGGGCTGCGAAGTGACGGTGCGCGAGGAAACCGCGCCGCTTTCGGGCGAAGAAATGCGCGCGGCGCTGCGCGACTATGACGGGGTGATGCCGACCCTGGGGGACGCCTTCTCGGCCGAGGTTTTCGCCGATGTGCCCGAGCCGCGCTGCAAGATCCTCGCCAATTTCGGCGTCGGTTATAACCACATCGACGCGGCAGCGGCGCGCGCGGCGGGGGTGGAGGTGACCAACACCCCCGGCGCCGTCACCGATGCCACGGCGGATGTCGCCATGACGCTCATGCTGATGTCCGCCCGCCGCGCTGCCGAAGGGGAGCGGCTGGTCCGCTCCGGCGCATGGGCCGGTTGGCACCCGACGCAGATGTTGGGGCTGCATTTGACCGGCAAACGGGTCGGCATCGTTGGCATGGGCCGGATCGGGCAGGCCATCGCGCGGCGCTGCCACTATGGGTTTGAAATGCAGGTCAGCTATTTCAACCGCAGTGAGAAAGACCTCGATTTTCCCGCCACCCGTGTCGAAAGCCTGACCGCGCTGGCTGAAGCCGTGGATGTGCTTGTCATCGCTGTGCCCGGCGGCGGCGAGACGCGGCATTTGATCGATGAAACCGTACTCCGCGCGATGCAGCCCCATGCCCATCTGATTAACATCGCCCGCGGCGATGTGGTGCAGGAGGCCGCCTTGATCGAAGCCCTGCAAGCGGGGCGCATCGGCGGTGCGGGGCTGGATGTCTATGAGTTCGAGCCCAAGGTGCCGCAGGCGCTGCGTGATCTCGACAATGTTGTGCTGTTGCCGCATCTCGGCACCGCGGCGCATGAGGTCCGTGTCGATATGGGGCTGATGGCCGTGGCCAATCTACAAGCCTTCATCGACGGAGAGGCCCCGCCAAACCGGGTTTAACCGTCGCCCACGGCGGCGCGCCAGTGTTTGCGGCAGAGCGAGACATAGGTCTCGTTCCCGCCGATCTGCACCTGCGCGCCGTCCCGCATCGCTTGCCCTTCGGCGTCGCGGCGCACGACCATCGTGGCCTTCTTGCCGCAATGGCAAATGGTGCGCACTTCGCGCATCTCATCGGCGAGCGCCAGCAGGGTGGCGGAGCCGGGGAAAAGCTCACCCCGGAAATCGACGCGAAGGCCAAAACACATGATCGGCACGCCCAGATCATCCACCGCACGGGCCAGTTGCCAGACCTGCTCAACCTCTAGAAACTGCGCCTCATCGACAAAGATACAGGCGCAGGGGCCTTGCTCCAACCGGGCTTCGATCTTGGCCAAAAGGTCTTCGCCCGGGGCGAAAGTATCGGCCTCTTGCCCGATGCCGATGCGGGAGGCGATGCGCCCTTCGCCCGCGCGGTTGTCGAACTGCGCGGTGAGCAAAAAGGGCACCATGCCGCGTTCCACATAGTTATGCGCCGCTTGAAGCAGCACTGTGGATTTACCGGCGTTCATGGTGGAGTAATTGAAGTAAAGCTTTGCCATGGGCAGGGTGTTACGCCGCCCATGACAGCGGATCAAGATGCAAACCCCGTCCTCATCTTAGGGCCGGGTACGGCGCGTCAGCCGCGCTTTTTGACGATGACGGAGCCGACGGAATAACCCGCCCCGAAGGAGCAGATCAGCCCGGTGTCGCCGTCTTCCAGATCGTCGGAGTTCTTGGCGAAAGCGATGATCGACCCGGCGGAGGAGGTGTTGGCGTAGTCTTGCAGAATGTTGGGCTGTTCGCCCGGCTCAGGCTCGCGCCCCAGCACTTTGCGCCCGATGAAATCGTTCATCGACTTATTCGCCTGATGCAGCCAGATGCGCTTGAGATCGGCGGATTCCAACCCGTTGTCGGACATATGCCCACCGATATGGTCGGCCACCATGGGTAACACTTCCTTAAACACTTTGCGCCCATTCTGCATGAACTGCATATCGCGCCGGTCGCTCAGCCCATCGGGGCGGGAGCGGCGGAGGAAGCCGTTGTTGTTGCGGATGTTGTTGGAATATTCGGTCGCGCAGCGGGTCGAGATGACGTCGAAACAGGGGCCGTCGACATCTTCGGCCCGTTCCAGCAGCGTGGCGGTGGCCACGTCACCAAAGATGAAGTGGCAATCGCGATCACGCCATTCGAGGTGGGCGGAGCAAATCTCGGGGTTCACCACGAGGGCGGAGCGGATGGAGCCGGAGCGGATCATATCCGCCGCCGCCTGAATGCCGAAAGTGGCCGAAGAACAGGCGACGTTCATGTCGAAGGCGAAGCCCTTCACGCCGAGAAGTTCCTGAATCTCGATGGCCACGGCGGGATAGGCACGCTCTAAGTTCGAAGCGGCGCAGATCACCGCGTCCACATCCTCGGCACTCTTTCCAGCGGCGGCGAGCGCCTTTTGCGCGGCATCAATGGCCATTTCGGCCATGAGGGAAGGTTCCTCATCCGCGCGCTGGCGCAGCAGGGGGTGCATCACATTGGGGTCCAGCACGCCGGATTTATCCATGACATAGCGCTGTTCGATGCCGCTGGCTTTGACGATGAACTCTTCCGAGGAATGCGCCTTGGCCTCTAGGGTGCCCGCTTCAATCGCCTCGGCATTTTCGGCGTTGTAGAGGTCGGCATAGGCGTTGAAGGCTTCGACCAGTTCGGCGTTGGTGATGGTTTGCTGCGGCGTGAAAACGCCCGTACCGGTGATGGCGGCTTGATACATCGGTGTGATCCCTTTCTCTCCAACGGCATGGCTGGTCTGATAAAGCTGAGCAGCCCCGGGCGAATTGCAAGGGCCGTTGTCATGTCGGTGCACTTTGCTGCAGGGGGCAGCAAGGTGCAGGTTCCATACTTTAGCGAAACCGCACAGGACTTGCCACGGCTTTGACGGGGCAGACGTGTGAATGCCGCTACAGTTGCGAATTTTGATCGCCCCGGCCCCCGCGCGCTGGCTTGACTATGCAACCGTAACCGCGCAGTGATCGAGCATTAGCAATCATTAATTGAACGAGAACAGCAGGGTTTTTTTGGAGGCAGCGGCCCCTCCGGCGCGTGATTTACAGGTCCACCACCCGCGGATGCCGCAGCCTAAAGCACAGAATTTGCTTACGGATTCAACCTCCGAAAAAGAGAGGTGTCATGAGGCGCAGTATTATCAGTCGAATGCTTTGCAAGCGGGCAAAGCGTTTTCGCAAGGACGAGGGCGGCGGCATGCTGGTCCTCATGTTGGTCGTGTTTTTCGGGATCACGATCTTTGGCGGGCTGGCCGTGGACCTGGCGAACCACGAGCGGACGCGGACCACCTTTCAGACCCATCTCGACAATGCCGTGCTCGCCGCGGCGAGCCTGTCGCAAGACCTCGACCCTGAAGAGGTCGTGCGCAGCTACCTGACCTCCGCGGGGCTCGATCCTTCCGAGGTGGTGATCGACTCGAGCGAAGAAAAGATCGGCGGCATTCTGGTGGGGCGCACCGTCGAAGCCTCGCTTCCCGCCGGGCTGAACACTTATTTCTTCCGGTTTTTCGACATCGATTCACTCGGGATGACGATCAGCTCTGAGGCGACCGAACGGGTCGAGGATATCGAGATTTCTCTGGTGTTGGATGTGTCGGGGTCGATGGGGGAGAGGACCAGCGACCGCAGCGGGATCAAGCTGACCCTGCTGAAGAATGCGGCCATCGACTTTGTCGATACGATCCTAAGCGATACCGAAGAGGGACGCGTATCGATTTCGATCATTCCCTATTCGACCAAGGTAAATGCGGGAGAAGCTCTGCTGGGCCAATATTCGACAACCACCGAACATAGCTATTCCCACTGCGTGGATTTCGATGGGAATGACTATGGTTCCTTGGCGATCGACCCCCAACAACAGATGCAACGGACAGGGCACTTCCAGTTCCAGAGCATGTCGAGTTCCAATCAGGAAAGGGGCCAATGGGTTTGCCGTAAAGACGCAGGCTTTGAAATTACTCCTTTGTCAGACTCGGTCGCGGCGCTGAGATCGCAAATCCTCGCCTTGACCGCCGAAGGGTCGACGTCGATCGACGTTGGTGCGAAGTGGGGGCTGGCCTTGCTCGACCCATCCGCACAGGGGCCGGTGAGCGGCTTGATCGACGTCGGTCTGGTCCCGCAGGAGTTTCAAGGCCGTCCGCACCCACACGGGGCTGATAACAGCATGAAGGTTCTGGTGCTGATGACGGATGGTGAGAACTTTCCGGAATACCGTCTTGAGCCTGAGTATGCTTCCGGCGAGTCGGATGTGATCCGCACCGACTACGGGTCGGTGGTGTTCTATACAGTGGATTCTGCTGAACGCTCCAACGAATACGACGGGGATAATTCCTATCCTGAGGACTACTTTTATGCGACCCACCCTTGGGGCTCTGATCGTAGGTGGGATGATTACACGCTGCTCAACCACCCCAGTCTACGGGACTATAGGGATCAAGGGCAGGAAGAACGGCTCGACTGGCCCGAGGTTTGGGCCGAGATGTCCCCTTATTACTACGGCTATAACCTCTATGGCCGGCGGCGGACGACGAGCTGGTGGGGCGGATCGCAGACTTGGAGTTCGCGCGCGAATAGTTTTTGGAACAACATGCACGACACCATCAGCGCGAACGAGAAAGACCGCCGCCTGCGCCAAATCTGCGGCGTCGCGAACACCGCTGGCGTCGTCGTCTATTCCATCGGCATGGATGTCGACAGCACCAACTCCCTCAGCCTTTTGAAAGACTGCGCCTCTTCCGAGGCCCATTACTTCGACGTTCAGGGTCTGGAGATCCAAACCGCCTTCGACATGATCGCGGCGTCCATCTCTATGTTGAGGCTGACCAAATGATCCGCTTCGTCAAAGACCGCTTTCGCCGGTCCGAGGCGGGCGGGGTCACCATCGAGTTCGTCATCCTTTTGCCGCTCGTCTTTTACTTCTTCTTCCTCGCGCTTGAGACGGGCCTGTGGAGCGCGCGTGAGATCATGTTGCGGCGGGCCACGAATTTGGCCGTGCGGGACGTGCGGTTGGCCACCGGTTCCGTGCCAGGCTATGACGCGATGAAGGCGCTGATTTGTGAGCGGTCGGTTTTCGATGCGGGCTGCATCGAGAATATCCGGATCGAAATGCGGGCCATGCCGATTGCCGACTGGGCTGATCTGAGCGGGGCTGCCCCCTGTGTCGACCGGGATGAGGATTTCGACCCCGCAAATGGCTTTCTACCCGGCCAGCAGAACAATCTGATGATGATGCGGGTCTGCCGCCTGTTCGATCCGCTTTTGCCGGGGACAGGCTTGGGCCGGAAATTGCCCGAAGGGTCGGATGGCACATATGGCGTGCGGGTCACCACCGCTTTCGTGACGGAGCCGCGCGGATGAGGGGGATCGTATTCAAAGGTTTCGTCCGGTCGGAAGAGGGCAGCCAGACGATTGCCTTTCTGGTTCTGCTGCCGTTGTTGGTCTGGTCGATCATGGCGATGCTGACCTTTACCGATGCCTTTCGGGTGCGCGGGATGGCGACCGATGCCACCGCCGTCATCGCCGACAGCCTGTCGCGGCAGACGACGCCGATCAACGCCGCTGATCTCTTGGGCCTGCAGTCGGTCGCGGAGCAGCTCACCGGTTACGAAGTCTCTCTTCGCGTCACGCAGGTGCGGTGCATTCTGAATTGCGACAGTCTGACCCGCCGGATTTTGGCGGTGGATTTCTCGCAAGGCATCGGACTGGACAGCCTGCTCGATCTCGACTTTATCGCGGGGCTTTCGCGCGAGCGGGTGCCGCTGATGGCCAATGGTGACCGTCTGGTGTTGGTGGAGACTTCTTTCATGCACGAGCCGATTGCGCAGATCGGCTTGGAGGGCACGGAGGTCAACGTCTCGCATGCCACGCGGATGCGTTTCGCGCCTCAGCTTTGCTGGATCCGCTGCATCATCAGCTAGGCGGGCGCCGATGCCCAAATGCGAAAGGGGCCGCCCGATGGGCAGCCCCTTTTTCTTATCCCTGAAGCGCTTTCACGCCGATCGCATCCTCGGCCTGCGCCTTGATTGCCAATGCGGCGGCATGGGCACCTGCGGCGGTGGTGAAATAGGGGATCTTGTCGTAAAGCGCGATGGAGCGGATCGACTTGCTGTCTTCGACCGCCTGTGCGCCTTCGGTGGTGTTCATCACCAGATGCACCTCGCCGTTCTTCATCATATCGGTGATGTCCGGGCGCCCTCATAGACCTTGTTCACCACATCGCAGGCATGGCCATTGGCGGTGAGCCATTCCGCCGTGCCACGGGTGCCGATGAGGGTAAAGCCTTGGTCTAGCAGGATCTTCGCCGCATCCAGCATGTTCTGGCCCTTATCCGCATCCTTAACCGACAGGAAAGCGCAGCCCTTGCGCGGCAGCGGGTTGCCCGCGCCCATCTGCGCCTTGAGGAAGGCGCGGGGGAAGTCGCGGTCCCAGCCCATGACCTCACCGGTGGAGCGCATTTCTGGCCCCAGCAGCGTGTCGACGCCGGGGAAACGGGCGAAAGGCAGCACGGCCTCTTTGACCGAGAACCACGGCATATTGGGGTCGGCCAGCGTCATCGGGTCGCCCAAGGGCAGCGTGTCTTCATAGGCCGCCTGATCGGGGTAGGCGGGGCGCTGCGGGAAGTTGCTCAGCGGCTCACCGGCCATAATCCGCGCGGCGATGGAGGCGATGGCGCTATCGGTCGCCTTGGCCACGAAGGGCACGGTGCGCGAGGCACGGGGGTTCACCTCGATGAGGTAAATCTCGCCGTCCTTCACCGCGAACTGGATGTTCATCAGGCCCACAACGTTGAGCGCCTTGGCCAGCGCGCGGGTCTGCTCTTCGACCTCTTCGATCACTTCGCGCGGCAGCGAATAGGGCGGCAGCGAACAAGCGCTGTCGCCGGAGTGCACGCCCGCCTCTTCGATGTGCTGCATGATGCCCGCCACGTGGACATCCTTGCCGTCGCAAAGCGCGTCGACGTCAAGCTCCACCGCGCCGCTGAGGTAGCTGTCGAGCAGCACCGGGCTGTCGCCCGAGACGACGACGGCGGTGGTGATGTAGCGCTCAAGGCTGGCCTGGTCGCGCACGATTTCCATCGCGCGGCCACCCAGAACATAGGAGGGGCGGATCACCAGCGGGAAGCCGATTTCCTTGGCGATCTCCATCGCCTCCGCATCGGAATGGGCGATGCCATTGCGCGGCTGTTTCAGGCCGAGGTTCAGCACAAGCTGCTGGAAACGCTCACGGTCTTCGGCCAGATCGATCATGTCGGGCGTGGTGCCGAGGATCGGAATGCCCGCTTCTTGCAAACCATTGGCAAGCTTCAGGGGGGTCTGGCCGCCGAACTGCACGATGACGCCGTGCAGCGTGCCGTTCTCCTGCTCGACGCGCAGGATCTCCATGACATGCTCAAAGGTCAGCGGCTCGAAATAGAGGCGGTCCGAGGTGTCATAGTCGGTCGAAACCGTCTCGGGGTTGCAGTTGACCATGATGGTCTCATAGCCCGCATCCGTCAGCGCGTAGCAGGCGTGGCAGCAGCAATAGTCGAACTCGATGCCCTGACCGATCCGGTTCGGGCCACCGCCGAGGATCACTACCTTCTTACGGTCCGAGGGCCGCGCCTCGCATTCCGCCTCGCCCATCAGCGGGGTCTCATAGGTGGAGTACATGTAAGGCGTCTGCGCCTCGAACTCAGCGGCGCAGGTGTCGATGCGTTTGAACACGGCCTTGACGCCAAGCGCCAGCCGCGCGTCGCGGACCTGTGCCTCGCGGCTGTCGGTCAGCATGGCGAGGCGGGCATCAGTGAAGCCCATCATCTTCAACTCGCGGAAGGTATCGGCATCGCTTGGCAAGCCGTTTGCGCGAACGCCTTCCTCGGCCTCGATAATCTCACGGATGCGGGCAAGGAACCACGGGTCGAACATCGTATGCGCGTGCAGATCGTCGTCCGACATGCCGTGGCGCATCGCTTGCGCGATGGTGCGCATCCGGTCGGGGGTAGGCGCCGACACGGCTTTGATAAGCGCCGCCATATTCTCGGGCGCGTCGCCGGGCAGGTCGCTGTTGAGACCGGCGATTTCGACTTCGTCAAAGCCTGTAAGGCCCGATTCCATTGACGCCAGCGCCTTTTGCAGGCTCTCGTGGATGGTGCGGCCAATGGCCATGGTCTCACCCACCGATTTCATCGCGGTGGTCAGGTTGGGCTCGGCCCCGGGGAATTTCTCAAAGGCGAATTTGGGGATCTTGGTGACCACATAGTCGATGGTCGGCTCGAAGGAGGCGGGGGTGACGCCGGTGATGTCGTTGTCGAGCTCGTCCAGCGTGAAGCCCACGGCGAGCTTCGCGGCGATCTTGGCGATGGGGAAACCCGTGGCCTTGGACGCCAGCGCCGAAGAGCGGGACACGCGCGGGTTCATCTCAATCACCACCATGCGGCCATCGGCGGGGTTCACCGCCCATTGCACGTTGGAGCCACCGGTCTCCACCCCAATCTCGCGCAGCACCGCAATGGAGTGGTTGCGCATGATCTGGTATTCTTTGTCCGTCAGCGTCAACGCGGGGGCCACGGTGATGCTGTCGCCGGTGTGCACGCCCATCGGGTCGATGTTCTCGATGGAGCAGACGATGATGGCGTTGTCGGCGGTGTCGCGCACCACCTCCATCTCGTATTCCTTCCAGCCGAGCAGCGACTCATCGACGAGGATCTGGCCCATCGGCGAGGCATCCATGCCCGAGCGGCAGTAGAACTCGTAATCCTCGCGGTTGTAGGCCACGCCGCCGCCGGTGCCGCCCATGGTGAAGGCGGGGCGGATGATGGCGGGCAGACCGACGTATTCCAGCGCTTCGAGCGCGAGGTTCACGCCCGCGGCGAGGTCTTTCTTGCCGTCTTCGCGCGTCGGGGCGGTGACGATGGTGGCCTTGGGGTTTTCGATGCCCAGACGGTCCATCGCTTCGCGGAAGAGTTTGCGGTCCTCGGCCATCTCGATGGCCTCGCGCTTGGCTCCGATCATCTCGACGCCGAATTTCTCAAGCACGCCCATCTCTTCGAGCGCGAGCGAGGTGTTGAGGCCCGTCTGGCCGCCCATGGTGGGCAGCAGCGCATCGGGGCGCTCTTTCTCGATGATTTTGGCGACGATTTCGGGCGTGATGGGCTCGATATAGGTGGCGTCGGCGAGCCCGGGATCGGTCATGATCGTGGCCGGGTTGGAGTTGACGAGGATGACGCGGTAGCCTTCCTCCTTCAGCGCTTTACAGGCTTGGGCGCCGGAATAGTCGAACTCGCAGGCTTGTCCGATGACAATCGGCCCCGCACCAATGATCATGATCGACTGGATGTCGGTACGTTTCGGCATGGCGGCCCCCTAATTTTGCAAATTGTCCTGCCTTATAGGGATGGCGGCACGGGCTGCAAGGGGGGAATGGCTTTGACGGCCCCATAAATAAGGGCGGGGGCGCCTGTTCAACCCTTGCGGGCGCTGTGCTGGGGCGATCTGACAGGGCCAAAGCGGTCAGCCCGCGTGCGAGGCCCCTTCGGCGTTTAGAAAGATGCGCAGCGTGGCTTCGAACTCGCGCGGTTTCTCTGCGTGCAGCCAATGCCCCGCGCCGGGAATCTTGGCAAAGCGCGCTTGTGGGAACAGCGCCTTGATCGGCTCACGGTGTTCGGGCTGCACATAGTCCGAGGCACCGCCCGACAGAAACAGGGTCGGCCCCGGGAACTGGCCGGTCACATCCTCGGGCCAGCCGACGATCTTGGGCATCTCCGCCTCAAGCGCGTCGAGGTTCAGCCGCCAGCGCTTGCCGGGCAGGTCGAGCGATTGGGTGAAAAAGCTCTGCAACGCGCGCTCCACCCCCGCCTCGGCCAGCTGCGCCTCGGCGTCCGAGCGGCGCTCGACACGGCTGAGGTCCACGCCGCGCATGGCGTCGATGAACATCTGTTGCGTGTGGCCGTAAGCGACAGGCGCGATGTCGGCGACGATCACGCGGCGCAGCAGCTCGGGCCGGGTCAGCGCCAGCATCATCACCGCCTTGCCGCCCATCGAGTGGCCGCAGATGTCCACCGGGCCGCCCAGATGCGTGATCACCTCGGCCAGATCCTGCGCCATTTCGGGGTAGCTGTGGGTGTCGTGATGCGGGCTGCCGCCGTGGTTGCGCATGTCGACGGTGACGACATGACGCGCGTCCGCGAGGCGTTTGGCGATCACGCCCCAGTTGCGGCCAGAGCCATAGAGGCCATGGACGATCAGCAGGGTCGGGCGGTCGGCGGCGGCTTCGCCATATTCGGAGTAATTCAACATGCGGGCAAATTTAAGGGCATTGCAGCCCGGGGACCAGAGCGATTAGATGCGCCCATGATTGACCGCCAAGATTTCGACACCCGCGCCGAGGCGCTGCGCCCTTTGTTCGAGGACCGTTTGCGCATCAAGGCCCGCGATCTGCGTGAGGCGTTTCACCGCGCCGGGCCGGAACTGCCGCGCGGCATTCGCGGCGATGGGATGTTGCTCAGCAAGACCGAGCATCTGGTCGCCAACCCCCATATCGCCCGTCAGTTGGAGGATGCCCCGGTTTGGGCCGCCTTCAACCGGGTTACGGCGCATTTGAAAGAGATCGACCCAAAGGCCCGGCGGCGCGGCATCATCCTTGACCGGCTGGCCGGCGTGGCCTTCAATATTCTGGTGGTTTTCGCAGGCTTTGTGATCTGGCTTTGGTGGCGCGGCTACGTGTAAGCCGCCGCGCCGATGGGCTCAGGCCGGGTCGTAATCCGCGTCCAATACCTTTTCCATCCATTCGACCGCCTCACCGACCTGTGCCTCTTGCAGGGCGATATGGGTCATGGCGCTGTCGGGCGCGGCCCCGTGCCAGTGTTTCTCACCGGGGCCGAACCAGACGACATCGCCCTTGTTCAGCGTCTGCACCGGGCTGCCTTCGGTCTGGGCGCGGCCTGTGCCTTCGGTGACGATCAGGGTCTGGCCCAGAGGGTGGACATGCCACGCCGTGCGCGCGCCGGGCTGAAAGGTCACCGTCACGCCGCGGAGGCGGGCAGGCGCCGGGGCCGAGATCAGCGGGGTCATCTCGACCTCTCCGGTGAAGTAATCGTCAGGGCCGGGTTCAGAGGGGCGGCTGCCCTTGGGGTGAATGATCATGCGGTTCTCCTTTGCGAGAGAATGTGGCGCGGGGAGGGGGGATCGGCAAGGGGGCTGTCTGGCGATGATCGCCCGGAATCAAGGCGCTTTGCTTGGCCGCACATCATGGTTGAGAAATAAAGCGGTAGGAACGCAGTTTGCGATGCCCACCCGCGGTCGGGCGCCGCCCGGCCGGGGGGTAAAGTGGCCCCCGCATCGCTGCGAGGGCCAAATCGCTTACAGGTTCGGATACATCGGGAAACGCTGGCACAGCGCTTCGACCTCGGCTTTCACCTTGGCCTCGACCTCGGCATTGCCATCGGCACCATTGGCCGCCAGCCCATCGACCACTTCGATGATCCAATCGGCGATCTGGCGGAACTCGGCCTCACCAAAGCCGCGTGTCGTGCCCGCAGGGGAGCCGAGACGGATGCCGCTCGTCACCATTGGCTTTTCCGGGTCAAACGGCACGCCGTTCTTGTTGCAGGTGATATGCGCCCGGCCCAGAGCCTTCTCCGTGTCGTTGCCCTTCACGCCTTTCGGGCGCAGGTCGACCAGCACAACATGGGTGTCGGTGCCGTGGGTCACGGTGTCGAGGCCGCCTTTGATCAACTGATCCGACAGCGCCTGCGCATTGGCGATGACCTGTTTGGCATAGGCTTTGAACTCAGGCTGCTGCGCTTCGCCAAAGGCCACGGCCTTGGCCGCGATCACATGCATCAAGGGGCCGCCCTGAATGCCGGGGAAGATGGCGGAGTTGATCTTTTTCGAGATCGCCTCGTCATTGGTCAGGATCATGCCGCCGCGCGGGCCGCGCAGGGTCTTGTGGGTCGTGGTCGTCGCCACATGCGCATGGGGGAAGGGGGAGGGATGCTCACCCGCCGCGACAAGACCCGCGAAATGCGCCATGTCGACGAGCAGATAGGCGCCCACGCTGTCTGCAATCTCGCGCATCTTGGCAAAGTCGATCTGACGCGGGATGGCGGAGCCACCGGCGATGATCATCTTGGGCTGATGCTCTTTCGCCAATTCGGCGACTTGGACGTAGTCCAGCAGATTGTCCTGTTTGCGCACACCGTATTGCACGGCGTTGAACCATTTGCCCGACTGGTTCGGCTTGGCCCCGTGGGTCAGGTGCCCCCCGGCATCAAGGCTCATCCCCAGAATGGTGTCGCCCGGTTGCAGCAGCGCGGTGAAGACACCTTGGTTTGCTTGGCTGCCGGAGTTCGGCTGCACATTGGCGAACTGGCAATCGAAAAGCGCACAGGCGCGATCGATGGCGAGGTTCTCGGCCACGTCGACATGCTCACAGCCGCCATAGTAGCGGCGCCCCGGATAGCCTTCGGCGTATTTGTTGGTCATGATGCTGCCCTGCGCCTCAAGCACCGCAGCCGAAACAATGTTCTCGCTGGCGATCAATTCGATCTCGCCGCGCTGGCGGCCCAGTTCGGCATCGATCGCAGCGGCGAGGGCGGGATCGGAATCAGCGAGAGATTTGGTGAAGAAATCGGACATCAGGGGATCCTCATTGGAGCTGGTTTCGCGTGTTGCCTATCGGAAACCCGGCCTGAGGTGAAGGCTGTAAACCGACAGGTTGCAAGATATGTGCGTCAACACTGGTGGCGCACGGAATAATGTGATTGTTTTGGCCCCAAACGCCGATGATCGGAAACTTCGCCGGAATGAGCCTGCTGACATGTCCTTAAAGATCGCTTTTGTGGCCAGCCGGGCCAGCGTGGCACAGACGGCGCGGGCCGCTTTGATCGGGCGTTATGGCGATGTGCCATTGCGTCAAGCCGAGGTGATCGTGGCGCTTGGGGGCGACGGGTTCATGCTGCACACGCTGCACAGCACCCAAGACATGGACGCGCCGGTCTATGGGATGAACCGGGGCACCATCGGCTTTTTGATGAACGCCTACCGAGAGGGCGACCTGCAAGCGCGGCTGGCGGCGGCGGAAGAGGCGGTGATTAACCCTTTGGTCATGCGCGCCACCCATATCGACGGGACGATTTCGACCGCGCTGGCGATCAACGAGGTTTCCCTGCTGCGCGCGGGGCCGCAGGCGGCCAAGCTGCGCATCACGATAGACGGGCGTCAGCGCATGGAGGAACTGGTCTGCGACGGGGCACTGGTGGCGACCCCTGCGGGCTCCACCGCCTATAACTACTCCGCCCATGGACCGATCCTGCCCATCGGTTCGGATGTCTTGGCCCTGACCCCGATTGCCGCCTTCCGCCCGCGCCGCTGGCGTGGGGCCTTGTTGCCGAAACGGGCCACGGTGCGTTTCGATGTGCAAGAACCGCAAAAAACGCCCCGTGATGGCCGATGCCGACGGCCAGTCGCACCGCGATGTGACGACGGTCGAAGTCTCGTCAGACCCCAGCGTCAGCCACCGGATCCTCTTCGATCCCGGCCATGGGCTGGAAGAGCGGTTGATCTCGGAGCAGTTCAACTGACCGGAGAGGGCGGCGTCTTTCCGCCGCACCTCGCGCCTACCGGAACCCTGACTTCGCGCCAGCGTTGAGCCTGCAAGAGCGGGAACCTCCCGCGTCTTAACAGCCGAAGAAAGGAGACCTAAGATGAATTGGGACCGTATCGAAGGCAATTGGAACCAGATGACCGGCGCGGTGAAATCGCAATGGGGCGATCTGACCGATGACGAAATCGCCGAAGCCCGTGGCAATCGCGAGCAGTTGGTGGGTAAGATTCAAGAACGCTATGGCATCGCCAAAGACGAGGCCGAGCGTCAAGTCGATGACTTCGCCGCGAAATACTGAGTTTCGTCGGCAGAATTAAAAAAGGCGACCCCCTGAGGGTCGCCTTTTGCGTTTCAAGAGAGGTTCAAGCCTCATGCCAAGCGCGGTCACCCTTGTCGTCTTTGATGCGGGTGGGCAGGCCGATGTCGTCGAGCAAACCAAAGAGGGGCTTGGGGTCCAACTCTTCGACATTGACCATGGTGGCGGTGTCATAGGTGCCATCGGCGATCAGCATCGCAAAGGCCACCGGCGGCACGCCCGCGGTGTAGGAAATGCCTTGGCTGCCCACTTCGTTATAGGCGTCCTTGTGATCGGCGACGTTATAGACAAAGACCTCGACCTCTTCGCCGTCCTTCACGCCTTTCACCAGATCGCCAATGCAGGTCTTGCCGGTGTAGTTGGGCGCAAGGCTCGACGGGTCGGGCAGCACGGCTTTCACCACTTTCAGCGGGACGACCTCCAGCCCCTCGGCGGTGGTCACGGGCTGCTCGGACAGCAGGCCGAGGTTTTGCAAGACGGTGAAGACGTTGATGTAGTGGTCGCCAAAACCCATCCAGAAGCGCACGTCAGCCTGCGGGTAGTTCGCCGACAGCGAATGCACCTCGTCATGGCCCGACAGATAGGCCTTCTGCTTGCCGACCACGGGCAGGTCCCATTCGCGGCCCACTTCGAACATCTTGTTCTCCTGCCACGCGCCTTCCTGCCAGCTGTAAACGGTGCCGGTGAACTCGCGGAAGTTGATCTCAGGGTCGAAGTTGGTCGAGAAATACTTGCCGTGGTTGCCCGCGTTGATGTCGACGATGTCGATGGATTTGACCTCGTCCATGAACTCATCCACTGCGAAACGGGCGAAGGCGTTGACCATGCCCGGATCGAAACCGGCGCCGAGGATCGCGGTCACCCCCGCTTCGGCGCAGGCCTCGCGGCGCTTCCACTCGTAGTTGCCATACCACGGCGGGGTCTCGCAGATCTTGGTCGGGTCCTCGTGGATCGCCGTGTCGATATAGGCAGCACCGGTGTCGATGCAGGCTTGAAGCACGGTCATGTTCACGAACGGCGAGCCCACGTTGATGACGATTTGGCAGCCGGTCTCTTTGATCAGGGCGGCCACGGCATCGGTGTCCATCCCGTCGACGGCATGCGCCTTGAAGACGCCATCCTGCTTCATCGCGTTTTTCTCATGCACGCTTGCGATGATCGCCTCGCATTTGGAGACCGTGCGGCTGGCGATATGCAAGTCACCCAAACGGTCATTATTCTGCGCGCATTTATGCGCCACAACCTGTGCGACGCCGCCCGCGCCGATGATAAGAACATTGCGTTTCATAGTGTTGACCTCTTTCCTTGTCACGACAGGGCGGCGGCGAAATCGTCATAATCGAAATCGCGCACCATTCGGGTGGTTCCGTCCAACTCGCGCACCGCGATGCCGGGCATCTTCACGCCGTTGAACCAGTTTTTCTTGACCATCGTGTAACCGGCAGCGTCCTGAAACGAGAGCCGGTCGCCGGCCTTCAGCGGCGCATCGAAGCGGAACTCGCCAAAGATATCGCCTGCAAGGCAGGATTTGCCGCAGATCATCCATTCGTGGTCGCCCGTGTCGGGGGCGATCTTGGCCGGTTCGCGGTAGATCAGCAGGTCGAGCATATGCGCCTCAATGGAGCTGTCGACGATGGCAAGGTTCTTACCGTTGTACATCGTGTCGAGCACGGTGACCTCAAGTGTCGCGGCCCCGGTGATCGCGGCCTCGCCGGGTTCCAGATAGACCTGCACACCAAAGCGGTCGGCAAAGGCTTTGAGCCGTAGCGCCAGTTCGTCGAGCGGGTAGCTCTCGCCGGTGAAATGGATGCCGCCGCCGAGGCTGATCCACTCCATCTTGTGCAGCACTGCGCCAAAGCGCTCATCTATCAGGGTCAGCATCTCGTCGAACCGCGCGAAGTCGTCGTTCTCGCAATTGTTGTGGAACATCAGCCCGCTGATCCGGTCGGCGACCGCGTCGATCGCTGCCGGATCATGCTCGCCCAGACGGCTGAAGGGGCGGGCGGGGTCGGCAAGGTCGAAGTCCGAGGTGGAAACGCCGGGGTTCACCCGCAGCCCGCGGATATGGCCCTGCGATTGCGCATCGAACTTGTCGAGCTGGCCGATGGAGTTGAAGATGATCTTGTCGGCATGGCCCAGCACCTCGTCGATCTCATGCTCGGCATAGGCCACCGAATAGGCGTGGGTCTCACCGGGGAATTTCTCGGCCCCCAGTCGCACCTCATAGAGCGACGAGGAGGTCGAGCCGTCCATATACTCGGACATGAAATCAAAGACCGACCATGTGGCGAAGCACTTCAGCGCCAGCAGGCAGCGCGCACCGGAAAGCGCGCGGAGGCGGGCGATCTTTTCCATATTGTCGCGGAGATTGGCCTTGTCGATCAGGTAATAGGGTGTCTGCACGTCGAAAACCTTTCTGCGCGGCCGGAGGGTAAGCTCCGGGAGGGAAAAGACCCACTGAATGTGCTGTCGTGGTTGGCCCCGCCGGGGGGCATTTCCGGGGGCGCTTCGCATATTTTGCGCAAGCAACGCAATTGTAAAAAACGCGCGGGCTGGGCTGCGCGCGCGTTTCTGTGGGGGTAACTGTAGCGCCGGGCGGGCAAAGGTCCACCGCCATGTGATTTTTGGTTAGCCCTGCGGGTAGCCGATGCCCCTCAGCGCCGTGCGGATTTCGTCCAAGATCGCCGGGTCGTCGATGGTTGCGGGGGTCTTGAAATCCTCCCCATCGGCGATCTTCACCATCGTCGCGCGCAGGATCTTGCCCGAGCGGGTCTTGGGCAGGCGGTCGACCACCACGGCCTGTTTGAAGGCGGCTACGGGGCCGATCTGCTCGCGCATCCGGGTGACGCATTCGGCGACGATTTCCTCATGCGGGCGGTCGACACCCTTGGTCAGGCAGAGAAACCCGACCGGCATCTGTCCTTTAAGCTCATCGCTGACCCCCACAACGGCGCATTCCGCCACATCGGGGTGCCCGGCTAAGACCTCTTCCATCGCGCCGGTCGAGAGGCGGTGGCCCGCGACGTTGATCACGTCATCGGTGCGCGCCATGATCCAGACATAGCCGTCCTCGTCGATCCGGCCTGCATCGCCGGTCTCATAATAGCCGGGGAAGGTGCTGAGGTAGGATTTGCGAAAGCGGTCTTCGGCGTTCCAGAGCCCCGGCAGGGTGCCGGGGGGCAGGGGCAGCTTGATGGCGATGGCGCCCAACTCTCCGGCGGGCAGGGGGGCGCCGCGCTCATCCAAAATCTGCACGTCATAACCCGGCATCGGCACGGTTGGGGAGCCGACCTTGACCGGCAGCGCCTCAAGCCCTGCTGGATTCCCGACGATGGTATAGCCGGTCTCGGTCTGCCACCAGTGATCGTAGACCGGCTTGCCCAGTTTCTCCTGCGCCCATTCGACGGTATCGGGATCGGCCCGCTCCCCAGCGAGATAGAGCGCACGCAGGCTCGACAGGTCGTATCTCTTGATCTCCTCGCCCTCGGGGTCTTCGCGTTTCACGGCGCGGATGGCGGTGGGGGCGGTAAAGAAGCTCGCCACGCCATGTTCCTCAATCACCCGCCAGAAGGTGCCCGCATCGGGCGTGCCCACGGGCTTGCCTTCGAATACGACGGTGGTGTTCCCGGCGATCAGCGGCGCGTAGCAGATATAGCTGTGCCCCACGACCCAGCCCACGTCCGAGGCGGCCCAAAAGACCTCTCCCGGTTCGACGTTATAGACGTTTTTCATGGTCCAGTTCAGCGCCACCAGATGCCCCGCCGTGGGCCGCACCACGCCCTTGGGTGCGCCGGTGGTGCCGGATGTGTAGAGGATATAGGCCGGGTGGTTCCCCTCCACAGGCACGCAGGGCGCCGGGCGCACGCCGTCTTGGGCGGCGTACCAATCGATGTCCCGCTCGGGGTTCAACTCACAGGGTTTCTGGCCGCGTTGCAGGATGATGCAGGTGTCGGGCTTGTGGCTGGCCTGTTCGATGGCTCCGTCAAGCAGCGGTTTGTAATCCACCACCCGCGATGGCTCCACCCCGCAGGAGGCGGCGATGATCGCCTTGGGTTTGCAATCGTCGATCCGCACCGCCAATTCGCTAGAGGCGAAGCCGCCGAAGACCACGGAATGAATCGCGCCGATGCGCGCGCAGGCCAGCATCGCCTCAACCGCTTCGGGGACCATGGGCATATAGATCACCACGCGGTCGCCCTTTTCCACGCCTTGAGCCACCAGCGCCCCGGCGAGCGAGGCGACATGGGCCTGCAACTCCCCATAGGTCAGGGTGGATTTGCTGCCGGTGATCGGGCTGTCATGGATAATCGCCACGCGTTTGCCGTTGCCTTGGTCGACATGGCGGTCGACGGCATTGTAGCAGGTGTTCACACTGGCATCCGCGAACCATTCGTAGATATGGTCGCCCCGGTCAAACAGCGCGCGCGTCGGCGCGATATCCCAGTCGATCGCCTCGGCTTGCTCTAGCCAATAGGCTTCCGGGTCGGCCTTCCAGCGGTCGTAGGTGTCGCGATATCCCATGGTGTTCCTCCTCCTGTTGCGCTGTGCGGCAAACCCGCGGGCCGGGTATAGGTGCAGTGTCGCGCAATTATTTCCAGTCACTCTGGCCGCTTAGAAAGATTTCAGCAAGCGGAACGCTATTGTTCCTGTCAGTCGCGCCGCGTCATGCTAGATTGGGCGGAAATTCACTGTTTTTCCGGAGCCTGCCATTATGCGTCTCGCCCTTTCTTTGCCTCTTGCATCCTGCCTTGCCATCGTTGCCGCGCTGCCTGCGGCGGCGCAGGACCGTAGCATCAACTTCGCCCTGCGCGGCGGTGTCGGGGCGGCGCCGGATTATCCGGGCGCCAGCAGCTATCGCGCGACGCCGGATTTGGCCTTCACCTTCGGTTCGCTGGAATGGGGCGGGCGCAAGATCGGCACCAACATTGGCGATACGCCCAAGACCGGTTTCGGCTTCACCGGCGCGTTCCGCTATCTGGGTGAGCGTGACAGTTCCGATCACGCGGAGCTTGCGGGGCTTGAGGATATCGACGCGGCGGTCGAACTGGGCTTTGGCGTGGTCTACCGCGAGGTGAACTGGCAGGTCTTCGGCAAGGTCCGCCGTGGCTTTGGCGGCCATGAAGGCGTGACCGGCGACATCGGTGCCGATGTGATCTTCCGCCCCGATGAGCGTTGGACCATCACCGCAGGCCCGCGTTTCAGCCTTGGCAACGACACCTATGCTGACACCTATTACGGCGTCGAGACCGCCACCACGAACTTCGCCGCCTATGAGGCCGGTGGCGGTCTGCTGGGCGCGGGGGTCGAGGTCGAGGCGACCTACCGTTTGGATGACGCATGGGCGCTGGAAGGGGCCGTGGCCTATCAACGTCTGCTGAATGACGCCGCCGACAGCCCGATCACACAGGCCGGGTCAGAGGATCAATGGACCATGCGCATCGGCGTCAGCCGCGCCTTCACCTGGCGGTTCTAAGCGGCTTCGCGCCGCCTTTCGGGGTGGCGCGATATTTACGACATCTTGGTCGAAAACGGATCAGCGCCGAAACACGACTTTGCCATGATGCCCATAGGCGCGGCATGATGCCAGCGCCGCTTGCATGCAAAGGGCCCGACCATGGGTGACAAAATCGGCAATAAGAAGAAGCAAGCCAAGGCCGCGGCAAAACCCGCCGCCAAGGCCCCGTCCTCCGTCGCGGACATCAAGCCCGCCACGCCCCGCAAATAACCCTAAATTCGACCATGTAACGCCGTCCCCGAAAGGGGGCGGCGTTTTGCGCAGGCATTAGCCGTAATGCGCGACCGGCGTGCCCGCGATGGCGCCCACGTTCAGCAGCCCGCGCGCGGTGATCGAGGGCGACACGATATGCGCCCGGTTGCCCATCCCCATCAGGATCGGCCCGACTTCAAGCCCATCGCCCTTCATTTTCAGGATGTTGCGCACGCCCGAGGCAGCATCGGCATGGGCGAAGACCAGCACATTGGCGGCCCCTTCCATCCGGTTGCAGGGCAGCAGCCGCGCGCGCAGTTCGGCATCAAGCGCGGTGTCGATGTTCATCTCACCTTCGTAGACGAAATCATGGTTGCCCGCGTCGAGGATCTCCAGCGCCGCGCGCAGACGTTTGCCCGATCCTTCGCCCTGATTGCCGAACTGGCTTTGTGAGCAGAGCGCCACTTTCGGCTCGATGCCAAAACGGCGGACGTGGCGGGCGGCCCCGATGGCGATCTCGGCGATCTGTTCGGGGGTGGGGTGCAGGTTCACTTGGGTATCCGCGATGAAGAGCGGACCGTCTTCGAGGATCATCATCGACAGCGCGCCATGCGGGCGGAAACCGTCGCGGCCCAGCACTTGGTTGACGTAATTGAGGTGCCAGCCAAACTCGCCAAAGGTGCCGCAGATCAGGCTGTCGGCCTCACCACGATGCACCATGACCGCGCCAATGGCGGTGGTGTTGGTGCGCATGATTGCCCGCGCGATGTCGGGGCTGACGCCGCGGCGGCACATCAGGCTGTGGTAGGTCTCCCAATAATCGCGGTAGCGGGGGTCGTTCTCGGGGTTCACCAGATCGACGTTTTGGCCCAGTTGCAGGTTCAGACCCGCCTTTTCGATGCGCCGTTCGATCACCTCGGGGCGGCCAATCAGAATGGGCCGTTCCACCGTTTCTTCGATGATCGCTTGCGCGGCGCGCAGCACGCGTTCGTCCTCGCCCTCGGCAAAGACCAGACGGCGGGGGGAGGAGCGGGCGGATTCGAAGACCGGGCGCATGATCAGCGCGGATTTGAACACCGACCCGTCGAGTTTGCGTTTATAGGCGTCGAGGTCTTCGATAGGCCGCGCGGCCACGCCCGTCTCCATCGCGGCCTTGGCCACGGCGGAGGAGACGACGCCGATGAGGCGCGGATCGAAGGGTTTCGGGATCAGATATTCAGCACCAAAAGTCAGCTGTTCGCCCTGATAGGCCGCTGCCGCCTCCGCGCTTGTCGTGGCGCGGGCGAGGGCGGCGATGCCGTCGATACAGGCGATCTTCATCTCGTCGTTGATCGTGGTCGCACCCACGTCCAGCGCACCCCGGAAGATGAAGGGGAAGCAGAGCACGTTGTTGACCTGATTGGGAAAATCGCTGCGCCCTGTGGCGATGATCGCATCCGGTGCCACGGCGCGGGCCACATCGGGCAGGATTTCCGGCGTGGGGTTCGCCAGCGCAAAGATGATCGGGCGTTTGGCCATCTTCGCCACCATCTCGGGCGAGAGCACGCCGGGGCCGGAGAGGCCAAGGAAGAGGTCGGCCCCGTCGATCACATCATCCAGCGTGCGCAGGTCGGACTTCTGCGCATATTCGGCCTTGCTGGGGTTCATATCCTCGGTCCGGCCTTCATAGACCAGCCCGTTGATGTCGCAGAGCCAAACGTTCTCACGCTTTACGCCGAGTTTCAGCAGCATGTTGAGGCAGGCGATGCCCGCAGCCCCGCCGCCGGTGGAGACGATCTTGATGTCCTCGAAGCGCTTGCCCGCCACATGCAGCGCGTTCTTGGCGGCAGCGCCGACGACGATGGCGGTGCCGTGCTGGTCATCATGGAAAACGGGGATGTTCATCCGCTCGCGGCAGATCTTCTCGACCACGAAACAGTCGGGGGCCCTGATGTCTTCGAGGTTGATCGCGCCAAAGCTCGGCTCCATCGCGCAGACGATCTCGGCCAGTTTCTCGGGGTCGGATTGATCAAGCTCGATGTCAAAGCAGTCGATATTGGCGAATTTCTTGAAGAGCACGGCCTTGCCCTCCATCACCGGTTTCGAGGCCAGCGCGCCGATATTGCCCAGCCCCAGCACTGCCGTGCCATTGCTGACCACGGCCACCAGATTGCCGCGCGAGGTATAGCGCGCGGCGGTGTCGGGGTCGTTCTTGATTTCGATACAGGCCTCGGCCACGCCCGGTGAATAGGCCCGCGCCAGATCGCGGCCATTGGCCAGCGGTTTGGTCGCGCGGATCTCCAGTTTCCCGGGCCGGGGGTGTTCGTGGTAATCCAATGCAGCTTGGCGCAGGTTGGGGGTGTCGGACATCGTTTATGCTTCTCCCGAATAATGGTTTAGCGTTAAACTAATTTTCGCGCGCAAGCAAAGCGGCTTTTGGCGGGGGCGGTCTAGGTGCCGGATGGCTTTGCCCCAGCGTCGCCCTTGCAGGTCATTTTGCGCGGGCTTTAAGAGGCGATTGAGGGGACATGTGGTTTTGCATCGCACAGGGCGGGGTAATTTTCTATAGTCCGAGAAAAGGGAGAGCCTAATGACTGATTTGCGCGACGCGGCTGTGTTGGTGCGGGAAAACGCCCATGCGCCCTATTCGAATTTCAAGGTCGGCGCGGCGATCCGCACCGCCTCGGGCGCGGTGTTCAGTGGCTGCAATGTCGAAAACGTCGCCTACCCGCAGGGCACCTGCGCCGAGGCGGGTGCGATTGCTGCCATGGTCGCAGCAGGCGAGCGTGAGATCGCCGAGGTCTATGTCGTGGCGGGCAGCGATATGCCCGTGACGCCCTGCGGCGGCTGCCGCCAGAAACTGGCGGAATTTTCGGGCGGGGATGTATCCGTGACCATGGCCACCGTGGCGGGCAAGGAACAGCAGACCACCATGGGCGACTTGCTGCCGGGGGCCTTTGGCGCCGCCCACATGCAGGGTTAACCGCATGAGCGCGCGGGACATTCTGGCGCGGCTGCGCCATGGTGAGGCATTGGATGCAGAGGCGCTGACCTGGATAGCCGGGGCGCTGGCCGATGGCCGTGTCAGTGACGCGCAGGCCGGGGCCTTTGCCATGGGCATTTGCCTTAATGGCTTGGACCAGCCGGGCCGCGTGGCGCTGACCCTTGCGATGCGCGATTCGGGGCAGGTGTTGGACTGGGACTTGGAGGGCCCCGTGCTCGACAAACATTCGACCGGCGGGGTGGGCGATTGCGTCTCATTGATCCTCGCCCCCGCGCTGGCCGCCTGCGGGGCCTATGTGCCGATGATCTCGGGCCGGGGGCTGGGGCATACGGGCGGCACGCTCGACAAGCTTGAGGCGATCCCCGGCGTCAGCACGCAGTTGGAAGAGGCGCGGTTTCGCGCGGTGGTGCGGGAGGTGGGTTGCGCCATCGTCAGCGCCAGTGGCGACATCGCCCCGGCGGATCGGCGGCTTTATGCGGTGCGGGATGTGACCTCGACCGTGGATTCGCTCGACCTGATCACCGCGTCGATCCTGTCGAAAAAGCTCGCCGCCGGGCTGGATGGGCTGGTGCTTGACGTGAAGGTCGGCTCGGGCGCGTTTATGAAGGAGCTCGCGCAGGCGCGTGCCTTGGCCGAAGCGCTGAGCGGCACCGCCACGGCGGCGGGCTGCCCGACGACGGCGGTGATCAGTGACATGAACCAGCCGCTGGTGCCGAGCCTTGGCAACGCGCTGGAGGTGGCCGAGGTGATGCGGGTGCTGACCGGGGCGGTGACGGGGCCGATCCTTGATGTGACGGCTGAATTGGGTGGCGGGCTTCTTGCCAATGGCGGTCTGGCCGCGACGGCTGAGGCGGGGGCCGAAGCCCTGCGCACGGCGGTCCGCGATGGCCGCGCGTTGGAGCGTTTCACCCGGATGCTCAGCGCCATGGGCGCACCTGCCGATTTCGCCGAAAACTGGGAGCGTATTCTGCCCAAAGCCCCCGTGATCCGCGCGGTCCCCGCGCCGCGCGGCGGCTACGTAAGCGCGATCGACGGCGCGGCACTCGGCATGGCGGTGGTCAATCTCGGCGGGGGCCGGGTGGTCGAGGCAGACCAGATCGACCCGGCGGTGGGCCTGTCGCAGGTGCGGCGCTTGGGCGAAGAGGTCCGCGCCGGCGCGCCTTTGGCCACGATCCACGCGGCGGGAGAGGCGGCTGCGGATGCGGCAGAGGCGGCGGTTCTGGCGGCGATCACGCTAGGGGACAGGGCGGTTGAAGCGCCGGATTTGATCTTGGAAAGGATCGGCTGATGGGACGTGCATTCTTGGTCGTGATCGATTCCGTGGGCATCGGCGGGGCGCCGGACGCGGGGGCGTTCTTTAACGGCGACCTGCCCGATACCGGGGCCAATACGCTGGGCCATATCGCGCAGGCCTGTGCCGCGGGAGAGGCCGAAGAGGGGCGCAGCGGGCCGCTGGCGCTGCCCAAACTCGACCGGTTGGGTCTGGGTGTCGCGCTGAAGCTCGCCAGCGGGATGGAGGCGCCGGGGCTGGGTGCTGCGCCCGAAGGCCGCTGGGGCGCTGCGACGGAGGTTTCGCAGGGCAAAGACACCCCCTCGGGCCATTGGGAATTGGCCGGGTTGCCGGTGCCTTGGGCATGGCATTACTTCCCGGATGAGACCCCCGCCTTTCCCGCAGACCTGACCGCAGAGGTCGCGCGGCTGGCGGGCACCGATGGCATCTTGGGCAACTGCCACGCTTCTGGCACGGCGATCATCGAACGGCTGGGGGCGGAGCATTGCGAAAGCGGCTGGCCGATCTGCTATACTTCTGCCGACAGCGTGTTCCAGATCGCCGCCCATGAAGAGACCTTTGGCCTCGACCGCCTTTTGAAGCTTTGCCAAGACATCGCGCCCCGCCTGCATGAGATGAAGGTGGGGCGTGTCATCGCGCGGCCCTTCACCGGGGAAGTGGGCGCCTTTGAGCGCACCGCGAACCGGCGCGACTATGCCATCACGCCGCCCAAACCGGTGCTGACCAACTGGGTGCAGAACGCCGGGGGGCGGGTCTATGCGGTGGGCAAGATCGGCGATATTTTCACCATGCAGGGCATCGACGAGCTGCGCAAAGGGCCGGATGCCAAGCTGATGGATCATCTGCATGATCTGGTGGGTGAAGCCGAAGAGGGCAGCCTGACCTTCGCCAATTTCGTGGAGTTCGACAGTCTTTACGGCCACCGCCGCGATGTGTCGGGCTATGCCCGGGCGCTGGAGTGGTTCGACGCCGAGATCGGCAAGGTGATCGCGGCGCTGGGGGAGGGCGACATGCTGGTGGTGACGGCGGACCATGGCAATGATCCGACATGGGCGGGCAGCGATCACACCCGCGAAAGGGTGCCGGTGCTGGTCGCCGGGACCGGGGCGGGGGCGTTGGGGCAGATCGGCTTTACCGATGTCGCAGCTCTCGTCGCCGGGCATCTGGGGGTAGAGGTGCCGCAGTAGCCGCGCAGCCTTTGCTTGCGAGCGGGGCGCTTGTGCGGCTAGAAGCAGGGCAAATAAAGGAGCCTGCCGCATGACCGATACCCCCAATCACCTGACGATCGTCGACCATCCGCTGGTGCAGCACAAGCTGACCATCATGCGCGACAAAGCCACCTCGACCGCCGTCTTCCGGCAGTTGCTGCGCGAGATTAGCCAGCTTTTGGCCTATGAGGTGACGCGCGGCCTGCCGATGACGACCAAACGGGTCGAGACCCCGATGCAAGAGATGGACGCGCCAACGCTCGACGGCAAGAAGCTGGCGCTGATCTCGATCCTGCGGGCGGGCAACGGGCTGATGGATGGGGTGCTCGAATTGATCCCCTCGGCGCGGGTCGGCTTTGTCGGTCTCTACCGTGACGAAGAGACCCTTCAGCCGGTGCAGTATTACTTCAAAGTGCCTGAGGCGATGGAAGATCGCCTCGTCATTGCCGTAGACCCGATGCTGGCCACCGGCAACTCTTCGGTCGCGGCGATCAACCTGCTGAAAGAGGCAGGCGCCACCAATATCATTTTCCTCTGCCTGCTGGCCTCGCCCGAGGGGGTCGCTACGATGAAAGCCGCGCATCCGGACGTGCGCATCGTCACGGCCTCGCTGGACGAGTCCCTCAACGAGAAGGGCTATATCATCCCCGGTTTGGGCGACGCGGGTGACCGGATGTTCGGCACCAAGTGATCGGGTAAGTTTCGCTAATCGGCGCGCGGTGCTTTACTCAGGCCGCGCGCTGATGCATCGTTCTACCAGATAGTGTGGGGGCATTAGATGACACTTACCAGAAGTATTGCCATGGCGATGATCGTCGCAGCCTTGGGCGTCGGCGGATCGCAGACCCAAGCGCAGGACAGCCGGAGCCAACCGGCAGAGTTTCCGCCGTCCTCTTACAAGGGCAAGCAATATGTCGACAGCGCGGGATGTGTGTTCATCCGCGCGGGCATCGACGGCAATGTGTCATGGGTGCCCCGCATGAGCCGCGCGCGCGAGCAAATCTGCGGGTTCCAGCCCACGAATGGCGTGAAAGTGGCAGAGGCCAAGGTTGAGGCGGCGCAGACCAAGGTCGACCCCGCCCCGGCCAAAAGGCCCCCGGCTCGTGTCGCCGAAGCGCCCGCGCCCAAGGCGAAGCCGAAAGCCCCCGTGGCCCGGCCCGCGCCGCAAAAAGTGGTGCGCCGTGTCGCGCCAGCCCCGGCGCGGAGCGCTGCCCCCAAAGTCGTGCGCGAAACCGCGCCGCGCCCCATGCCCGTGGTGCCCAGCAAACCCGTCGCGCTGGCCGCTCCGGCACCGGCTGGCTTTGTCACCGCGTGTCCCGCCGCTTCGCCCCTCTCGCAGCGCTATATGCGGCGCGGGGATGGCTATAGCGTGCGCTGTGGTCCGCAGGCGGAACCGATTGTGACAGGGCGTCTTGCCCCTTCGAGCCCGCAGCGCGGCACCGCACCGCAGCCCTACCGCAGCGCGGGCGTGATGCCCGGCGTTGCCGCCGCACCCGCGCGGATCGTGGCCCCTGCCGCCGTCGCCGCCCCGGTGGTCAGCGCCAAGCCCGCCCGCGCCGTGGGCACGCAGACGCGGATCGTGCCGAAACATGTGGCGATCAATCGGGTGAACACGACCAATGTAAAAGTCCCGAAAGGATACCGGAAGGTTTGGGAGGACGACCGTCTGAACCCGCACCGGGCCGAGCAGACCTTGGAAGGCCGCGCCGACATGCTGTTGGTCTGGACCCAGACCCTGCCGCGCCGTTTGGTCAACAAGGCCACCGGCGAAGACGTGACCGCCAAAGTGCCGCTGATCTATCCCTATCTTGATATCGAAACACAGCGCCGCAAGCTGGGGCGGGTCAAGATCGTCGAGCGGGATGGCCAAGTGGTGAAACGGGTGCTGCGCTACCGCAACGCCGCGCCGATCCATCGGGATGCCCGCCCGATCAAGACGGCCCCCGTCTACTCCAGCCGCTCGGCCCCGGCGGCCCAGCCCAACACCAAAGCGGGCTATGTGCAGGTCGGTGTCTTTGGCAGCCCCGCCAATGCGCAGCGCGCGGCGCGGCAGATCGCGGCCTTGGGCCTGCCCGCCCGCATCGGCAAACAGACCCGTGGCGGCAAGACCTACCACAGCGTTCAGGCGGGCCCCATCGCGGGCGGCTCCGCCCAAGCGGCGCTTGGCCAATTGCGCCGGGCAGGATATCGGGACGCCTATCTGCGGCGCTAAGCGTTATGCAATGAAGGAAAAAGGCCAGCCGCGGTTTCCCCCGGCTGGCCTTTTTCTTGCGCCAATCCGTCAGCCGCCGCAGATGCTTTGCAATCTCAGCCAATCGGCATCCGACATCAGCGGCGCGGTCAGCTTGCCGTTCATCGGGTCACCTTCGATCAGGGGCAGGGTGCTTTCGCCGGTAATGTCACGCGCAAAGGCATAGGGCTTGCTGCGCAGCTCGGCTTGGGCAAATCGCGCCAGTTGAGCCTCGACCGGCGGTGTCGCGGCGGGGCGCATCAGCAGTTGCTCGGCATAGGCATCCAGCGCCTCGGAAGAGATATCGCCGGTGGTCAGCAGGCGGAAATTCTCGCGCAGGCCCACGGCCTCCAAAAGGGCGCGCAGCGGGTCATGCTCCCGGCGCGCCACATCCTCGGTCAGCACATAGCCCGCGGCGACATCGGGCTCTTCGTAATCCTCCAGCACCGCGCGGTCGAGCACGATGAGACGGCCCGGCAGATGCAGGCTGGCGCGGGTCATATCGGGCAGGATCGCCACGCGCCCGACCTCCAGCCGTTTGGTGAGCCGCGCCAGCGCGGCGCTGCCACCGGGGCTTTCGCAGGCGGGGCCAGAGACACGTTCAAGCCGCTTGAGCAGCGCCGTGCCCAAAGAGACACGTTTAACCTCTGGCACCACTTTGATCGCATGATCGCGCAGCGCGCCGGGCATCCAAAAGACCGCCAGCGCCGCCACCACCGCGACGGAGGCCAACATGCCGACCGACCGCAAACGCCCCGGCTTGGGACGGCTGCGGTTGATCGCGCGGCGCAGCTTTTCGATGGCCTCGATCATCTCGGTTTCATTGTCGGGCAGTTCCAGCGTTTCACCCGGATCGCCGTCTGGATGATAGAGCGCGGGGGTTTGGCCGGGGTTGGCCCTGTCGACGGCGGCCAGCGACCAATGGGTCAGCGCCTGATCCTTGAGATCGCTGATCACCAGCGTCGCGTCACCGATAGAGACGATCACCTCGCGCCGCTGCGCATCGGGCGTGGCGCGCCAAAGGCCCGTCGCTTCGAGCCGGGCGTATTTTGTCAAGGCGGTCATGGGGTTCTGCTGCGGGCCTGTCAGTTTTCGCCACTCTACCACGCGCTGCGGGATCAGCAATGGCAGGTGACATAATGCCCGCCTTAGAGGGCCGCCGCCTGTTTGCGCAATTCGAACTTCTGGATCTTCCCGGTGGAGGTTTTGGGCAGTTCGCCAAAGACCACCCGCTTGGGCGTTTTGAACCCGGCAAGGCGCGCGCGGGCGAAGGCGATCAGCGCCTCTTCGCTGGCCTCCGCCCCCGGTTTCAGCTCGACAAAGGCGCAGGGCACCTCGCCCCATTTCTCATCCGGTTGCGCCACCACGGCGGCGAGGTTGACCGCGCCGTGGCCCATCAACACACCCTCGACCTCGACGCTCGAAATATTCTCTCCGCCCGAGATGATGATGTCCTTGGCCCGGTCGGCGATCTGGATGTAGCCGTCGGGATGCTGCACCGCGATGTCGCCGGAGTGGAAGTAGCCGCCCGCAAAGGCTTCGGCCGTGGCCTCGGGGTTCTTGAGGTAGCCTTTCATCACCGCATTGCCGCGGATCATGATCTCGCCCTGCGCCGCGCCGTCACGTGGGGTTTGGGCCATCTCGGCGTCCATCACGGTGATCTCTTCCATCATCGGCATGGCGACACCTTGGCGCGCTTTGATCCCGGCGCGCTCAGGCTCTGGCAGCCCGTCCCATGCGCCTTGCCAGAGACATTCGGTGACATGGCCAAAGGTTTCGGTCAGCCCATAGACCTGCGTGACGTTGAACCCCAGCTTTTCGATCTTCGACAGGGTCGCGGGGGCCGGGGGCGCGCCCGCGGTGAAAACCTCGACCCGGTGATCGAAGGCGCGGCGGTCTTCTGCGTCCGCGTTGACCAGCATGTTCAGCACGATGGGCGCGCCGCCGAAATGGGTGACGCCATGCTCGGCGATGGCCTCGTAGATCGCCGCCGCGGTGATGTCGCGGCAGCAGACCAGCGTGCCGCCCAGAAGCGGCATCATCCATGTGTGGTTCCAGCCGTTGCAGTGAAACAGCGGCACGATCTGCATGAAGACCGGGCGCAGCACCATCTGCCATGAGATCACCGTGCCCATGGTCATCAGATAGGCGCCGCGGTGGTGGTAGACCACGCCCTTGGGCCGCCCGGTGGTGCCGGAGGTGTAGTTGAGCGCAAGGCTCTCCCATTCGTCGTCGGGCATGATCCAGCGAAAGTTCGGATTCGCCTCCGCAAGCAACTCTTCGTATTGCGGGTGCCGCCCGCTGGCGGGGAAACCGGCGGGGGCATCGGGCACTTCGATAATGGCGGGGCAGGTGCCCTCCATCCGCGCGCAGGCGTCTTCGGCCAGCGGCAGGAATTCGGTATCGACCAAGAGCACCTTGGCACCGCCGTGGTCGAGGATATAGGCCACCGTGTCGGGATCGAGGCGAATGTTGATGGTGTTGAGCACGGCCCCGCAGGCGGGCACGCCGAAATGCGCCTCGGCCTGCGCGGGCAGGTTGGGGATGAGGGTGGCGACCACATCGCCGGGGGTCACGCCGATTTCGGCCAACAGGGCGGCGAGGCGGGTGCAGCGTTCGTGGTACTGGGCATAGGTGACGCGATGGTCGCCGTGGATCACCGCCGTCTGGTTCGGGAAAACCTCTGCGGCGCGGGCCAAATGCGACAGGGGCGTGAGCGGCACGAAATTCGCCGCGCATTTCTCAAGCCCGCTTTCATCCGTCATCCACCCCATGCGACCCCTCCCAAGGCATTGGTTGCGATTTGGGGTTGAGTATTGCTGCCCGGACGTGACTTTGAAAAGAGGGCAGGAGGGAAAAGGAGGGCAGATGCAGGACACAGCGGTAAAATCGAGGCTGGCGGCGCTTTGCGCGGTGAGCGGTATGGCGGCTTTGGGGCTGACGGACAATTTCGTCCCCTTCATCACCGAGCGCGGGTCGCTCTGGCAGTTTCACTTCCTGCGCGGGCTTATGGCGGTGGCCATTCTGATGGTGCTCGCGGCCTTGGGCTTCGGCATTCTGCGCCCGCGGCGGTTCTGGGCCGTGGCCGGGCGCGGCTTGTTTCAGGCCGGGGCGATGTTGATCTATTTCGGCTGTCTGGCTTTTCTGCCCATCGGGGTGGTGGTGGCGGGGCTGTTCACCTCGCCGCTTTTCGTGCTGATGATCTCGGCCCTGTTTCAGGGCAAACGCGTCGGCCCGTGGCGGTGGGGGGCCGTGGCCGTGGGCTTTGCCGGGGCCTTGATGGTGATCCGCCCGGACCCGAGCGATCTTGACCCCGTGGCCTTCCTCCCGCTGCTGGCCGGGGCGCTCTATGCCATCGGCGCCGTGGCGACGCGGGCGTGGTGCGAGGGGGAGAGCACGATGGTGATGACCGCGGGCTTCTTCGGTATGTTGGCAGTCATGGGCGGCATCGGGGTTTTAGTCCTGCCGGGGGCGGAGGTGGCGGGGGCCGAAGGTTTCGTCAGCCGCACATGGGGGCCGCTCGATGGCGCGATGTGGTTCTGGATCGCGGTGCAGGCGGTGGGCTCGCTCATCGGCATCGGCTTTTTGGTGCGCGGCTACCAATTGGGAGAGGCCGGGCATGTGGCGATTTTCGAATATTCGCTGCTGATCTTCGCCAGTTTCTGGGCCTATATCCTTTGGGGCCAAGAGGTGCCGCCCCTGGCATTCTCGGGCATGGCGCTGATCGCACTGGCCGGGGCGGTGATCGCCCTGCGCAGCGATGAGCCTTCGACCCTGCGCGCGCCGGAGGCGGTGGAGTGATCATCAGTCGCGGTCGGCGTTACGTTTTCGTGCATATCCCCAAGACTGGGGGCACCTCATTGGCGCTGGCGCTTGAGGATCGCGCGATGAAAGACGACGTGATGCTGGGCGACACGCCGAAAGCGCGCAAGCGGCGGCGGTGGGTGCAGGGCGTGCAGGCGGCGGGGCGGCTATGGAAGCATTCGACGCTGGCGGACATCGACGGGCTGGTGACAGCGGAGGAGCTCTCGGGGCTGTTCTGCTTCACGCTGGTGCGCAACCCGTGGGACCGGGTGGCGAGCTACTATCGCTGGCTGCGGGGGCAGGGGTTCGATCATCCGGCGGTGGCGCTGGCGAAGTCGGAGGATTTCGCGGGGTTCCTGCGGCATCCGCAGACGCGAGAAAGCCTGCGCGCATGGCCCGCGCGGCGGTACATGCAGGATGCGGCAGGGCGGGAGCGTTGCGATCTCTATATCCGGTTGGAGCATTTCGCCGAGGATGCGGCGCCGCTGTTCGACCATCTTGGGTTCGAGCTGTCGCTGCCGCGGGTGAATGCTTCGGAGGGAGTGGCGGCGTACACGCCAGAATTGCGGGATATCGTGGCGGATATCTGCGCCGAGGACATCGCGCTCTTCGGCTACGTTTACCAAGAGCACTAGGGCCAGCGCCTGCCCGTGGGTCGGCGACCCGACCGGCGTCGCTGCCACTTTATAGTTCAACCGTGACGCGCCATCGAGAGGGCAGGCCCAGCCTCACCAAATCGCCTACCCGGGGGACGGGCAGGCGATGGCCCGGCGCCTGCGGCTTGATTCCGGGCCGGGTGGCAGCAGGAGCGACAAATAAAAAGGGGCGCCGAAGCGCCCCTCTCCCCCTTACGCCGCCTTGGCGTCCGGGTTGAACCGTCCGTAGAAACTCTGGTTCTTCTGCGCCATTTCGCGCAGCAGGTCCGGGCAGGCAAAGCGCTCACCGTATTTCTCGGTCAGCTGGTCACAACGCTCCGCCGCATAGGGCGCGCCAATCATGTCGAGCCAGCTCAGCGGACCGCCGGACCAAGGCGCAAAGCCCCAGCCGAGGATCGCGCCGACGTCGCCCTCGCGGATGTCCATCAAGACACCTTCCTCCAGCGCGCGCACCGCCTCCAATGTCTGCGAGAACAGCAGACGGTGCTGCACCTCGATCAACTCGGGCTGCTCTTCGGCCACGGGGTACTTGTCGCCCATGCCCCGCCACAGGCCCTCGCGCTTGCCCTTGGCGTCATAGCTGTAGAAACCGGCGTTGGCCTTGCGGCCCAGACGGCCCTCTTCCTCCATCCAGAACACCAGCGGGTCGATGTCGTCGTTCGGGTATTCATCGCCCATTGCCGCCTTGGTCGCACGAGCGATCTTGGCGCCCAGATCGATCGAGGTCTCGTCCATCAGCTGCAGCGGGCCCAAGGGCATGCCGACCAGCTTCGCGGCGTTTTCGATCAGCGCGGGCTCGACACCCTCCTGCACCATGCGCACACCCTCGTTGATGTAGGGAATGATGCAGCGGTTGGCGTAGAAGAAACGCGCGTCATTGACCACGATCGGGGTCTTGCGGATCTGGCGCACGTAGTCGAGCGCCTTGGCCACGGCCCGGTCACCGGTCTCTTGGCCCTTGATGATCTCCACCAGCAGCATTTTCTCGACGGGCGAGAAGAAGTGGATGCCGATGAACTGCTCATCGCGGCTCGACGCCTTGGCCAGATCGGTGATCGGCAGGGTCGAGGTGTTGGAGGCAAAGATGCAATCCTCGGGGATCACGGCCTCGACCTTCTGGGTCATCTCGGCCTTCACCTTCGGGTCCTCGAAGACCGCCTCGATGATCAGATCGCAGCCCTTCAACGCCTCCAGATCGGTGGTGGCGGTGATCAGATCGAGCGCCTTGGCCTTCTTCTCGGGCGTGGCTTTCTTGCGGGCGATGCCCTTGTCGAAATAGCCCTCGGTATAGGCCTTGCCACGGTCGGCGGCCTCCTGCGTCTGGTCGATCAGCACCACTTCGATCCCGGCCTGCGCCGAGACCAGCGTGATGCCGGCACCCATCATGCCCGCGCCCAGAACCCCCAGCTTCTTCACGCGCTGGTCCGGCACGCCTTCGGGGCGCACGGCGCCTTTCTCCAGCGCTTCCTTGTTGAGGAAGAGCGAGCGGATCATGTTGCCCGACGACGGGTTCATCAGCACGTTTGTGAACCAGCGCGCCTCGACCTTGAGCGCCGTGTCGAAAGGCACCAGCGCGCCTTCGTAGACCGCCGACAACAGCGCCTTGGCCGCCGGATAGACGCCCTGGGTCTTGCCGTTGACCATTGCATTGGCGCCGACGAAGGTCATGAAGCCCGCCGGGTGGTAGGGCGCGCCGCCGGGCATCTTGTAGCCCTTGGCATCCCACGGCTTGACCAGATCGGCATCCTTGGCGTTCAGCACCCAGTCGCGGGCTGCGGCCATCGGGTCTTCGCTGACCTCGTCGATGATCCCGGCCTTCTGCGCGGCGGCGGGGGCGACCATCTTGCCTTCCAGAAGGAAGGGCGAGGCCGCCATGGCACCGAGCTTGCGCACCATCCGCGTGGTGCGCCCGCACCCGGGAAGATGCCCACGAGGATCTCTGGCAGGCCGATGCGCGCCTTGGGGTTGTCGGCGGCAAAGGTCCGGTGCGTGGCCAGCGGCAGTTCCAGACCGATGCCGGCGGCTGTGCCGGGGATCACGCAGGCCACGGGCTTGCCGCCCTTGTTGGTCTTGGGGTCCATACCCGCGCGCTCGATCTTGCGCAGCAGGGCGTGCATCTGCATCGTGCCCTCGAAGAGACCCTTGGCCGGATCGTCGCCCGCGTCTTCCTTCATCTTCGCCAGCAGGTTCAGGTCCATGCCCCCGGCGAAGGAACCCTCCTTACCGGAGGTGATGACGATGCCCTTGACGGCGTCATCGGCCAGCGCCTCGTCGATATGCTTTTCCAGATCGCGCAGGCCGTCGAAGGACATGACGTTCATGCTCTTGCCCGGCACGTCCCAAGTGATGGTGGCGATGCCCTCGGCATCCTTGTTCATTGTGAAATCGGTCATTCTCTTGCTCCCTTCGCGGCTCACACGCGCTCGATGATGGTGGCGGCACCCATGCCGGACGCGATGCAGAGCGTGGCCAGCCCCACTTCCTTGTCGGCGCGCTCCATCTCATCGAGCAGGATGCCGATGATCATGGCGCCGGTGGCGCCCAGGGGGTGCCCCATGGCGATGCCGCCGCCGTTCACGTTGACCTTGCTGTCGTCCACGTCGAAGGCCTGCATGAAGCGCAGCACCACGGCGGCGAAGGCCTCGTTGACCTCGAACAGATCAATGTCGCCGATGGTCATGCCGTTGTCCTTGAGGATCTTCTCGGTCACCGGCACCGGGCCGGTCAGCATGATGGTGGGATCGGTGCCGATCTTGGCGGTGGCGCGGATGCGGGCGCGGGGCTTCAGCCCGTGCTGCTCGCCAAACTCCTTGTTGCCGATCAACACCGCGGCGGCGCCGTCGACGATGCCAGACGAGTTGCCCGCGTGGTGGATGTGGTTGATCCGTTCCAGATGCGGGTATTTCATCAGCGCGACCTTGTCGAAGCCGGGCATGACCTCGCCCATCTGCTGGAAGGCGGGGTTCAGGCCGCCAAGGCTCTGCATATCGGTCTGCGGGCGCATGTATTCGTCGCGGTCGAGGATCGCGAGACCGTTCTGGTCGCGCACGGTGATGACGGATTTGTCGAAGCGGCCCTCTTCCCAGGCCCGCGCGGCGCGCTGCTGGGACTGCATGGCCAGCTGGTCGGCCTCGTCGCGCGAGAAGCCGAACTCGGTGGCGATGATATCCGCCGAGATGCCCTGCGGCACGAAGTATTTCTCCATCGCCAGCGTCGGGTCCACGGCGATGGCCGCCCCGTCGCTGCCCATGGCCACGCGGCCCATCATCTCGACACCGCCGGCGATATAGCCGTTGCCCGCGCCGCCTTTGACTTGGTTCGCAGCGAGGTTCACCGCTTCCATGCCCGAGGCGCAGAAGCGGTTGATGGCCAAACCCGGAATGCGCTCATCAAGGTCCGAGGCCAGCACCGCCGAGCGCGCCAGGCAGCCGCCCTGTTCCATCACCTGGGTGACGTTGCCCCAGATCACGTCCTCGACGGCGTGGCCCTCGAGGTTGTTGCGCTCTTTCAGGGCATTGAGCGTCTGCGCCGAGAGCCGCAGAGAGGTCACCTCGTGCAGGGCGCCGTCCTTGCGGCCCTTGCCGCGCGGGGTGCGCAGGGCGTCGTAGATGTATACGTCTTGGGTCATGTCATGTCCTCCGGGTCAGGCGCGGTCAGCAGGGCTGCCGGGCATCAAATCATAGGGGGCTTTCCAGCCCGGTGTTTCGCTCAGACGCGTAAGCCACGCGTCGATATGGGGCCAGTCGCTGCGGTCGAAACCGAAAGGCTCGGGGTAATAAAGATACCCGCAGCAGCTGAGGTCCGCGTTGGTGATGTCGTCGCCCACGATCCAGTCGCGGCCGTCGAGATGGTCGTTCAGCACGCTATAGGCGGCCTTGAGCCGGCCCTGGTTGAAGGCGATGACCTCGGCGGGGCGTTTGTCTTCGGGCAGGAAGTTCATCAGAAAACGGGTCATCCCGGCAACGGAGCTGAGCTTGTGGTTATCCCATAGCACCCACCGCAGGATTTCGCGCCGTTCCGTCGCGTCGCGCCCGCCGAATTTGCCCGTCTTTTCCGCGACGTAATCCTGAATCACGCCCGATTGGGTAAGCCGTAGATCGCCGTCGATCATCACCGGCGCCTCGCCCATGTTGTTGATCTGCGCGCGGTAGTCGGGCTGGCGTGTCTGGCCACCGAAGAAGTCCACCTTCACCGGCTCCCAGTCGAGCCCCGACAATTCGAGCGCCAGCGCCGCCTTGTAGGCGTTGCCCGATTCGCCAAAGCAATAAAGCTGTATGGTCACCTGTCATTCCTCCTCTTCTATCGGCACCCGCTGAAATGTCGGAAGGTATTTGTGAAAGGATGAAGGGGGCAGGGGGCGCCTTATCTTCATCCTTTTTCAAATACCTCTGCGCCGGTGTTTCGACCCGCGCGCGATCAGAGGTTGCGCGCGATCAGTTCCTTCATGATCTCATTGGTGCCGCCGTAGATGCGCTGCACCCGCGCGTCGGCCCACATTTCGCCCACGGCATATTCCTGCATGAAGCCGTAGCCGCCGTGCATCTGCAAGCAGACATCCAGCACCTCGCCTTGGGTGTCGGTAAGCCAGTATTTCTGCATCGCCGCCTTGTCGACGCTGAGTTCCCCGCGCAGGTGTTCACTGATGCATTCGTCGAGGAAGGCACGGGCCACCGCGGTCTTTGTCTTGACCTCGGCGAGTTGGAACCGCGTGTTCTGGAACTGGGTCAGCGGGCCACCGAAGGCTTCGCGTTCCTTGCAGTATTGAATCGTGCGCGCCACGGCGCCTTCCATGGCGCCCACCGCGCCGCAGCCGATGATCAGGCGTTCCTGCGGTAGCTGCTGCATCATCTGGTAGAAGCCCTGGCCTTCGTCCTGGCCGAGGATGTTCTCGGGCGGGATCTCGACATTGTCGAAGAAGAGCTCGGAGGTGTCGGCGGCATGCAGGCCAATCTTGTCGAGGTTGCGGCCGCGTTGGAAGCCTTCGGCCTTGTCGGTTTCCACGACCACAAGCGACACGCCCTTGGAACCTTCCTTGGGGTCGGTCTTGGCCGCCACGATGATCAGGTTGGCGTGCTGGCCGTTGGTGATGAAGGTCTTTTGGCCCGAGAGTTTGTAGGCGTTGCCCTCGCGGATCGCCTTAGTTTTGATGCGCTGCACGTCCGAGCCGGTCGAGGGTTCGGTCATCGCCAGTGCGCCGACCAGCTCGCCCGAGACCATCTTGGGCAGCCAGCGTTTTTTCT
>NZ_SZNL01000013.1:32048-41982 GCF_005068605.1 Sulfitobacter sp. 15WGC | reverse complement strand
TTTTTTTCTGGTCCTCGGTGCCATAGGCGAGGATGTAATGCGCCACGATGCCGGAATGGATGCCGTGGCCCCAGGAGGCGAGGTTGGCGCGGGAGCCTTCGATCAGGATCGCCGCCTCATGGCCGAAATCGCCACCAGCGCCGCCGTACTCTTCGGGCACCGAGGGGCAGAGCAGGCCCAGTTCCCCGGCTTGCGCCCATGTGTCGCGGTCCATCTGGCCCTGTTTGCGCCATTTCTCGAAATGCGGCGCCCATTCGGTGTTGATGAACTGCGCCGTCATGTCGGCGATCATCTGGTGTTCTTCGGTCATCCAACTGGATGTTTTGGTCTGCATCTTCTGGCCCCCTCCCCAAGGGTTCAGCGTTTGCGGGCGTCCAGTTCGGCGTTGAACAGGCGCAGCCGCGCGATCAGGTTTTCCTCGTTCATGACCGAGTTGAAATTCTCGAACAGGAACGACAGCGCTTCCCCCTCATCAAGACCTGCGTCGGTGCTGAACTTCTTTAGCCTGCGGTAGCCTTCCTCGGTCATGGCGACAGGGAAGCGGCGGGTCAGGCGGAAGCGTTTGGGCATGGTCTCTCCGGGTGTTGGGCAGGGTGGGGGGCTTGCCCCCACCCCCCCGTTTTAGAAGTTTGCGGCCTCAAGCGCCATGACCGTATCCGCGCCCGATTGGATGCGGGTCAGGTGCAGGGCCGTGGCGGGCAGTTGGCGCGCCATATAGTAGCGGCCGGTGGCCAGCTTGGTCTCGTAGAAGGTGGCGTCGCCGCTGCCGTTCTTCAATGCTTCTTTCGCCGCCAGACCCATCTTGGCCCACATCAGGCCGAGGCAGACATGACCGAACATATGCATGAAGTCATTGGACCCGGCGAGCGCGTGGTTGGGGTTCTTCATGCCGTTCTGCATGAAGTACATGCCCGCCGATTGCAGGTCCTTGCTGGCCGCCTTCAGGGGTTCAAGGAAGGCCGCGTCGAATTCGGCGTCTTGGCCTGCGTTGTCCTTGATGAAGCCCTTCACGAGGTCGAAGAAAGCCATGACGTGCTTGCCGCCGTCCTGCGCCAGTTTGCGGCCCACGAGGTCAAGCGCCTGCACGCCATTGGCGCCTTCGTAGATCTGTGCGATGCGGGCGTCACGGGTGAATTGGGACATGCCCCATTCCTCGATATAGCCGTGGCCGCCGTAGACCTGCTGCGCCTTCACGGTCATGTCGTAGCCTTGGTCGGTCAGGAAGCCCTTGATGACCGGGGTGAGCAGCGACACGAGGCCGTCGGCGTCCTTATCCTCGGCGCGGTGCGCCGCGTCGATCATCGTGGCCCCCCAGAGGATGAAGGCACGGGCGGCTTCGACAAAGCTTTTCTGATCCATCAGCGAACGGCGGATGTCGGGATGCACGATCAGCGGATCGGCGGGCTTTTCGGGGGCGACGGCACCGGTGACGGCACGACCCTGCAGGCGGTCCTTGGCGTATTCCAGCGCGTTTTGATAGGCCACCTCGGCCTGAGCCAGACCCTGCATGCCGACGCCAACGCGGGCTTCGTTCATCATGGTGAACATGGCGCGCATGCCCTTGTGTTCGGTCCCCAGCAGATAGCCGGTGGCACCGTCGTAGTTCATCACGCAGGTCGAGTTGCCGTGGATGCCCATTTTCTCTTCGATGGAACCGACGGAGACGCCGTTGCGCTCCCCCAAAGACCCATCTTCGTTGACCATGAACTTGGGCACGATGAAGAGCGACACGCCCTTGATGCCCTCGGGCCCGCCTTCGATCTTGGCCAGCACGAGGTGGATGATGTTGTCGGCCATGTCATGCTCACCGGAGGAGATGAAGATCTTCTGGCCGGAGATTTTATAGCTGCCGTCTTCCTGCGGGGCCGCCTTGGTGCGCATCAGACCCAGATCGGTGCCGCAATGCGGCTCGGTCAGGTTCATGGTGCCGGTCCATTCGCAGGAGACCATCTTGGGCAGGTAGGTGTCCTTTTGCGCGTCGGTGCCATGGGCGAGGATTGCGGAGGCCGCGCCATGGGTCAGCCCTTGGTACATGGTGAAAGCCTGGTTCGCGGCGGAGAACATCTCGCCCACGGCGGTGCCGAGGACGTAGGGCATGTTCTGCCCGCCGTATTGTTCAGGCATGTCGAGGCCGGGCCAGCCGCCTTCTTTCACCTTTTCAAAGGCTTCCTTAAACCCTTTGGGCGTGTAGACGACGCCGTTTTCCAAACGGCAGCCTTCCTTGTCGCCCACGACGTTCAGCGGGGCGAGCACTTCGGAGGTGAGCTTGCCCGCCTCTTCGAGGATGGCGGAGGTGAAATCTGGCTCCAGCTCATCATAGCCGGGGGTCTTGCTTTCGGTCACCTTCAGCACGTCGTGCAGAACGAATTGCAGGTCTTTGGTGGGGGCTGTGTAACTGGGCATCTTTGCTCTCCGGGTCGTCTTTTTATGGATGTGAGGGGCGGCGTCGCCGGGGTTATTCGGCGGCGCGGCGGGGTTGGTTCATGGAGGCGATCATCTTTTCCCCCCATTTCAACTGGTCCTTGAGGTCTTCGATGGCCTCGTTCAGCTCTTCGCGGCGCGACTCGAGGTCGGCCAGACGGGCGCGGGCAATCTCATAGGCCGCGGCGATCTGCGTCTGCTGCTGGTCGCCCATATGATAAAGGTCGAGCAACTGGCGGATTTCTTCGAGGCTGAAGCCAAAGCGCTTGCCGCGCAGGATCAGCTTGAGCCGGGCGCGATCGCTTTTGGTGAACAGGCGTTTCTGGCCCTCGCGCAATGGGAAGAGCAGCTCTTTCGCTTCGTAGAACCGCAGGGTGCGGGGGGTCACTTCGAAAGCGTCGCACATCTGGCGAATGGTCAGCGTGTCGGCGGTCATCTCATCACTCTCCAATCGTCGTTTCGAGACTTCAGTTGGGGGCTGACCCTGCTGATACAATGGGAGCTGACGTTGACGTAAGTGATACGTTGCGTCACTTTATAAGCGTGGAAATTTCCTTTAGGTTTGAAAGAGGATCGGGCGCGTGCCGCCGCCATGGCGCTGGGCAGCAAAACGGGTAGGAGATGGCAAACTTCGATCAAAATGGGCCGAAGACGCTAGACGGGCTGGTCCACTGCGCGCAGAACGCCACGAGTGCGGCGGGCATTCTGGCCTGCGGACTTGGCTATTTTCAACGGTTTGAGATCGATCTGGTCAGCTATCACGGGGACAGCCCCGGCGCGCCCGCGATCCTTTATCGGTTCGACGGCGAGGGCGCGGTAGGGGCGCAGTGGCATTCGCAGTTTTTGGATGTGGAAAAGCTGCGCGAAAGCCCGGTGGAGGCGCTGGCCCGGCAGCAGGTGATGCCGATCTACTGGTCGGATGTGGCCCGCACGGCGCGGCTTACCTCTGCGGAAGGCCTCTATATGAAAGGATTGATGCGGCGCTATCCGAATGATGGCATTTCGCTCAGGGTACATGGTCCGGGCGGGGATTCCGCCGTGGTGGGGCTGGGCTTTGCCGCGAAACAGGCGCGTTTGCCCCGGGGGCGTTGTACAAACTTCTCAGTGCCGCCCAGATCGCGCATCTGCGCTATTGCGCCTTGGCCGAAAGCCAATCGCCGCGTGATTTCGGCCTGTCCCCGCGCGAGGTTGAGGTGTTGGAATGGATCGCCACCGGCAAGAGCAACGGGGTCATTGCCGAGATACTTGGGATTTCGCCTCATACAGTCGATACGATTGTGCGGCGGATTTTCTCCAAGCTTGAGGTGAATGACCGCACGACCGCCGCCATTCGCGGGCTCGGCGCCGGGCTGCTGCGCCGCCCGAAAGAGGGCGCGCCCTAGGGCAAGGTTGACCTTGCGTCGCTGTCGCGTGACTGCGTGACATGACCCCACGTCGTGGGGGCTGTAGGAGCGGGCGCTCGACCTAGAGAGGCACGGTGCATGTCAGAAAAACAAGAGCAGACAGGTAGCGGGGCTAAAAACGGTTCCGTGGCAGAAACGCGCGCGCGCGTGGTTGCAGAGCTGAAAGGCGCGTCCGAGACCATCGAAAACGGCGCATTCGATCTGGCCGGAGACGCGAGCGCGGATGTGGTGTCCGATCTGATCCGCATCACGGCGGATTTGCAGATGCTCATCGGGCAGTTGGCGCAGCGCAACAGCCGCTGAGCCTGCCGCTCAGCCCTTGTCCGAGGCGATGGCCGCGGCAGTGTCGTCGCGCAGCTTTTGCAATTCCGCCATGGCTTCGTCCAACTGGCGGCGCTGCTCGGCCAGTTCTTCCAATTGACCATCGGCCATGGTGACCCAAGTGCGCATCTGCGCCTCGGTCCCCTCTTTTTCGTAGATCAACAGCCACTGGCGGATGTCCTCCAACGCGAAGCCAAACTTGCGGCCGCGCAGGATCAGCTTCATCCGCGCCCGTTCGCGTGGGCCATAGAAACGCGAGCGCCCCTCACGGTGCGGTTGCAGCAATTCGATATACTCGTAATAGCGCAACGTGCGTGGCGTCACGTCAAATGCCGCGCACATCTCTTTGAATGTCAGGCGTTCATCGTCCAAAGCATCTTCTCCCTTCCGGCAAACTATGGTCACGCGCGGGGATGCGCAACAGGCGGTCTTGCCCTTTGGCTATCTCGCCCTGATAAAGGACAAAACCAGAGGCAGAGGGTTGGGTTGCATGTCCGACAAATTAAAGCTGGCGCGACAGTTCATTCAGGCGCTGCCCCATTCCATGGCACTGGGGATGGAGTTGCAGGAGTTGGGCGATGGCTCTGCCGTGATCACCATGCCCTATGATGACAAGCTGATCGGCGACCCGCAGACCGGGGTGATCAGCGGCGGGGCGGTCTCGGCGCTGATGGACACTTGCTGCGGAGCTGCGGTGATGAGCCACCCGAGCAACCCGGCGGCCACCGCTACGATGGATCTTAGGATCGAATATCTGCGCGCGGCCACACCGGGGCAGACGATCATCACCCGCGCGACCTGCTATCACGTCACCCGTTCGGTCGCCTTCGTGCGGGCCACGACAACAGATGAGGACGCCGACAACCTTGTCGCCACGGCAACCGGCACTTTCACCGTGGAGGGGCACACATGACCACACGTCGCAAGCCGGAGCCGGTTCAGGTCATCAAACAACGCCGCGACGGGGTGCTGCGCGCCATGGTCGAAGGCGTGCCCTATATTCGCTTTCTGGGCATCGAGTTCGAGCGCCGTGGTGATGAGCTGACCGGCATCATGCCCTTTTCCGAGCAGCTGATCGGCAACCCGATCCTGCCCGCTCTGCATGGCGGGGCCACGGCGGCCTTTCTTGAGGCGACCGCGATCATCACCCTCAGTTGGGGGCTGATCTGGGAGGACATGGAAAGCGGCGCGCTCGATCTGGACAATCTGGATGCCGACCACTTGGCGCGGCTGCCCAAGACGATCGATTTCACCGTGGATTACCTGCGGTCGGGCCTGCCGCGCGATGCCTATGCGCGGGCGCGGATCAACCGGTCGGGGCGGCGCTATGCCAGCGTCCATGTCGAGGCATGGCAGGACAACCGCAGCCGTATTTTCGCGCAGGCCACAGGCCATTTCCTGATGCCGCAACGGCGTGGCTGAGTCGCAATCAGAGACGGAGCCGCTGACCGAGGCAGAGGTGCGCGCGGTTGAGCGTGGCACGCTGGCGGCGCGTGATGTGGTGACCCATCGCCGCGTGCTCAAGATCGCGGTTCCCATTGTCATTTCCAACGCCACAGTGCCGATCCTCGGCGCGGTCGATACCGGCGTGGTGGGGCAGATGGGCGCCGCCGCCCCCATCGGCGCGGTGGGGCTGGGGGCGATCATCCTCTCGGCGCTCTATTGGGTTTTCGGCTTTCTGCGGATGGGCACCGTGGGCCTCACCGCGCAGGCGGCGGGCAATGGCGAAAAGGGCGAGGTCGCCGCATTGCTGACGCGCGGGCTTTTGATCGGCGCGGGGGCGGGGCTGGCCTTGATGGCGCTGCAATGGCCGCTTTTCTGGGCCTCGTTCCAAATCGCTCCCGGATCGCCCGAGGTTGAGGGGCTGGCGCGACAATATATGGCGATCCGCATCTGGTCTGCGCCCGCTGCCATCTCGATCTATGCGATCACCGGCTGGCTTATCGCGCAGGAGCGCAGCCGCGCCGTGCTGGTGTTGCAGGTCTGGATGAACGGGCTGAACATTCTGTTGGATCTGTGGTTTGTGCTGGGCCTCGGTTGGGGTGTCGAAGGCGTCGCCATCGCCACCTTTCTCGCGGAGTGGAGCGGGGCGGCCTTGGGCCTGTGGTTCTGCCGCGCGGCTTTCGCAGGGGTGGCGTGGCGCGATTGGGCGCAGGTCTTTGACGGGCCGCGCTGGACGCGCATGATGCAGGTGAACACCGATATCCTGATCCGCTCGCTTCTGTTGCAGGCGATCTTTGTCTCCTTCCTCTTCATGGGGTCGGGCTTGGGCGATGTGACCTTGGCGGCCAATCAGGTGCTGCTGCAATTCATGATGATCACCTCCTACGGGCTGGACGGTTTCGCCTTCGCCGCCGAGGCGATCATTGGCCGGGCTTACGGCGCGGGGCAGCGTGATGTGCTGCGGCGCGGGGCGGTGCTGACCTCCGCCTGGGCGTTCTTGGTCAGCCTGCTGTTGGCGGTGGTCTTTGCCGCCAGCGGCGGCGCGATCATCGATCTGATGGCCAAGGCCCCGCAGGTGCAAGACCTCGCCCGGGTCTATCTGCCCTATATGGTCGCGGCGCCGCTGCTGGGCTGTGCGGCCTATATGTTCGACGGTATCTTCATCGGCGCCACGCGGTCGCGCGACATGCGCAATATGATGCTCGTGTCGTTTCTGATCTATGCCGTGACCGCGCTGGCACTGGTGCCGAGCCTGGGCAATCACGGGCTTTGGATGTCGCTTCTGGTGTCCTTCGTGGTGCGCGGCATCACCTTGGCGCTGCGCTACCCGGCGTTGGAGCGCGCGGCGGGCTAGAGCAGCGCCTGCACCGCCTCGGGCGGGCGGCCGATTACGGCGCGGCCAGTGCTAAAAGCGATGGGGCGTTCGATCAGGATCGGATGGGCGGCCATGGCGTCGATCAGGGCCTCTTCGGGGCTGTTCTTGGTCAAGCCCAACTCTTTGAACAGCCTTTCGCCCGTCCGCATCATCTTGATCGCAGGCAGGCCAAGGGCGTCGCGGGCGGCGATGATCCCATCCCGGGTCGGCGCGTCTTCGAGGTAGCGGCGCAGGGTTACTTCCACCCCCGCCGCTTCGACCAGCGCCAGCGTCTGCCGCGATTTCGAACAGCGCGGGTTATGCCATAGGGTGATCATAGCCAATCCTCGCGTTTGCTGCCCACGGCCTCAGCCACGTTGGCAAAACCGTCGCGGGCCAAGAGTGCATCCAGCCCGGTGGTGATCTCTCGCACCAGCCCGAGGCCGCCGAAGACCAGCGCGGTGTAAAGTTGCAGGGCAGAGGCCCCCGCGCAGATCTTGGCATAGGCGGTCTGCGCGTCCGACACCCCGCCGACGCCGATCAGCGGAATATCCGTCAGCCCCGCCAGCCGCGCCAAGACGCGGGTCGAGCGGTCGAACAGCGGCGCACCCGACAGACCGCCCGCCTCAGCTGCATGGGCGCTGGCAAGGCCGGTGCGGTCAAGCGTGGTATTGGTCGCGATGATGGCAGCAACGCCCGAATTTTGGGCAACCTCGGCCACATCCTCAATCTCGGCTTCGCTGAGATCGGGGGCGATTTTTAGGAAAACCGGCGTGGCGCCGCGCACGTCCATCACCCCTTCGAGCAGGGCCGAGAGCGCCGCCTTGCCCTGAAGGTCGCGCAGCTTCTCGGTATTGGGGGAGGAGACATTGACCGTCGCGAAATCGACGTGATTGCGCGCGGCGGTCATCACGCGGGCAAAGTCGGCGGCGCGGTCTTGGCTGGTCTTGTTCGCACCAAGGTTCAGTCCCACCGGCACCCCCGCACCCCGGCGCGAAAGCCGGGCGCAGATCGCTTCCATCCCCTCGTTGTTAAAGCCGAAACGGTTGATCGCGGCGCGATCCTCGGTCAGGCGAAACAGGCGCGGGCGCGGATTGCCGGGCTGGGGCAGGGGCGTGGCGGCCCCCACTTCGACAAAGCCAAACCCGGCGCGGGAGAGGGGGGCGATTGCGGTGGCGTTCTTGTCAAACCCCGCCGCCAGCCCAACAGGGTTCGGGAGGTCCAGCCCCGCAAGCGTGGTGTGCAGCCGCGCCGAAGTCTGCGGCCCCGGCGCAGGCGCAAGCCCCGCCCGCAGCGCGCGGATCGCCAGACCGTGCGCCGCTTCGGGATCGACCCGGTGCAGCGCCCGCAAGCCCAGCCTTTCCAAGAGCGGCGTCATTTGCTGGCCTCGCCCAATCCTGCGGGGAATTCATGCACGCCATCCACCAGCGGCAGAGGCTGCGCCCAGACCACGTCTTCGAGTTTGAGCGGGCGGTAGAGATGGGGGAAAAGCGCGCCGCCGCGCGAGGGCTCCCATTTCAGCGCATCGCCCAGAGCGTCGGCTTCTAGCGCGAGCAGGAAGAGACCGTCCTCCCCCTTGAAATGTTTGGCTGCGGTTTCCGCCGCCTGTTCGGCGGTGGAGAAATGCACAAAGCCATCGGTGACATCGATCGGCGCCCCGTCCGAGACCCCGTTCTTGCGCAGCGCAGCCCATTCGTCTGCGCGGAATATCTTGAAAATCAGCATGGCTTCTGATGCCCGCCGGGCGGGGCGGGGTCAAGACCCGCGGGTGACCATAGGGCAGGTCATATGACCTTTGACACGGGCCAAACCCCGCGCCACGATACCGGCATAACAAGCAACAGGGGAACTATCATGAAACGATTCCTGACCGCGACCGCTGCGCTGGCTTTGACCAGCGGCATGGCGGCGGCAGAGTATAATCTGACCATTCTGCATACCAATGATTTCCATGACCGGTTCGAGCCGATCAGCAAATATGACGGCCCCTGCAGCGCCGAGGATAATGCTGAGGGCAAATGCTTTGGCGGCGTCGCGCGCATGGTCACCGCAATCGAAGCCGCACGCGAACGCGCGGGCGAGAACCACCTGCTGCTGGATGCGGGCGACTGGTTCCAAGGCTCGCTTTTCTACACGCGTTACAAGGGTGACATGGCGGCCGAGTTCATGTCGAAGCTCGACTATGACGTGATGGCCGTGGGCAACCACGAGTTTGACGACGGCCCCGAGGGGTTGGCCGATTTCGTGGCACAGGTCGATTTCCCCGTGCTCTCGGCCAATATCGACGTGAGCGGCGTCGAGGGGCTGGAGGGCGAGATCGGCAAATCCACCGTGGTTGAGGTTGGTGGGGAGCGGATCGGCATCGTTTCTGTCCTTGCCGAAGACACGCCCGAAACCTCTTCGCCCGGGGCGGAGGTGATCTTCTCCCCCGCAGCGGATGCGGCACAGGCCGAGATCGACGCGCTGACCGAGGACGGGGTTAACAAGATCATCCTGCTCACCCACATCGGGCTGGCGGGCGACAAGCGGCTGGCCGAGGAGTTGACCGGGGTTGACCTGATCGTCGGCGGCCATTCCCACACGCTTCTGAGCAACAGCGAAGAGCGGGCCGAGGGCGCTTACCCGACCATGGTCAACGACGTGCCGATCGTGCAGGCCTATGCCTACAGCAAATATCTGGGCGAGCTGAACGTCACCTTCGACGACGAAGGCGAGGTGACCTCGATCTCCGGCGATCCGATCCTGCTGGATGCCTCTGTCGAAGAGGATCAGGCGACGGTCGATCTGGTGGCCGAACGCGCCGCCCCGCTGGAGGAGCTGCGCCAGAAGGTCGTGGCCGAGACGTCGGAAACCATCGAAGGCAGCCGTGACATCTGCCGCGCGCAGGAATGTGCGATGGGCAACCTTGTCTCCGACGCGATGCTGGACCGGGTGAAGGATCAGGGCATCGACGTGGCGATCTCCAACGCGGGCGGCTTGCGTGCCTCCATCG
>NZ_SZNL01000013.1:0-31950 GCF_005068605.1 Sulfitobacter sp. 15WGC | reverse complement strand
GCCGTGACATCTGCCGCGCGCAGGAATGTGCGATGGGCAACCTTGTCTCCGACGCGATGCTGGACCGGGTGAAGGATCAGGGCATCGACGTGGCGATCTCCAACGCGGGCGGCTTGCGTGCCTCCATCGACGCGGGTGAGGTGACCATGGGCGAGGTGCTGACCGTGCTGCCGTTCCAGAACACGCTCTCGACCTTCCAGATTAGCGGCGCGACCCTGATCGAAGCCTTGGAAAACGGGGTAAGCCAGTTGGAAGACGGCGCGGGCCGTTTCCCGCAGGTGGCGGGCATGTCTTATACCTTTGATCCCAAGGCCGAGCCCGGCAGCCGCATCAGCGATGTGATGGTGGGGGGCGAACCGATTGATCCCGAAAAGACCTATGGCGCCGTGTCCAACAACTATGTCCGCAATGGCGGCGACGGCTACGCGATGTTCAAGGACGCCGAGAATGCCTATGACTTCGGCCCCGATCTGGCGGATGTGACGGCGGAGTATCTGGCGAAGAACGGCAGCTACAAACCCTACACCGATGGCCGCATCAAGATGAAGTAAGGGTCTCAGGCCTTAGCGAGGGGGCGCGTCCAGCGGGGCGCGCCCTTTTTGTTTGTGAATAGCCGGGCAGGGCCCTTGATTCCGGGCGGATGCCCAAGCTGCGCGTCCCCCGCAAGCCAGCCCCTTGCACCTCTCCCGCCAAGGGATACACATGCGGTAACCAAACAGGAGACCGCTATGCTCACCCCCTTCCACCTTGCCTATAACGTCCGCGACCTTGACGAGACCCGCGCCTTCTACGGCGATGTGCTGGGCTGCACCGAAGGCCGGTCGACCGAAACTTGGGTCGATTATTCCTTCTTCGGCCACCAGATCTCCATGCATCTGGGCGAGCCTTTCAAGACAGAGGCCACCGGCAAGGTCGGTGAGCATATGGTGCCGATGCCGCATCTGGGCGTCGTCCTGCGGATGGAGGATTGGAAGGCGCTGGCGGAGCGGCTGAAGGGCGCAGAGGTCGACTTCGTGATCGAACCCTCGCTGCGTTTCGAAGGGGAACCGGGCGAGCAAGCGACCATGTTCTTCCGCGACCCGTCGGGCAATCCGATCGAAGTCAAGGGGTTCGCCGATTTGGACCGCGTTTTTGCCCAATAAGGCCAAGCGCTGAAACGACAAAGCCCCGCTGTCGCAAGCGGGGCTTTGAAGGGCTGAAACTGGTGCGGGCTCAGTCGAAGCTGATCGCCCCTTCGAAAGCAGGCTCTTCCAAGGTTTGCCCGCTGAAACGCGTCGGGGTCTGTGCGGTGATGTCGAGCGTGTAGCTGCCGTTCACGGGGATCGGCCCGCTGGTCCATGCCTCGTCCTCGCCGGTGATCGTATGGCTGCCGGTGGCGTTGTTGGTAAAGACCACCTGATCGCCCGGCTGCACATGGGACAGCGATGGGAAATAGGCGCCGTCGACGATCAGCACGTTGCGGCTTTCGGCCATGGCGCCAGCGGCGCAGAAGCTCAGGGCAAGGGCCAGAGCGCCGGTGCTTTTGCGGTATGAACTTAGCATCATCTGCTCCTTTGGAACGCCCGATGCGGGCGGGTTAGCCGGTTTCATACAAGGTAAATGCGGCATAACTTGGGCCAGCTTTGCGCGGCTCATCCTGCCGTCGCAGGCTCCGCCTGCTGGGCCAGCCAGCCACGGAATGACGCAAGCGCCGCCGTCTCATCCCGGTCGTCAGGCCAGACGAGGTAGTAGTTCCCGATGCTCTGCGTGGTGGGTGAAGCGGCCAGCACCAATTGCCCGTCGCGCAGGTAGGGGCGGGCGAAGAAGGTCGGCAGCAGCGCCACCCCTAGTCCGTGTATCGCCGCCTGCGCCATGGTCGAGAATTGGTCGAACATCATGCCGCCCGGCGGCTCATCCGTTACTCCGAGCGAGGACAGCCAGCGCGCCCATCCGCGCGGGCGGGTCTCTAGGTGAAGCAGCGGCAGATGGCGCACGTCGCGTGCATCCTCCAAGGGTGCGGGCAGCAGGTCGGGTGCGCAGACCGCCACCACCGTTTCCGGCAAAAGCGGCAGGTAGCGCACGCCGGGCCAATCTTCATGACCAAAATGAATGGCGGCGTCGAATCGGCTGCCCGCAAAGGCGAAGGGCCGCAGCCGGGTCGATAGGTTCACCGTCACTTCCGGGTGGTCCCGCGCGAAATCGCGCAGGCGCGGGGCCAGCCAATGCATCCCGAAGGCAGGCAGGATCGCCAGATTCAACGTGCCCCCCGTAGGGTTCGTCCGGGCCGAGACCGAGGCCTGCGCCAGTCGGTTCAGGATGTCGCGCACCTGCGTTACATAATCCAATCCCGCCTGCGTCGGGGTTAGACGGCGGCCCTGACGGATCATCAGCGTCACGCCCAGCTGTTCCTCCAGCGTCTTGATCTGACGGCTCACCGCGCTCTGCGTGAGGTTCAATTCCTGCGCCGCCGCCGTGGCGGTGCCGAGCCGCACGACCGCCTCGAAAGACAGCAGGGCCGAGATCGAAGGCAGGAAGCGGCGTGGCGCGATCATATGACTTTTTCTCATGAACTCAGGACAAAGCAGCGATAGAGTTCGCGCCGCCGATTTGCAATACTGCCGCAAATCACATCACCCGAAAGGATGCATCATGACCGCTGACGCCCCCAAGCTGCGCGCCAAGGACAAACCCGATCTTGGAACCTTCGATTGGCAGGATCCCTTCCGCCTCGACAGCCAGCTCACCGAAGACGAGCGCATGATCCGCGATTCCGCCCGCGCCTATGCGCAGGAAAAGCTGCAACCGCGCGTGATCGAAGCCTTTGCTGAGGAAAAGACCGACCCCGAGATCTTCCGCGAGATGGGCGAGATGGGCCTTCTCGGCGTCACCATCCCCGAGGAATACGGCGGTCTCGGCGGCAGCTATGTCTCCTACGGTCTCGTCGCCCGTGAGGTCGAGCGCGTGGACAGCGGCTACCGCTCGATGATGTCGGTGCAGGCGAGCCTCGTCATGTATCCAATCTACGCCTATGGCTCCGAAGAGCAGCGCCAGAAATACCTGCCCAAGCTCTGCTCGGGCGAATGGATCGGCTGCTTTGGCCTGACCGAGCCCGATGCGGGCTCCGACCCTGCGGGCATGAAGACCCGCGCCGTGAAGACCGACACGGGCTACAAGCTGACCGGTTCCAAGATGTGGATCTCGAACTCCCCCATCGCCGATGTCTTTGTGGTTTGGGCCAAGTCCGAGGCGCATGACGGCAAGATCCGCGGCTTTGTGCTGGAAAAAGGCATGAAGGGTCTGAGCGCGCCGAAGGTTGGCAACAAGCTTTCCTTGCGCGCCTCGATCACCGGTGAGATCGTCATGGACGGTGTTGAAGTCGGCGAAGACGCGCTGCTGCCAAATGTGCAGGGTCTGAAAGGCCCCTTCGGCTGCCTCAACCGCGCCCGCTACGGCATTTCTTGGGGCGCGATGGGTGCTGCCGAGTTCTGCTGGCACGCGGCGCTGCAATACGGGCTGGACCGCAAGCAGTTCAACAAGCCGCTGGCGCAAACCCAACTGTTCCAGAAGAAGCTGGCGGATATGATGACCGAGATTTCGCTCGGCCTTCAGGGCTCGCTGCAAGTGGGCCGCCTGATGGATGCCGCCAATGCCGCGCCCGAGATGATCTCGATCGTCAAGCGCAACAACTGCGGCAAGGCGCTCGACGTGGCACGCATGTCGCGCGACATGCACGGCGGCAACGGCATCTCGGGCGAATTCCAGGTGATCCGTCACATGATGAACCTCGAGACGGTGAACACCTACGAGGGCACTCATGACGTGCACGCGCTGATCCTGGGCCGTGCGCAGACCGGCCTGCAGGCGTTCTTCTAAACACTGGCTTCGGGGGGCACTCCCCCCGGCCACCGAGAATACTTATGGCCAGAAAGAGGGGCGGCGCCTTTCTTTCTGGCCGACATGCTTTCGCCGAGGGCGATTAATTTCTATTTGAAGAGGCCCCATGGACCGCGTTGCCATCGTTCATGAGAACTTCCTCCGTCGCGTTGCGGCGGGGGATTTTCCCGTTTCCACCTGCCCACAAAAGGCGCTTGATCGCGACCAGCTAGAGCAACTCTACCGTGCTCAGGTGCTGAGCCGGGCGCTCGACCTGCAAAGCCGCGTCATGCAGAAGGAGGGGCAGGGGTTCTACACTATCGGCTCATCGGGGCACGAGGGGATGGCAGCGGTGGCGGCGGCGCTGCGCGTCGATGACATCGCTTTCCTGCATTACCGCGATGCGGCCTTCCAGATCGCCCGGGGCGATCAGGCGGGCGGGCAGGACATGATGTGCGACATGCTGCTCAGCTTTGCCTGTTCTGCCGAGGACCCGATCAGCGGCGGGCGGCACAAGGTCTTGGGCTCGCGCCCGCTGATGATCCCGCCGCAGACCTCGACCATCGCAAGCCATCTGCCCAAGGCGGTGGGGGCGGCGCATTCCATCGGCATGGCGCGGCGGCACCGGCCCGAGCATGCGATCCTGCCGCGCGACGGCATCGCCATGTGCAGTTTCGGCGACGCCTCGGCCAACCACTCCACCGCGCAGGGGGCGATAAATGCCGCTTGCTGGACCGCCGTGCAGGGCGTGCCGCTGCCGCTGCTGTTTGTCTGTGAGGACAACGGCATCGGCATTTCGACCAAGACACCGACGGGCTGGATTAAGGCGTCGATGTCGGGCAGGCCGGGGCTGAAGTATTTCGAGGGCGACGGGCTCGATCTGCACGCGGCCTATGCGGCGGCGAAGGAGGCGGCGGATTACGTGCGCGTGCATCGCAAGCCGGCTTTCCTGCACCTGCGCACCGTGCGGCTCTATGGCCATGCCGGGGCGGATGTGGCGACCTCCTATCTGCCCCGGGCCGAGGTGGAAGCGGATGAGGCCAACGATCCGCTGCTGCATTCCGCGCGGCTGCTGGTTGAGGCTGGAGCGTCTGCCGAGGAGGCGCTGGCGATCTACCGCAATACGCAAGAGGTGGTCGCGAAGGCGGCTGACGAAGTGGTGAAACGCCCCCGGCTGAAGACGGCGTCGGACGTCATGGCCAGCCTCGTGCCGCCCAAGCGCGACTGCGCGCCCAGCAACGGGCCGAGCGCCGAGGCGCGGGCTGAGACCTTTGGCAGCGATATGGGGCAGATGGACAACCTCCAGCCGATGTCGCGGCTGATCAACTGGGCGCTGCACGACCTGATGCTTTCGCACCCCGAGACCATGCTGATGGGCGAGGACGTGGGCCGCAAGGGCGGGGTCTATGGCGTCACGCAGAAGCTGCAGAACCGTTTCGGGCCGGGGCGGGTGATCGACACGCTGCTGGACGAGCAGAGCATCCTCGGCCTCGCCATCGGCATGGCGCACAATGGCTTTTTGCCGATGCCGGAGATCCAGTTCCTCGCCTATCTGCACAACGCCGAGGACCAGCTGCGCGGCGAGGCGGCGACCCTGCCGTTCTTCTCCAACGGTCAATGGAGCAACCCGATGGTGCTGCGCATTGCGGGGCTCGGCTATCAGAAAGGGTTCGGCGGGCATTTCCACAACGACAATTCGCTGGCCGTGCTGCGCGACATTCCCGGCATTATCATCGCCTGCCCCTCGGCAGGGGACGACGCGGCGATGATGCTGCGCGAAGCCCATCGTCTGGCGCGCGAGGAGCAGCGGGTGGTGGTCTTTGTCGAGCCCATCGCGCTTTACCCGATGCGCGACCTGATGGAGGCCGGGGATGGCGGCTGGATGCGTAGCTACCCGGCCCCGGATCGGCGGATCGCTCTGGGCGAGGTCGGGGTCACGGGCGCGGGCAGCGATCTGGCGATCGTGAGCTACGGCAACGGGCATTACCTGAGCCAGCAGGCGGCGCGCGATTTGGCCGAGGCAGGTGTTGATGCGCGGGTGATCGACCTGCGCTGGCTGGCGCCTTTGCCGGAGGATGCGTTGATCGAGGCCATCGGGGATCGTCCGGTGCTGATCGTGGACGAGTGTCGTCGGACGGGCGGGCAGGCCGAGGCGCTGATGGCGCTGATGGCGGAGCACGGTGTGGCAAGGTTCGCGCGGCTGACGGCGGAGGACAGTTTCATCGCCACGGGGCCGGCCTATGCGGCGACGTTGCCCTCGCGGGAGGGGATTGTCGCTGCGGCGCGGGACTTGCTGGGGTAGTCGAGGGCTAGCGCCTGCCCGCGGGTTGGCGACGCCTCGGGTTGTTCATGCCACTTTATGGCACAGGTTCGATGTGGGGTCGCAGAGGGACGTGTAGGTGGCAAAATCGCCTACCCGGGGGGCGGGCAGGCGATGGCCCGGCGCCTGCGGCTTGTTCCGGGCCGGGCAGGCGATGGCCCTTAGTGGCTATCCGCCGGTGCGCCGCCTTGGAAATTATTCCCATTCACATAATCGCAAGGCTCTTCACGCATCTCCAGATGCAGGCCATCGCCTGTATAGGGATGCGCGCGGGCGAATTCCTCATCGACTTCGATCCCCAGACCGGGCGCTGTGGGGGCGGTGATAAAGCCGTCCTCCACCCGGATCGACCCTTTGATCAATTGGTCATGGAATGGCGTCTCGATACATTCGCACATCAGGATGTTCGGGATCGCGGTAGCGAGCTGCACATTCGCGGCCCATTCCACCGGCCCGGCATAGAGATGCGGCGCCACTTGCGCGTTATAGACCTCGGCCATGGTGGCGATCTTCTTGGCCTCCGCGATGCCGCCCACGCGGCCAAGGGCCGGTTGCAGGATCTCCGCCGCGCCCGCCCGCAACAAAGGCGCGAATTCGGCCTTGGTGGTCAGCCGCTCGCCCGTGGCCACAGGGACGCGCACGCCGCGTGCGACCTTGGCCATCTGCTCGGGCGCGTCTGGCGGGATCGGTTCTTCGTACCACAGCGGGCTATAGGGTTCGATCGCTTGGCCCAGCCGGATCGCGCCCGCGGTGGTGAACTGCCCGTGGGTGCCAAACAGCAGGTCGGCACGGTCGCCCACCGCCTCTCGGATGGCCTTGCAGAACGCCGCTGAAGTGCTGATGTCCGACATCGCAGGCATATGCCCGCCGCGCAGCGTATAGGGGCCGGCGGGGTCGAATTTCACCGCCGTATAGCCGCGCGCCACGCAATCCGCCGCCGATTCCGCCGCCATCTCGGGCGAGGTCCAGAAATCCGCCATGCTGTGATGCGGCAACGGGTAGAGGTAGGTATAGCCGCGCACCCGATCATTGGTGCGCCCGCCGATCAGCGCATGCACCGGGCGGTCGCGGTCCTTGCCCAGAATGTCCCAACAGGCGATCTCCAACCCCGAAAACGCGCCCATGACCGTCAGATCTGGCCGCTGAGTGAATCCTGCGGAATAGGCGCGGCGGAACATCAGCTCGATATTCTCGGGGTTTTCGCCCTGCATATGGCGGGCAAAAACATCTTCGATCACCGCGCGCATGGCGTCGGGCCCGACGCTGGCGGCATAGCATTCGCCCCAACCGGTGATGCCGGTGTCGGTGGTCACCTTGACCAATATCCAATAGCGCCCGCCCCAGCCGGGGGCGGGCGGGGCCGTCACGATGATATCGAGGTCTTGCAGTTTCATGACGGTCCCTTTCGTTTGGCCGCTTAGGTCTCTTTCTTGTCGTCGACGATGGTCATCTGCGCGATGCCGCTTTCGCCCAGATCGACCTTGGCGAAGGGGCCGCCGTGGCACATCTGGCCGGGGTCGCTGATGTCGGCGGGGCCTTCTTCGGCGAGCACTTTTTCGGCGAATTGCTCGGCGTTGTCCTTCGGGCGGTAGCCGAGGAAGGAGGCTTTCGAGTTGTCCACCGGCGCGCGGTCGTTGTTCGACACGCCGTAGATCACCGAGAAACCGACCGAGGGCGTGTCCACCGCGCGGGTCACCAGTTGGATCAGGTCGTCATAGCTGAGCCACGAGCCGAGCGCGCGGGAGTTGTTGACCTGTGCCGCGCTCAGGATGCGCAGATGCACGGATTCGAGCTGGCGCTTGTCCCAGTACATGGAGCCGAGGTCTTCGGTGAAGCATTTGGCGAGGCCGTAGAAAGTATCGGGCTTGTGGGCCGCGTCGATGCCGATGAAATCGGCCTTTTTGTGCATTCCCACCGCATGGATCGAAGAGGCATAGACCACCCGGCGCACCCCGGCTTGATAGGCCGATTCCCAGACATTGTAAGAGCCGACGAAGTTCGGGCCCAAGAGTTCCATGAAGGGTTTTTCGTCCACGATGGCCCCGAAATGCACCACCATGTCAGCGCCCTCCATCAGGGCCGCGACTTGGTCGTATTCCGCTAGATCGGCCTTCTGATAACGCTCACCGTCGTAAAGCTTGCCGATGTCCTCGGCGATGTCGGAGCTGACCAGTTCTTCGCACATCGCGGCCAGTGGTTCGCGCAGGTAGGAGCCGAGGCGCCCGGCGGCGCCTGTCAGGACCAGTTTCTTAAATTTCATAACATCTTCCTTTCACGTCTCAGAAATCTTGTCGCGCACCTGCGCGCGCAGCGCATCGGCCCCTTGGGCCAAAAGGCCCACATCCGTGCCGCAGGCGACAAAGGTGAAGCCTTCGTTCAGCAGTTGGGCGGCGAAATCGGGATCGGTGACCAGCGTGCCGACGGGAATGCCCTTGTCCATTAAGAGTTTGGCAGCGGGGCGGATCACCTCCCAGACCTCGGGGTGCAGGGTCTGGCCCAGATGGCCCATATCGGCGGCGATATCAGCGGGGCCAAAGAAGATACCGTCGATCCCCTCGACCTCGGCAAAGGCGGCGGCGTTTTCGACGGCGGCGCGGGTTTCAAGCTGGATCAGGATGGCGGTTTGGTTCTCGACCTGGGCGTTGTAATCCGCGACCCGACCAAATTGGTTGGCGCGGTTCAGCCCGGCCACGCCCCGAATGCCGCGGGGCGGATAGCGGCAGGCGGCCACGGCGGCGCGGGCTTCATCGGGTGTCTGCACCATGGGGAATAGCAGCCCCGGCGCGCCGAGGTCCATCAGCCGTTTGACCTTGACCGCATCGTTCCAGTCGGGCCGCACCATCGCCGTGGTCTCACTGCCCGAGAACGCCTGCAACTGCCCCAGCACCGAGGCCATGTCGCTGGGCGCATGTTCCATATCCAGCATCACCCAGTCATAGCCCGCATGGGCCACCACCTCGGCGGCATAGCCGTTGGAGAGGGAGACCCAGAGGCCAAGCTGCTTTTGCCCGGCACGGATGGCCGTGAGGAAGCTGTTCTCGCGCAATTTCATATCACGGCCCTTTCCACGAATTTCTCGGAACGCACGATCCGCGCGTAGTCCAGTGGCGTGAGGTCGAGCGTGCGGTAGGCGCCATGGGTGATCAACTCTGCCGTGCCGCGCCCGATGGCGGGGGCCTGTTGCAACCCGTGGCCGGAAAAGCCGTTCATAAAGACGAAATTCGCGACCTTGTCGTGCCGCCCCAGAATCGCGTTCTGGTCGACGGTGTTATAGGCGTAATGCCCGACCCATTCGTTGATCACCTTGACCCGCTCAAAGGCCGGAACGCGGGTGGCGATGGTGGGCCAGACCTTCTCTTCCCAGATCGAATGGTCAAAGGTGAAATCGTCATAGGCGGCGTCATAGTCATCCTCTGGCGGGCAACCGGCCATGTAATATTTGCCTTCTTGGCGCATATGCACGCCGCTGGGGTCGATGGTCAGCGGCAGGTCCATTTCCAGCGGCTCGGCGGCATCGAAGATGAAGGTGTAGCGTTTGCGCGGCACCACGGGCAGGCTGATCCCGGCCATCTGCGCCGTCGCTGCCGCGCGGGGGCCGGAGGCATTGACCACCGTCCCGCAGGAGACCGTCGCGCCGGACTTCAGCGTCACCGCATCCACGGCACTGCCCGCAGGGTTCAGCACCATGCCCGTCACCTCGTCATGCACAAAGGTCACGCCGCGGCGCTTGGCCATGCGTTTGAACCAGTCGAACATGGTGCCGCCGTCGAAGTAGCCCTCATCCACCGTGTTGTGATTGCCCGCGATCACATCGTCGAGCATGTAGAAGGGATAGCGCGCGGCGATCTCATCCTTGGTCATATGCTGGGTATGCGCGCCCATGGAGGTCTGGATGCCCTGCGCCTCGCGCAGGGTCTGGGCAAACTCGGGCGTGTCGGCAAGATAGAGGTACCCGAAGCTTTGCAACGCCAGTTCCGGCACCTCGGGATCGTCATGCATGAAGTGGCGGAAGTTTTTGATGAACTCGGCCCCGAACTGAGAAATCTGGATGTTCACGGGGGCGCTGAACTGCTGGCGGATGCAGGAATTCGTATGGCTGGTCGAGGCGAATTCATAGGTCGGATCACGCTCGACCACCAGCACCTCGCCGTCGAATCCCGGCGTGTTGGTCAGCCACCAAGCCAAAGCCGAGCCATAGATGGCCCCGCCCACGATCACCACGTCATAGGACGTCTCAAGCGCGTTTTGCATGCACAGTCTCCCTTTGCGCATTCCCCTCTGAATCGTGGGTAGCCTAAGCATCCAGAGCCTGCAATCTTTGTGAAGCGCGGCGTGAATTTTCGTTTTGCGGCGATGGGTTGCGCCTGTGTTCATGAATGAGGCAGGGTTGACTTTTACTGCGGCTGTCGCACCATGAGCGTTATGCCGGAACACAGATGACCGCCCGAAGGAGTGGCCCTTGGACAGCGACCGCGAAGAGATTGAGCGTCTGATTGCGCAGGTCGCAATGGGAGACCGTGCCGCTTTTGAGGCGCTCTATGATCGGGTGTCGGCGAAACTATTCGGGGTCTGCCTGCGTGTGTTGGATACACGCGCCGCAGCAGAGGATGCCATGCAGGACAGTTTCGTCAAAATCTGGAATAATTCCGACCGCTATCAGGCCAATGGCCTGTCGCCGATGACGTGGCTGATCACCATTGCGCGCAACACAGCGATCGACCGGCTGCGCGCCACCCGCAAGGGCCATCAGAACATCGACACGCCGGGGCTGGAACTGGCCGCGCCGGGGCCGAACCCCGAGCAATCCGCCGTGGCCGCCTCTGAGGCCAAGCGGCTGACCAATTGTCTGGATGATCTTGAAGCGGATCGCGGTGCTGCGGTGCGCGGGGCGTACCTTGATGGCGACAGCTATGCCGAGCTTGCGCAGCGTTTCAACGTGCCGCTCAACACCATGCGCACATGGCTGCGCCGTGGTCTGATGGCCCTGCGGGAGTGTATGAGCGTATGAGCGACACCCCCATCACCCCGCCCGAAGACGACGATCTGCTGGCCGCCGAAATGGCCTTGGGCCTGTTGGAAGGCGAAGACCGTGCCGCCGCCCGCGCCCGGCTGATGCAAGACCGTGATTTTGCCCGTCGCGTGGCCGATTGGCAGGAGCGTTTCGTGGCGATGACCGACGATATCGCCCCCGTCGCCCCGCCCGCGAAGCTGCGCCGCGCGCTGATGGCGCGGCTCTTCCCCGCGCGGCAGGTGCCGCTGTTGCAGCGGCTCTGGCTGTGGCAGGGGGTGTCGGTGGCAGCACTGGCCACCGTGGCCTTCCTTGCCCTGCCGATGCTGCGCGAGGCGCCGATGCAGCCCCCGGCAGAGGTCTATGCCACCCGCATGGCCGCCGAGGACAGCGCGCTGGAATTGCTGGCCGTCATGGACATGTCGCGTGGCGATATCGCGCTGCGCCGTGTCTCGGGCGACGCGCCCGCAGGCCGCGTGCTGGAGCTTTGGGCAATCCTGCCGGACCGCGCGCCGATCTCTCTGGGCGTGCTGCCTGAGGGGGAGGTTAACCGCGTGGCCTTGCCCGCTAATCTGGTGCCCGAGGCGGCGCAGATCACGCTGGCCATTACCGATGAGCCGCCCGGCGGCGCACCCGGCGGTGTCCCCACCGGGGAGGTCATGGCCGCTGGTGCTGTGGCGGAGCTCTAAACCCCGAAACGCCCTGCTTTGACCGAGCAGGGCGTTTCATTTTTCATTTCCCTTACAACGCGTTATGATTTTGTTGCGAATTTTCTGAACCATTCTGAAACTCCTCTCACGTCTGCCCCGTGGGTCCAGTATCGCCGCCCACAACGGGAGGCATTCAAGGGAGGAAACCCAATGAAGACGCTCAAGACATTCGCCGCCGCCACCGCCACTGCCGCTCTGCTGGCCACCGGTGCCATCGCCGCTAATCCCGAAGTGGGCGGCGCGCCCATGTTCGAGAATAAGAACATCGTCGAAAACGCCGTGAACTCCGCCGATCACACCACGCTGGTCGCCGCCGTGAAGGCTGCCGGTCTGGTCGATACGCTGGCCTCCGAAGGGCCGTTCACCGTTTTCGCCCCGGTCAACTCCGCCTTTGACGCGCTGCCTGCGGGCACTGTCGAGACCCTGCTCAAGCCCGAGAACAAGGACATGCTGACCAAAGTGCTGACCGCCCATGTGGTGGCCGGTAAATGGTCCGCCGCCGACATCGCCGCCAAGGCACGCGCCTCCAGTGATGGGTTCTATCACTTTAACGCCGTCTCTGGCGATGCACTGTCGGCGCAGGTGAAGGGCCGCAACGTCTATATCATCGACGAAAGCGGCAACGCCTCACGCGTGACTATCGCAGATGTGAACCAGTCCAACGGGGTGATCCATGTTGTAAACAGCGTGCTGGTGCCCAAATAAGAGGCAACCCACACCCCTGTTGCTGGGCCAGTACCCCCATGCTGGCCCGGCGCCATCCCACCCGAACGCGAGGAGTAACACCATGAACAGACGTCATTTTCTGACATCGACCTTTCTGGGCGCCACCGCCATCGGGTTGGGCGCGCGCGGCACCTTGGCGGCCTATGTCGAGGGCGACTTCGAGGTTACCCGCAGCGAAGCCGAGTGGCGCGCGATGCTGAGCGACTTGGAATATGCGGTCATGCGCGAAGGCGATACGGAGCGCGCCTTTACCAGCCCGCTGAACGATGAGAAACGCCCCGGCACCTTCATCTGCAAGGGCTGTGATCAACCGCTTTACGATGCGGCGACCAAGTTCAAAAGCGGCACTGGCTGGCCGAGCTTTTATCAGCCGCTCGACAATGCGGTTGAGACCATGGCCGACAACAGTTTCTTCATGCGCCGGACCGAGGTGCATTGCGACCGTTGTGGCAGCCATCTGGGCCATATCTTTGATGACGGGCCAGAGCCCACGGGCAAGCGGCATTGCATCAACGGCGTCTCGCTGAAGTTCGTCGCGGCTTAACGGATAGGTCTCACCCAAACGGTTCGCGCGCCGCTTTCGGCGCGCGTTGTCTTGTCAGGTGCCGCGCGGTTTGGCGCGCAGGGTCGGGTCCGCCACCGTGGGGTCTTCGGGCCACGGGTGACGCGGATACCGCCCGCGCATGTCTTTTCGCACATCCGCATAGGAGCTTGCCCAGAAGCCGGGGATGTCCATCGTGACCTGCACCGGGCGCTGCGCAGGCGACAGCAGGGTGACCTGCAATGGCTGGCCGCCCACCGTCGGGTGCCGCGTCACGCCGAACATCTCTTGCAAACGCAGCGCGATGCCGGGGGTTTCACCGCTGTAGTCGATGGCCACGCGCCGCCCGAGCGGGGTTTCGAAATGGGCAGGGGCCGAGCGGTCCAACTCTTGCTGTTGCTCCCAACTCAGCCGGGCTTTGAGCGCCGGGGTGATGTCGAACCCTTTCCAATCCGCGCTGCTGCGCACGCCCGTGAGATGCGGCAGCAGCCAGTCTTCCAGCGTCTCCATCAGATGCGCTTCGGTGAAATCGGGGAAGGGCGCGGGCATCAGCCGGGCGCGGGCCAGAAACAGCGCTGCCGTCTTGCCGGGGTTCAGCCCCAATTGCCGCACCCCGTCCAGCATCGCAACCGCCACTGCATCGGCGGGCGCATCGGGCCATGTCCGGTCCTCCAGAACCAGCGCGCCGAAGACCTCTTGCTTGCGGGTCAGCACACGCCCCTCGCGGCGCGACCATAGGCAGACATCCTGCCAGCGGATTTGATCGGCAAAAGTGGCCCGCAACTCGGCGTCCGAGATCAGCGCCGCCTGCCGGATGCGCGCCTCGCGCGGGTCGCCGTCGAGGTCCGTGGCCACCAAGAGCCGCGCGCCCGCCATCGGGTCGGCCTCTGGCAGCACGGCGCCCTTGCCGCCCGAGAGCACATAGCGCGGTGCCTCGCCCTTGCGGCGCAGCCCGACGCGGTCGGGGTAGGCGAGGGCCGCTAGCACGCCCAAGGAGCCCGGCCCGTCGCCCTTCGCGCCGCGTGCAAGGCGTTTCGCCTCGGCCTTGATGCGCGCTAGCGTGGGCGCATGGGGCGGCGTGGCAGTGCGTTTGCCGGCCAGCGCGTCCATCCGCAGCGCAAGGTCGACCGGCGCGCCGCGCATCGGATCGCGCTCGGCCAGAAGGGCCGCGAGCATCGGCGCGGAGGGACCGCCGCGCGCCACCATATGCGCCAGCCGCGGGTGCAGGGGGAGTTTCGCCAAGGCGCGGCCATGTTCGGTGATGCGCCCGCTGCCGTCGAGCGCGCCTAGCATCTGGAGCACCGCTTGCGCCTCGGCCAGACGGCCCGCGTGGGGCGGGGTGACGAAGCTCAGATCGTTCGCCTGCGCCCCCCAGAGCGCCAGTTCCAGCGCGAAACCGGTCAGGTCGCCAGCCTCGATCTCGGCCGGGGGGAAAGCCGCCAGCGCGCCTTCCTCGCCCCGGGTCCAGAGCTTGTAGGCGACCCCGGTATCGAGCCGCCCGGCCCGGCCCGCGCGCTGCGTCGCCTCGGCGCGGGTCACCCGCTCGGTCACCAGCCGGGACATGCCCGAGGCCGGATCAAAGAGCGCGCGCCGCGCGCGGCCCGCGTCGACGACGATGCGGATGCCCTCGATGGTAAGGGAGGTTTCGGCGATGGAGGTCGCCAGCACCACCTTGCGGCCGGAGGGGGCGGGGGCGATTGCGGCCTGTTGCGCCTTGAAGTCGAGCGCGCCGAAGAGCGGAGCGAGGGTGCAATCCTGAGGAAGGGCGGGGCGCAGAAGCGCCTCGACCCGGCGAATCTCTCCCTCGCCGGGCAGGAAGACCAGCGCGGAGCCGGGCGCCTCCGACAGCGCCTTTAGCGTGAGGTCGGCCACGGCCTTCTCCAGCCGTTGCTTGCCCATCGGCTTGTCGAGCCAGCGCGGCTCGACCTCGAAACTGCGCCCTTCGGAGGTCACGATGGGCGCCGCCATCAGGGCGGCCACCGGGGCGGCGTCGAGCGTGGCGGACATGGCCACCAGCATCAGGTCGTCGCGCAGCGCGCCCGCAACTTCGAGCGCCAGCGCGAGGCCGAGATCGGCGTTGAGCGAGCGTTCGTGAAATTCGTCGAAGATCACCGCGCCGACGCCGGGTAGGTCTGGGTTGTCCTGCAACATGCGGGTCAGGATGCCTTCGGTAACCACCTCGATGCGCGTGGATTTCGACACCGCCGAGGCGCCGCGCACGCGAAAACCGACGGTCTGCCCGGTCTCCTCGCCAAGGCTTTCTGCCATGCGCGCGGCGGCGGCGCGGGCGGCGAGGCGGCGCGGCTCCAGCATCAGGATGCGGCCTTGGGTCAGCCCCGCATCTAGCATCGCCAGCGGCACCCGCGTCGTCTTGCCCGCGCCGGGAGGCGCTTGCAGCACGAAGCGGCCCGTGTCGCGCAGGGCGGTGATCACATCCGGCAGGACGGCGTCGATGGGCAGGGCGAAATCAGCATTGGACATGGCGCGGTTATCGGGCATCGCGCGCGGCGCGCCAAGGGTGGGGATGGACAATTCCACGCCGCCCCCGCAAAAGTTGCCCCATGGATATCGAGACATTGGCCGCAGGCATCATAGCAGGAGAGCGCCGCGCGTTGGCGCGGGCGATCACCTTGGTGGAATCGGGCCGCGCCGATCACCGTGCGGCGGCGGCGGAGCTGCTGGCGAAGCTGCCCACCGACCGGCAGGCGCTGCGCGTCGGGCTGTCGGGCACGCCCGGTGTGGGCAAATCCACCTTCATCGAAAGCTTCGGCATGATGCTGACGGGGCAGGGCAAACGCGTGGCGGTGCTGGCGGTGGACCCCAGTTCGGCGCGCACCGGCGGCTCGATCTTGGGTGACAAGACGCGGATGGACCGGCTGAGCCGTGATCCCAATGCCTTCATCCGGCCTTCGCCCAGCCAGACCCACCTGGGCGGCGTCGCGCGCCGCTCGCGCGAGGCGGTGCGGCTCTGCGAGGCGGCGGGCTTTGACGTGGTGCTGATCGAGACCGTGGGCGTCGGCCAGTCGGAAACCGTGGTGGCCGAGATGTCGGATGCCTTCGTGCTGCTTCTGGCCCCCGCTGGCGGGGACGAGTTGCAGGGCGTGAAACGCGGCATCATGGAGATTGCCGACCTCATCGTCATCAACAAGGCCGACGGCGATCTGAAATCCACCGCCGCCCGCACCCGGGCCGACTATGCCGGTGCCCTGCGCCTTCTGCGCAAGCGCCCGCAGGACCCCGAGGGTTTTCCGCGCGCCACCGCCGTCTCTGCGCTGGAGGAAAACGGGCTGGAGGAGACTTGGGCCGCCTTGCAGGAACTGACCGATTGGCGCCGGAAGAACGGGTTCTGGGACCGTACCCGCGCCGCACAGGCGCGCTATTGGTTCGAGCAAGACGTGAAGCAGCGGCTTTTGGCGCAGCTTGAGACCCCGCAGGCCAAGGACGATCTGACGCGGCTCAGCGATGCCGTGGCCGATGGGGCGCGTGATCCTGCGGAAGCGGCGGCGGAATTCGTCCGCCGCCTCAGGGCAGATTAAGACGCGTTTGCGGGTTCCGAGACGGGGAAGAGCACGTCGTAGATCCAGTTAAAGACGAAGGCGTAGATCAGGTAAAACACCGCCAAGGACACGTCGATCAAGAAGGCTTCGCGCAGAGAAATCTCTAGATACCACGCGATGAAGGGCAAGAGCACAAAGAGCAGCCCGATCTCGAAACTCACGGCATGAAGCACGCGGATCGGCACCGTCTTTTTCACCGTGCCGCGCAACCGACGCAGGGCGTGGTCGAAGCCGAGGTTGTAGACATAGTTCCACCCCGTCGCGATGCTGGCGCTGACCACAGCGACGACGCCGATATGGCCGATGGGCTTGTCAAAGAGCCAAGCACTGGCGGGGGTGACGATCAGCAGGGCGATGATCTCAAAACTGAGGGCGTGGCGGATGCGGTCTGCGGTGCTGCGCATGGGGTGGTCCCGGTATTGGTCGGGTCGTCCCGAGTGGCTGCCCAAATGGGGGAGGTCGTCCTCGCTTGGGGCCAATATGGCGATTGACGCGCGGGGTGCAAGGGGCTCAGCGGCCCGCCTTGGGATGGGCGTTGTTATAGGCCTCCATCAGCCGCGCGGTATCGACGGCGGTATAGGCCTGCGTGGTCGAGAGCGAGGCATGGCCCAGAAGCTCTTGGATGGCGCGCAGATCGCCGCCCGCGTCCAGCAGATGGGTGGCAAAGCTGTGGCGCATGGCGTGGGGCGTGGCGCTGGCGGGCAGGCCGAGTTGCATCCGCGCATCGGCCATCACCTGCGCCACGGCGCGCGCGCCCAAGCCACCGCCGCGGATGGCGCGAAACAGCGGGGCCTGCGCCTCACGCGGGTGCGGGCAGAGGGCGAGGTAGTCTTCGACCGCGGCGCGGGCGGCGGGCAAGACCGGCACGACACGTTCCTTCCCGCCTTTGCCAAGGATGCGCAGGCTGGCAGGCAGGGGCGCATCGCCGCCTTTCAGCGCCAGCGCCTCGGAAATCCGCAGCCCGCAGCCCCAGAGCAGGGTCAGCACCGCCACGTCCCGCGCCGCGGCCCATGGGGCGCGGGCTTGGGTCTCGACACAGTCGATCAGCGCACGCGCGGCGTCTTCGGCCAGCGGGCGGGGCAGTTTCTTGGTGAACTTGGGCGACCGGGCGAGCAGAACGGCAGTGGGCTCGAACCCCTCCCGCTCGGCCAGCCAGCGGTAAAAGGCTTTCACCGCCGAGAGTTTTCGCGCGACCGACCGTGACCCCGCCCCGCCGCTGCGGGTGCTGGCCATCCATGCGCGCATATCGCTGATGGTGATTTTCGCCAGCGCCCCCAGACCTTGGGTCTCGCCCTTATGCAGCGTCATGAAAGTGAGGAATTCGGTCACATCGCCCCGGTAGGCGATGATCGTATTTTCGGCCGCATCCTTCAGCGCGCTTTGGTGTTCTAACCACGTCTGAAGCGCGTCCCGCGCGGCGGGACTGATCAGCAGCGGATTTGCCTTCTCGCTCAAGACAGCCAGCGGCGCATGGAGCGCTCCAGCACGCCGGTAAAGAAGGTGAGCAGATCGGTGCCCTGTTGCGGGCCGAACATATGCGGGTCTTCGGCGCCCATGACCAACAGGCCGGGCAGCCGTCCGGGGCCGAAATCAAGCTTGAGACAAGCCTCGGACCGGATCCACCCCGCCTTGCTGCCATAGAGCGCTTCGGATCCGTCTTGCAGCGCGCGCAGGGTCACCTGCCGCACCATGCCGCCGCGCCCTTGGCTGAGGTAGTCGTCGATGAACCCCGGTTCGGCCACGCTCAGCACATCGCCCAAGCGCTGCACCGCCGGGTCATTGTCGTTCTGAGTGGATTCCAACACCAGCCGCACCGCATCGACGCGCAGGATATCGGCCACTTCGCCGCCGAGATCGCGCAGGAAGGTCTCGAACTCCACCGGGTCGAGCATGCGCAGGATGGCGCGGTGGATCTGATTGGTCCCGGCAAGGTTTTCATAGGCCGCCGCGATGACGCTGCGGTGTGTGTCCTCCAGCCGGTCGAGACGGGTTTCCAGCCGCTCCATCGCGATGCCGCGCAGATCGACGATATTGCCGCCCATGGCCTTTTCATTCGCCGCAATCAGCGCCTGCATCACGTCGCTGTCGTCAAGAATGACGTCGGGCGCTGAGATGATCGCCTCCCGCAGGGCGTCGTCGATTTTGGGGCTGCTGCTCATGGGCGTCTCTTTTTGATTTGCGGTGTCATAGCATGCTGGGGCGTCAAGATCTGCCCCCAATTGGTCACGGGTCCTGCCGCCTGCGGTCTTTGTTGCCGCCTTGCGTCAGGCCGGGATGTAGAACGAAGCCCGGCGGAACAAAAGCGGCGCAGACGTGTTGGCCCCGGTCGACGCGCGGATTTCAGCCGTAGGGCCGCGCGTGCCTGATCGAAGCCTGCCGCATATCCCCGGATGCGGTGGAACAGGTCCTTGCCGGGAGAGGAAATCTTACATGGAACATGTCTCTGTCGATCTTTGGGCCGCCAACCTTCAGGTCGCGCCGGACTCACTGCAAAGCTGGCTCGCCAGTGTCGAGACGCGCCTGCAACAGGCCGCCGCGCGCGAGGCACAGCTTTTGGTAATGCCCGAGTTCTGCTGCGCGCAGTGGCTGAGTTTCGCCCCCGCCGACTTGCCTGCGGAAGAGCAGCTTGGCTGGCTCGCGCAGACCGCCACGCTGGCGCTTGACCCAATGCGGTGCATGGTTGAGCAAATTGGCGTGGCCCTGCTGCCCGGCACCTTTCCCGTGGCCTTCCCTTCGGTCGATGCGCCCGAAGGTTACCTTAATCAAGCGTGGTTCCTGACCCCCGATGGCGGGCTGCAAGTGCAGAACAAACTGAGCCTGACCCCGCTTGAGGCGAATGGCGCCAGCGGCGTGACCATCGCGGGCACGGGGATCAATCTGTTCGAGTGGAACGGTTTGCGCTGTGTCATCGCGATCTGTCTCGATGCGGAATATACCGCGCTCTGGTCCAAACTGGGGGAGTTGAACCTCGATCTGGTGATCATTCCCGCCAAGACCGACATGATCACCGGCTATAACCGCGTGTTCAGTTGCGCACGGGCGCGGGCGATCGAATTGCAGACCGCCGTTTGCTGTGTCGGCGCAGTGGGCGCGCCGCTGACCCCGTGGCAGCAGGATACCGGCGTGGGCGGGGCGAGCGTCTATTTGCCCTGCGACGTTTCGGTGGCTTTGGACGGAATGCATGCGGCCCTGCCGCCTCAGACAGCGGCGCAGGGCATGGATTTGGTCTTGCAAGCTCCGCCAATTCCCGTGGGACAGTGCCGCCGCATCCGCGCGGGTGCTGCAGAGGCCGAGGTGCGCCCGGGCCTGTGGTCGGGCGATCACCTGACGGTCGAAGGGAACGCGGCCTAAGGCAAAGAAAAACCCCCTCCGCCACGGGCGGAAGGGGTTTGATGTTCGCAGGTAGGCTGGATCAGAGGATGTTCTGACCGGTCTTTTTCCAATCGGCCATGAACTGCTCCAGCCCCTTGTCGGTCAGCGGATGCGCGGCCAGTTTTTTGATCACCTCGGGCGGCGCTGTCATCACGTCTGCACCGATGCGTGCGGCGTCCAGAATGTGGTTCACGCTGCGGATGGAGGCGGCGAGGATCTGCGTCTCGAAACCGTAGTTGTCATAGATGGTGCGGATGTCTTGGATCAGGTCCATGCCATCGAGGTTAATGTCGTCAAGGCGCCCGATGAAGGGCGAGATGAAAGTCGCGCCCGCCTTGGCCGCGATCAACGCTTGGTTCGCCGAGAAGCAGAGTGTCACGTTGATCATGTGACCTTCGCCCGACAGAACCTTACAGGCTTTCAGCCCGTCCCATGTCAGCGGCAGTTTGATGGTGATGTTGTCGGCGATCTCGGCCAGTTTGCGGCCTTCGGCGATCATCGCGTCGGCTTCCAGCGCCACGACTTCGGCGGAAACAGGGCCATCGACGAGGTCACAAATCTCTTTGGTGACTTCAAGGATATTGCGGCCCGATTTCAGGATGAGGGAGGGGTTGGTGGTCACGCCGTCGACCATGCCAAGGTCATTGAGTTCGGCAATGGCGTCGATCTCGGCTGTATCTACGAAGAATTTCATGGGCTTTCCTTCCGGGTTGGAATGTGATCGCTATCGGGTCAATTCGTTGCCTTGGCTTTACCGCATGATCTGCGATGCTTAAAGCCTCAATTCCCCCAAGCGACACGGAGCATGCGGCAGGTATGGCTGAATTCTACCACCATGGTGAGTTGTTGTCGGTGATGACCACCCAGCCTTTGGGCCGCGCTTTGGATTATCGCGCGCCCGAGGGCGGTTGTTATGCAGGGGCCTTTGTCGAGGTGCCGTTGGGGCCGCGCAAGGTGATGGGTGTGGTCTGGGGGCCGGGGGCCGGGGACTGCGACATCAACAAGGTGCGCCATGTGATCCGGGTGCTCGACGCGCCGCCGATGCGCGAGGAGATGCGCGAGTTTCTGCTGCGCGCGGCGGCATATACGCTCACCCCGCTGCCTGCGATGCTGCGGCTCGCCACCCGAGCGCCGGGCCTGGGCGATCCGCCTTCGATGCGCAAAATCTACCGCGCCGGGGACGGTGTACCGTCGCGGATGACCGATGCGCGGCAAAGGGTCATGGCGGTGCTGGAGGAATATGGCGATCTGGCCTTCACGCTGAAGGAGTTGTCGGAGATGGCCGGGGTGACGTCCTCGGTGGTGAAGGGCCTCGTCGACCAAGGCGCCGTGCGCGAGGAGGAAAGCCCCCGCGACCTGCCGTTCCGGCGGCTTGATCCATCCTTGCCCGGCAAGGCACTGACCGAGGATCAGGCCAAGGCCGCCGCGGTTTTGCGCGAGGGGATCAAATCTGAGACCTACGGCACGACGCTTTTGCGCGGGGTTACCGGTTCGGGCAAGACGGAGGTCTATCTCGAAGCCGTGGCGGCGGCGGTGCAGGCGGGGCGGCAGGCGCTGGTGCTCTTGCCTGAGATCGCGCTGACCGAGCAGTTCCTCGAACGGGTCGAAGAGCGTTTCGGCGCCAATCCCGCCGAGTGGCATTCCGGCGTGACGATGACCGAGCGCCGCCGGATCTGGCGCATGGTGGGCGAGGGCAACGCGCAGCTGGTGATCGGCGCGCGTTCGGCGCTGTTCCTGCCGTTCCAGAACCTCGGGCTGATCGTCGTGGATGAGGAACACGACACGTCCTACAAGCAGGAGGACGGGGTGCTCTACAACGCGCGGGACATGGCGGTGCTGCGCGCCTCGATCTGCGGCGCACAGGTGGTGCTGGCGAGCGCCACGCCGAGCCTCGAAACATGGGCCAATGCCGAGGCCGGGAAATACCGGCGGCTGGAACTGACCTCCCGTTTCGGCCCGGCCGTGATGCCACAGATGGGCGCGATCGACATGCGGCAGGCGGGATTGCCCGGGGACAAGTGGATTTCGGGCGAGATGAAACGTGAGGTCGACGCGCGGCTGGCGCGCGGCGAACAGGCGATGCTCTTCATCAACCGCCGCGGCTATGCGCCGGTGACGCTCTGCCGTGCCTGCGGCGAGCAGATCGGCTGCGACCAATGCGATGCGCGGATGGTCGAACACCGCTTTCTCAAGCGCCTCGTCTGCCACCAATGCGGCGAGAGCAAGCCAATGCCCGAGGCCTGCCCCTCCTGTAAGGTCGAGGGCAAGCTCGCGCCCGTGGGGCCGGGGGTGGAGCGGCTGGGCGAAGAAGCGGCGGCACTCTGGCCCGAGGCGCGGATCGCGACGCTGAGCTCGGACATGTACGGCTCGGCGCGGGCGCTGAAAGCCGAGATCGCGGGCATCGCCGAGGGGGCGGCGGATATCATCATCGGCACGCAGCTGGTGGCAAAGGGGCATAACTTCCCGAAGCTGACGTTGGTGGGGGTGATCGACGCCGATCTCGGCCTCACCGGGTCGGACCTGCGCGCGGCGGAGCGGACGTTCCAACTGATGCGGCAGGTGGCGGGGCGTGCGGGCCGGGCCGAGGCGCCGGGCGCGGCCCTGTTGCAGACCTATCAGCCCGAGCACCCGGTGATCCGGGCGATCTTGGCGGGTGAGGAGGAGGCCTTCTGGGCCGCCGAGGCCGGAGAGCGGCGGCAAGCCGGGGTGCCGCCCTATGGGCGCATGGCGGGGATCATCCTCAGCGGCAGCGACGCGGCGGCGGTCTTTGATCTGGGCAACCATCTTGCGCGGCATGACGGGCCTTTGCGTGCCGTGGGGGCGCAGGTTTTCGGCCCTGCGCCCGCGCCGATCGCCCGGGTGCGGGGGCGGCATCGGGTGCGGCTGTTGGTGAAGGCGGACAAGGGCGTGGCGTTGCAGGAGGCGCTGGGCCGCTGGGTCGGCGGGCTGCGGCTCAAGGGGGACTTACGGCTGGCGGTGGATATCGATCCGCAGAGTTTTTATTGAGGCTTTAGCTATTGCAGGACGAGGGCCAGCGTCTGCCCGCGGGTTGGCGATGCAAAGCTAGGCTCGTGCCACTTTATGGCTCAGCCGTGATGTGCCTTCGCGAGGTCGCACCAGCCTTACCAAATCGCCTACCCGGGGGGGCGGGCAGGCGATGGCCCGGCGCCTGCGGCTTGTCCCGGGCCGGGTGCAATTCTGGTGCGGTATGCGCTCTATATCCCGCATCTCCATCGCCTCGCGCGCAACAGCCCGGAAGCAAGGCCGAAGGCCGCCGGGCAGCGCCAGATCGTCCAATGTCTGGCGCTTTTGCGATCGGAGTGGCTTGCGCATGTTTCATATGAGTTGCTACCATAAAGTGCCCACCTGAAAGGTCATTTGCGCCAGCCCCCGGTCTGTCGCTGCCCGGCTCCGGGGCCGTATGTCCTTTTCTCTCGCCATCCCCGGGCCTTGGGCGTAATGAAATCCCATGACCCGTTTCATCACCCTCGAAGAGGCCAAGCGCCTGCCGTTCTGGCGCCGCCCCGTGGCCCTGCTGTTCCTCATGGCGTTGGCCATGCCGATTGCTTTCAACACATGGTCGGCGCTGCTGAATAACTTCGTCATCGAGGTCGCCGATTTCGACGGCTCCGACATCGGGCTGCTGCATACGGTGCGCGAGATCCCGGGCTTCTTCGCCATCGGTGTCATCGCCATCCTGCTCTTCGTGCGCGAACAGGTTCTGGGGCTGGTCTCGCTTGCGCTTCTGGGCGCGGCCACGGCGGTCACGGCCTATTTCCCCTCCATGGGCGGTATCCTGACGATTACCATGTTCAGCTCCATCGGGTTTCACTACTACGAAACGGTGAACCAGTCGCTGCAACTGCAATGGCTGAAGATCGAGGACGCCCCTCGGATGATCGGCTGGCTCATGGCCGCGGGCTCGCTGGCCACGCTGGTGGCCTATCTCGCGATCATGGCGTTGTGGGAGACGCTGAGCCTTAGCTACGACATCGTCTATATGATCGGCGGCGGCGTCACCGTCGCCATCGCACTCACCGCCATGCTGGCCTATCCGCAGTTCGAGGCGCCCACGGTGCAGAACAAGAAAATGGTGCTGCGCCGCCGCTACTGGCTCTATTACGCGCTGCAATTCATGTCCGGCGCGCGGCGGCAGATCTTCGTGGTCTTCGCGGGCTTCATGATGGTCGAACGCTTCGGCTTTGAGGTGCATGAGATCACCATGCTCTACCTCATCAACCTTGTCGCCAATATGCTCTTTGCACCGCTGATGGGCCGCGCGGTGGGCCATTTCGGCGAACGCCGGACCTTGGCGGTGGAATACATCGGGCTGATCTTGGTCTTTCTGGCCTATGGCGGGGTCTACTACCTCGGCTGGGGCGTGGTGATCGCGGCAGCGCTTTACGTGCTCGACCACATGTTCTTCGCCCTCGCACTGGCGCTAAAAACCTACTTCCAGAAGATCGCGGACCCCGCGGATATCGCGCCCACGGCGGCGGTGGCTTTCACCATCAACCATATCGCCGCGGTCTTCCTGCCGGTGCTCTTGGGGCTCTTGTGGTTGGCCTCTCCGGCGGCGGTGTTCTTCCTTGCGGCTGGCATGGCGGCGGTGTCTTTGATGCTGTCGCTGCTGATCCCGCGCCACCCCGCGCCGGGGCATGAGACGATCTTTCAACCTGTCGTGCCGCAGGCCGCCGAATAAGGTGCGAAACCCGGCATGGCTTGACCCGGCGCGCGCGCGGCCCTAGGCGAAACGCAACCGCACCGCAGCAAAGGACCGCGCCATGCCCACTTTCACCGCCCTGACCACCCTCGAAGGCCGCGACCCCGCCTATGCTCTGGGCGAGGCGATGGAGCGGCTCACCCCCGAACCCACCGGCGTGGGCGTTTTCGAGGTCGAGGACGGCTCGGGCCTGTGGGAAGTCGGCGGCTACTTCGAAGAAGCGCCCGATACCGCAGCACTTGCCGTGCTGGCCAAGGCGATGGGCGCCAAGGAATTCACCGTCTCCGAACTGCCCGAGACCGACTGGGTCGCCCATGTCCGGCGCGAGCTGGCACCGGTGGAGGCAGGCCGCTTTTTCGTCTACGGCAGCCATGACGCGGACAAGGTGCCCGAAGACTGCGAGCCGCTGCTGATCGAGGCCGCCATGGCCTTCGGCACCGGCCACCACGGCACCACCTTGGGCTGCCTCAGAGCGCTCGACCGGCTGGCAAACGAGGGGTTCCACGGCAAGAACGTCGCCGACATCGGCTGCGGCACCGCGGTGCTGGCGATGGCCGCTGCGCGCATCTGGCCTGAGCCGGTCCTGGCGAGCGACATCGACGAGGTCGCGGTCGAGGTGGCGCAGGCTAATGTCGATGCCAACGGCCTTACGGGCCGCGTGACCTGCGTCGAGGCGGCGGGCTTCGACCACCCCGCGCTGGCCGAGGCCGCCCCCTTCGATCTGGTCTTCGCCAACATCCTCAAAGGTCCGTTGGTGGCACTGGCCCCCGACATGGCGGCGGCGCTGCAACCCGGTGGCTATGCGATTCTCTCCGGCCTGCTAAACGAACAGGCGGAAGAGGTGATCGAGGTTTATGCACGATCCGGCATCAATCTGACCCACCGCGAGAGCATTGGTGACTGGACGACACTAACGCTTCAAACGAAAGTATAATTCACGCCTCATTTTCGTTGCATTCGACCCTTTTGCCGCTTTGTTGCCACATTTGGACTTTATTCAAATTGGCAGCAAACGGTGGGGGCCGGATTGCTACGGAGGCTGTGATGGCTGAAGGACACGCTCAATTCGCGAAACGGATCGAACTTCTGGGGCGCAAGCATCGGAAGCTGGAACGAGGATATGTCACCCGCGTCGGACGCGATGGGTTGATCTCTGTCTTGCCGAAACGCGCCCGCCGGGGTTTCCCGGTGACAGGTCTTTTCCTGATCGTTCTGGTGTTTTTCGGCTTCAAAGCCTTCACCCTCGCCGCGATTGGCCCGGTGACCTATAACGAGCGTCTCTCGCGCCTCGCCAATGGGTCGAACCTTGAGCAGATCGGCGCCAAGATGATGGCCATCGACCCGGTGACCCAGACATTGGCGGAGCTGACCGGCCCGATCATGCGGTAACGTGGCGCCGCCCCTCGCGTAAAGAAAAAGCCGTAGCGGAGGCTCTCCGCTACGGCTTTTCTAATGGGGCTGGTGCTTATCCCGTAGGGTCAACGCACGAAGTGGTTCAGCGCCACAAGGTCAATGTCGCCCCGGATCAAGCCGATGTCTTGCAACTCGAGATCGGTCAGGTCCGACAGCGCCTTGCGGGTGGCGCGGCTGTCTTGCCAAGCCTCAACCGCAGCGAAGAAGGCGCCGAAAAAGCCAAGGATGCGCGTGACGGCCGAGGGGGAGCCGTAAGCGGTGCGGGTGGTGTCGAAAGCTGCCATGGGGCCGTCCTTTGTTTGATCTCAGGTTGCGCCGGCAGGGGGGCGGGCTGGCCTTCCTTACCGAACGGAATTTTCGGCAAGTATGCCCGAAATTCGCCCCGCGCAATCCCTCAAAAACGACAGTGAGGCTTGCGTTTTTTGCATGGGTCGATAAAAGGGTTAACCCACTATCATTACGGGAAAAATTCACTGCCCAGCATGTCGGTTTTGAACCATGGAGAGGCGCAATTCGACACCGCGGTTCAAAAGCGACAGAGCGCCTGTCGCAAAGCGCCCGCCACGCATCAGGGCTTTGCGATGTTCGCCTTTCGTGCTAGTGCACCAAAAAAGCAACAATTTTATCGAGGGGCAGAGATGATACGGGTGATCGGCATAGATCCGGGGCTGCGCAATCTGGGCTGGGGCGTGATCGACGTCTCGGGCAGCCGAATCGCCCATGTGGCCAATGGCATCTGTCACTCCGAAGGCGACGACCTTGGCGCGCGGCTCTTGTCCTTGCATGGGCAGCTTACACGCGTGCTGACGGCATGGCGGCCCCAAGCGGCAGCGGTTGAGCAGACCTTCGTGAACAAGGACGGGGCCGGGACGCTGAAACTGGGGCAGGCGCGGGGCATCGCCATGCTGGTGCCCGCGCAGTTTGGTTTGACGGTGGGCGAATATGCCCCCAACAAGGTCAAGAAAACCGTGGTCGGCGTCGGCCATGCGGATAAGGGACAGGTGGCGCATATGGTCAAGATGCAGATGCCGGGGATCGAGATTGCCGGGCCGGATGCCGCCGACGCGCTGGCCATCGCGATCTGCCACGCGCATCACGGCGGCGCCAGCACCTTGGCCCAAGCGGTGGCGAGGGCAAGCGCATGATCGGCAAGCTTTCGGGCCGCATCGACTACCGCGCGGCAGATCACGTGCTGATCGACGTGCGCGGGGTGGGTTACCTCGTCTATGTCTCCGACCGGACCATGGCAGCACTCCCGGGCGTGGGCGAGGCGGTGGCGCTTTATACCGACCTTGTGGTGCGCGAGGACCTGATGCAGCTTTTCGGCTTCCAGACGCTGGTGGAGAAGGAATGGCACCGGCTGCTCACCTCGGTGCAGGGGGTGGGGGCCAAAGCCTCGCTCGCGATCCTCGGCACGCTGGGGCCGGATGGCGTGAGCCGCGCCATCGCGCTTGGTGACTGGAACGCGGTGAAGGCCGCCAAGGGCATCGGCCCGAAGATCGCGCAGCGCGTGGTGCTGGACCTCAAGGACAAGGCGCCCGGCGTCATGGCGATGACCGGCACGGTGGCCGACGCCATGGGCGAGACTGAGGCCGCCGCCGACGAGGCGGTGATCGAGGCCGCCGCCCCGCGCCCCGCACCGAAACCTGCCGCCCCCAATGCCTCTGCCCAGTCCGAGGCGCTCTCGGCGCTTGGCAACCTCGGCTATGCGCCGGGCGATGCGGCGGGCGCCGTGGCGCAGGCGGCGGGCGAGACGCCCGAGGCCGATACCAAGGCGCTCATTCGCGCGGCGCTCAAGCTGCTGGCGCCGAAGGGGTGAGCGCGAATGCGCCCGGCGGCATGTGCGTGAACCTTCCGCTGGAAGAACCACGCACCCTACGGCATAACGAGGCCCTATGACCGACATCGACCCCACCGTGCGGCCCGACCCGCTGCCCGAAGACACCGACCGCGCGCTGCGGCCGCAAATGCTTGGCGAATTCGTTGGGCAGGCAGAGGCGCGGGCGAACCTGTCGGTCTTCATCCAGTCGGCCCGCCAGCGCGGCGAGGCGATGGATCACACGCTGTTTCACGGGCCGCCGGGCTTGGGCAAGACGACACTGGCGCAGATCATGGCGCGCGAGCTTGGCGTGGGCTTTCGCATGACCTCCGGCCCGGTGCTGGCCAAGGCCGGTGACCTTGCCGCGATCCTCACCAATCTCGAGGCGCGCGACGTGCTGTTTATTGACGAGATCCACCGGCTGAACGCCTCGGTCGAAGAGGTGCTCTACCCGGCGATGGAGGATTTCGAGCTTGATCTGGTGATCGGCGAAGGCCCCGCCGCGCGCACCGTGCGGATCGAGTTGCAGCCCTTCACGCTGGTCGGGGCCACTACGCGCATGGGGCTTCTGACCACGCCGCTGCGCGACCGGTTCGGCATCCCGACGCGGCTACAGTTCTACACCGAGGACGAGCTTTACATCATCGTCGACCGCAACGCGCGCAAGCTGGGTGCCCCGGCGGACGAAGGCGGCGCGCGCGAGATCGCCAAACGCGCCCGCGGCACGCCGCGCATCGCCGGGCGCCTGTTGCGCCGGGTGGTGGATTTCGCCGTGGTCGAGGGCGATGGTCGCGTGACGCGCGAGTTGGCGGATATGGCGCTGACGCGGCTCGGGGTCGATCACCTCGGCCTCGACGGGGCCGACCGACGCTACCTGAGGCTGATGGCTGAGAATTATCAGGGCGGCCCGGTGGGGATCGAGACGCTTTCGGCTGCGCTTTCGGAAAGCCGCGATGCGCTGGAGGAGGTCATCGAGCCGTTCCTGTTGCAGCAGGGGCTGATCCAGCGTACCCCGCGCGGCAGGATGTTGGCCGCCAAGGCGTGGAGCCATCTCGGGCTTGCCGCGCCCAGAGGGCAGAGCGACCTTTTCGGCTGACGTTTCGGAGCGAAGGTAGACCAGATGACGATGACCGCAGAGCAGATCGAGACCCTTTTCACCCGCCGCGACGGGCAGTTCGCCTTTGCCCGCTGGGGCCGCCCCATCGCCCCCGTGGCCTTTGGGATCGAGGAAGAGGCGCTGCCGGTGGTGAAAGGCGCGCTCGAAGCGGTGGCCAAGCTTGCCGGTCACGACATGGCCGAAACCGACCCGGAGTTGGGCAGCAACCTGATGATGTTCTTCTTCGCCGATTGGGCTGAACTGCTCGACGTGCCGGGGATGGAGGGGCTGGTGCCGGACCTCGCCGCACAGGTCGAGCGGTTGCAGGCGGCGGGAGCGAACCAATACCGCTTTTTTCGCTTTGAGGAGAACGGCGCGATCAAGGCGGCTTTCGTCTTCCTGCGCATGGACGAGAGCCTGCAAGATATGTCCGCGCAGGTGCTGGCGCTGAGCCAAGCGGTGCAGGTCATCCTCTTGTGGTCCGAAGATGCCTTTCAAGAGCAATCCCCACTGGCGATGGCCGATGACGCGCTGGTGCTGCGCCCCGAGGTCGCGGATGTGATCCGCGCCGCCTATGACCCGGTGATGCCGCCCGCCGCCAATGATGCGAGCCATGCGCTGCGCCTTGCCGCGCGGGTGCAGGTGGCATCATGAGCCATAGTTTTCCGGTCCGCATCTTCTATGAAGACACCGATATGGCGGGCGTCGTCTATTACGCCAACTACCTGCGCTATATCGAGCGGGCGCGGTCGGATATCGTCGAACAGATCGGCCTTGATCAACGTGCCATGCGCGAGGAGGGGCTGGTCTTTGTCGTGACGCGGGTAGAGGCGGATTACCTCGGCGCCGCGCGCTTTGGCGACCGGCTGGAGGTGCAGACGACCCATCAGGCCGAAGGGCCCGTGCGTTGGGTGTTCGACCAAGACGTGCTACGCGATGGCAAGGTCATCTTTCGCGCCAAAGTTACCGCCGTTTGCATGACGACGGGCGGAAAACCCACGCGGCTGCCAGCGAAACTCCGCCTGTCGGACGGCGATCCGGCGCGGTGATACCATAATTCTGGCAATCTAGGTTGCAGTCCGTTAGCTTTGCTCCAAATTGAGGCCGGAAAATAGGGCCCAGAGATAGAACCCAGAGGCAGAATGCCCCGAAGGGGCGGCAGTAAAAGAGCATAGTTAAATGGAAGCAGAGACGCTGGCATTGGCACAGGGGATCGATTTCTCCCTGTGGGGTCTGTTCGCGAAGGCGACGGTCACGGTCAAACTTGTAATGATCATGCTGATCGGGGCCTCTTTCTGGTCGTGGTCGATCATCATTCAGAAAACCATCCAATACCGCAAAGCCCGTGCAGAGGCAGCGCAGTTCGATCGGGCCTTCTGGTCGGGTGAACCGCTCGACGGTCTTTTTGACACCATTGGCGCCGATCCCGATGGGCCGTCGGAAAAGATCTTCGCCGCCGGCATGTCGGAATGGCGCCGCTCGCACCGCGAGGACGGTGCGCTGATCCCCGGTGCCACGGCGCGCATCGACCGGTCTATGGACGTGGCCATCGCCAAGGAGGCAGAGCGTCTGCAAAAGGGGCTGCCGGTGCTGGCGACCGTGGGCTCTACTGCGCCCTTCGTTGGCCTCTTCGGCACCGTCTTCGGCATCATGAACTCTTTCATCGAGATCGCGGCCCAGCAGAACACCAACCTCGCCGTCGTGGCCCCGGGCATCGCCGAGGCACTTCTGGCGACCGGCATCGGCCTTCTGGCCGCGATCCCGGCGGTGGTTTTCTACAACAAGCTGAGCGCCGACAGTGATGGGATCCTCGGCACCTACGAGGCCTTCTCGGACGAATTCGCCACCATCCTCAGCCGCCAGTTGGACAGCTAAGCCATGGGTGCGGGTGTCATGAAAAAGCAAGGCGGCAAGGGGCGGCGGCGGGGCCGCGCCCAGCCGATGGCTGAGATCAACGTCACGCCCTTCGTGGACGTGATGCTGGTGCTGCTGATCATCTTCATGGTCGCGGCCCCGCTTTTGACCGTCGGCGTGCCGGTGGAACTGCCCAAGACCGCCGCCACGGCCCTGCCGGCTGAGCAGGAAGAGCCGCTGACCGTCACCGTCACCGCCCAAGGGGCGGTGCAGATCCAGACCACCGACACGCCGCGCGACCAGCTGGTGACCAAGCTGCGCGCCATCGCGTCCGAGCGGGCCAGCGACCGGGTGTTCCTGCGCGCCGACGGCAAAGTGCCCTATGCGCAGGTCATGGAGGTCATGGGCGCGCTCAACGCGGGCGGATTTTCCAACATCGGTCTGGTGACCGACATCGGCGGCCCGGCGATGGACGGCAGCGACACGTCGGGTGGCTGAGCGGTGCATACCGGGCATTACATATCAGGTGCCGGGCATCTGGGTCTTATCGGCTGGCTTTTGTTCGGGAACATCTTCACCTCCGAGCCGGACCCGGTCGAGATGACCGAGGTTTCGGTGATCTCGGCGGCGGAATATGACGCGCTGGTCGCGGCCCAGCAGCCGCCTGCCTCGACCACCGAGGTGGCCCAGCCCGCATTGCCCGCGCCGAGTGAGGAGGCGCCCGAGGTCACCGCCGAGCCGGATGCCGCGATCGAACAGCCCGAGCCGGTGCAGACCGAGACCCCGCCCGAGGACAGGCCGCCCGAGGTGACGGAGCTGGAACTGCCGCCACAGACCGAAGTGGACGACAGCGCGCCCGAACTGAACGAACCCATCGGCGACACAGCCGTGCTGGTGCCCGAGATCGCCCCCGAGGCCCGCCCCCGCGAGGCCCCGCGCGTGGCGCCCGAGCCCGTGGC
>NZ_SZNL01000139.1:0-254 GCF_005068605.1 Sulfitobacter sp. 15WGC | reverse complement strand
AAAGCTGGTGGCGCACCGACCGCGGCGCCGAAGACGTGCGCTACACCCAGTTCATGGGCAAGGACAATGTCCCCTTCCACACGCTCAGCTTCCCCGCCACGATCAAGGGCTCGGGCGAGCCGTGGAACTGGTGGATTACATCAAGTCCTTCAATTACCTCAATTATGACGGCGGTCAGTTCTCCACCTCGCGTGGGCGCGGCGTCTTCATGGATCAGGCGTTGGAAATCCTGCCGGCGGATTACTGGCGCTGGT
>NZ_SZNL01000138.1:0-254 GCF_005068605.1 Sulfitobacter sp. 15WGC | reverse complement strand
CGCCCTCAGGACCAGTCTGCAACGTGCGCGGCTGGCCGAAGATAAGATGCGCCGCTGCACCTCGGAGTTCTCGATGGTGATGACGCAACATTTCACGGATTGGCGGCTGACCCCCGCAGAGCGGGACTCGCGGTCTTTTTGGTCAAAGGACTAAGCACCCGCGACATTGCGGAACTGCGCGGCACCTCAGAAGGGACAATCAAGGCGCAGACAAACGCGATTTATCGCAAGGCTGCCGTCACCGGGGCGCACAC
>NZ_SZNL01000137.1:0-254 GCF_005068605.1 Sulfitobacter sp. 15WGC | reverse complement strand
TCGATGATCGCGTCGGCCAACTCGCGCACGCGCGGATCGGACAGGTTTGCGCGTTCGCTGGTCAGGATCGCGATTGAATGGTGCGGGATCATGGCTTTCATCCAAGCGGTGTCGCCTACCGTATCTTCGACCGGACCAAGTAGACGCCGGCCGCAAAGGCGATGGCAGCCCCAGTGAAGATCGCAAAATTCGTCTTTCGATTGGAATACATGCCGAGCATGAAGGCGAGCATGATGATTGCCATTACCCCGCCC
>NZ_SZNL01000136.1:0-254 GCF_005068605.1 Sulfitobacter sp. 15WGC | reverse complement strand
AAGAACTCATCCCAAACCGGGCGTTTGGTCACGAAGGACGTGCCTAAATCCCCCTGTATCACGCCGGTGAAGTAATCCCAGAACTGCACATAGATCGGCCGGTCAAAGCCGAACTGCTGTTGCAGTTGAGATAGCGTTCTTCGGAAATGCCGCGCTCACCGGCCATGACGACGATCGGGTCGCCGGGCAGCAAGCGGATGAAGGCGAATGATATCAGCGTGACGCCGATAAAAGTGGGGATGAAGGTCGCAAGG
>NZ_SZNL01000135.1:0-254 GCF_005068605.1 Sulfitobacter sp. 15WGC | reverse complement strand
TTTGCACGGGGCCATGTTTACGGCAGCGCGGGCGGGCTGGCCAGTCTTCGCAGATGCGCAATTGACGACGCCCGTGAAACCCATAATCTGCCGCGGAAAGGAACACTTCCATGCAAAGCCGCGCGCCCCTGTTCACCCCGGTCCTGATGGTCGGATGTATCATCATCATGGTCAGCTTCGCCGTGCGGGCCTCCTTCGGCGTGTTCCAGATTCCCATTGCCGAGGAATTCGCATGGGCGCGCAGCGAGTTCTCC
>NZ_SZNL01000134.1:0-253 GCF_005068605.1 Sulfitobacter sp. 15WGC | reverse complement strand
CCAGATGCGACATCAGCAAAGGCCCCGTGATGACCCTGCTTCACCCGACCGCTTGTTTCCGGTTGAACCCAAGCTAAGAGAACTGGCACGCACGCTTTATGATGGGGTGCGCGATCTACCCATCATAGCCCTCATGGCCATACTGATCCGCGCTGGTTCGCGGAAAACAAAGCTTTCGCCAACCCGCCCGAGCTGTTCGTCACGCCCGATCACTATGTGTTCCGGATGCTCCATTCTCAGGGGATCGCGTTGG
>NZ_SZNL01000133.1:0-254 GCF_005068605.1 Sulfitobacter sp. 15WGC | reverse complement strand
GGGCGCGCGGTGGATCGCGGGACGGCTGTTGAGAGCGATAGGGATGCACGACGCAAATTGGGATTTCCGACCCAGCCGACACAGATCTCGTTGAGAGATGGTCGCCTGATCCATCTTTAGCCGGGCGGCACTAACCGTGCTGTCAATTTCAGGTAGCAGCTTATCGGTTGGGCTCTCCGTCTCAATCGTGCCAAGAAGATTTATCTACTCAAACTCATTGTTGGTGGCAGGATCGATGATGCCGCCACCTCCAC
>NZ_SZNL01000132.1:0-254 GCF_005068605.1 Sulfitobacter sp. 15WGC | reverse complement strand
TATTGGAGGACCGAACCCACATCTGTTGAAAAAGATCGGGATGAGCTGTGCCTAGGGGTGAAAGGCCAATCAAACTCGGAGATAGCTGGTTCTCTGCGAAATCTATTTAGGTAGAGCGTCATCCGAATACCCTCGGGGGTAGAGCACTGGATGGGTAATGGGGCCCACAGGCTTACTGATCCTAACCAAACTCCGAATACCGAGGAGTACTGGATGGCAGACACACGGCGAATGCTAACGTCCGTCGTGGAGAG
>NZ_SZNL01000131.1:0-255 GCF_005068605.1 Sulfitobacter sp. 15WGC | reverse complement strand
TTTGGTTGGATGGGACGGAACAAGCACCGTTCCGAGGTTTGCAAACTGTGAAAAGGACCACCCTGTCCATGATCGAGAGGCGCAAGAATGGATCACTTTCTACCAAAGGTGCCTCGGGTAGCTTCCCTAAAAAAATTTACGGGGGGGGGGGCGGAATGACTTACTTGGGGCCTTCGAATACTATTAGGCGTATAACTTGGCGTGAGAAGGACGGGTTATAGAGATTGCATGACGGACCAAAGAGTATTGGGATGC
>NZ_SZNL01000130.1:0-255 GCF_005068605.1 Sulfitobacter sp. 15WGC | reverse complement strand
TAACGAAGCACGAGGGCCATCGCCTGCCCGCGGGTGGGCGCTGGCAACGGCTGGACCTTGCCACTTTATGGTTCAGCCGTGACGTGACTTCGCCAAGTCGCGTCCAGCCTCACCAAATCGCCTACCCCTCCGGGCGGGCAGGCGATGGCCCGGCGCCTGCGGCTTGATTCCGGGCCAAGTGGCAGCCTCTACCGCAACGCCTCGGTCTGCCAGAGCCAAATCTTCATCCCGCCATGCGCAATCGCCGGCCCCTGC
>NZ_SZNL01000012.1:102900-114389 GCF_005068605.1 Sulfitobacter sp. 15WGC | reverse complement strand
GTCCCATCCCGAACCCAGCCGTTAAGTGCCGTAGCGCCGATGGTACTGCGTCTTAAGACGTGGGAGAGTAGGTCATCGCCAAACCTAATAAGTTCCTAGACTACAGTATCTCTCGACGATGATCAGAATAACAAAACCGCCGCAGCTCAAAGCTGCGGCGGTTTTGCGTTTGAGGGGGGTAATCTCCCGACCAGCAAGAACCATATGACGCCCGGTTACCGGGGCCTGCCTTTGGCATCCGCTTGACGCTGCCCGAAGCCCTGTCACAGTAGCGGCAACAGTCGACGTTGGGAGGCGGGGCATGGATATCGATACGCTCTTTGGCTTGGAGGGAAAGACCGCTTTGATTACCGGCGGGGCCACGGGCATCGGGCGGATGGCGGCGGAGGCTTTGGTGCGGGCCGGGGCGCGGGTCCTTTTAGCCAGCCGGAACGGAGAGGCCTGCGCGGCTGTGGCCGATGAGCTGAATGCGCTTGGCGCCCGGGGCAGCGCCGAAGGGTTTGCGGGCGATGTAGGGACTGAGGCTGGTGTGGATGCGTTCGTGGCTGAGGTTCAGGCGCGCAGCGATCAGCTGCATATCTTGATGAACAACGCGGGGATGACTTGGGGTGCGCCTTTGGGGCAGTTCCCTTACCGGGCTTGGGATAAGGTCATGGGTGTCAATGTCGCCGGGCTCTTCGATCTTACGCAAAAGCTATTGCCGCTTCTCAGCGCCGTGGCCACGGCGGATGATCCCGCGCGGATCGTTAATGTCGGGTCGGTCATGGGGGAGCGCGAGATGGGCGACGGCGCCTATAGCTATGCCGCGTCCAAGGCGGCGGTCATTCACCTGAGCAAAATCCTCGCCAAGGAATTGGCCGGGGAGCGGATCACCGTGAACGCATTGGCGCCGGGGCCCTTCGTCTCGCGCATGACGGCATTCGCCACGGGCGATGAGAAGACGCGGGCCGCGGTGGGGCAGGATGTCCCGCTTGGCCGTGTTGGGCGGGATGAAGATATCGCGGGCTGCATGCTGTTTCTCTGCGGACGCGGCGGCGCCTATGTCACCGGGGCCGTGATCCCGGTCAGCGGCGGCATCAATGTGATGTCGGGACCGAATATATTTGAAAAGGCACTGTGATGCCGAGCGATAGACCCCGAACGGAGACCCCATATGCGTGACGACAGCCATCTACCCCAAGCTCTGCGCGGCCTGCGCCTGCCGCTGGTCGCCTCGCCGATGTTCATCCTCTCGGGGCCCGAGCTTGTCATCGCGCAGTGCAAGGCGGGGATCGTCGGGTCTTTCCCGGCGCTGAACGCGCGGGAGGCAGAGGGCGAGCCGCCCTTGTTGGATGCTTGGCTGACCCAGATCACCGAAGCCTTGGACAAGCACAATCAAGAGAACCCCGACCGGCCCGCAGCCCCTTTCGCGGTGAACCAGATCGTGCATCGGTCGAACGCGCGTTTGGAGCGTGATCTTGAGATCTGCGTCAAACATAAGGTGCCGATCTGGATCACCTCGCTTGGCGCGCGGGTCGAGGTGAACGAGGCCGCACATTCCTGTGGCGGCGTGACGCTGCATGACGTCATCAACAACCGTTTCGCGCGCAAGGCGATCGAAAAGGGCGCGGATGGTTTGATTGCCGTGGCCGCGGGGGCCGGGGGCCATGCGGGGCCGCAATCGCCCTTCGCGCTGATCCGCGAAATCCGCGAATGGTTCGACGGGCCGCTCCTGCTTTCCGGCGCCTTGGCCACGGGCGAGGGGCTGCTGGCGGCCCGCGCCATGGGGGCCGATTTGGGCTATATGGGCTCGGCCTTCATCGCCACGCGAGAGGCGAACGCCGTGCCGGGCTACAAGGATATGATCGTCTCGGGCGGGGCGGATGACATTGTGACCTCGTCGCTCTTCACCGGGGTGTCGGGCAACTATCTGCGCCCCTCGATCGTGGCGGCGGGGCTCGACCCGGACAATCTGCCATCGGCGGATGCCTCTTCGATGAATTTTGGCTCGGGGTCGTCCAAACCCAAGGCGTGGAAGGAAATTTGGGGCGCGGGGCAGGGGATTGGCGCTGTCAAAGAGATCGGCGGCGCGGCCGACCTGGTGGACCGTATCGAGGCGGAGTATCGCGCCGCTGGCGCAAGGTTGGCAGCGGAGTTCGCACAGTGAGCACGGATACCCAAACTCTGAATGAGGACGCCGTTTGCCGCTGGTTGGAGGCGAACCTGCCGGGCTTTGCCGGGCCGCTGGAGGTCACGAAGTTTCAGGCCGGGCAATCCAACCCGACATTCCTGCTTTCGACCCCGGCGCATGACTATGTGCTGCGCCGCAAACCCCCGGGGGTGCTATTGAAATCGGCCCATGCGGTGGATCGGGAGTTTCGGGTGCAGAAGGCTTTGGCGGGCAGTCAGGTGCCTGTCGCGCGGATGCATCTGCTTTGCGAAGACGAGAGCGTCATCGGCTCGATGTTCTATGTCATGGACCATGTCCCAGGGCGCAACTTCAACGACCCCACGCTGCCAGAGCTTACCCCGGCAGAGCGTGGCGCGGTCATGGATGAGATGAATGGCGTGCTGGCTGCGCTGCATGAGGTCGATATCGACGCGGCGGGGCTGTCAGACTATGGCCCGCCGGGTAACTATTTCGAGCGGCAGGTGGCGCGCTGGTCGAAACAATACCGCGCGTCGGAGACCGAGCCGCAGCCGGATATGGATAGGCTCATGCAGCGCCTCAGCGCGGAGCTGCCCGAGGACGACGGGCAGCGGACGTTGGTGCATGGCGATTACCGGATCGACAATATGATCTTCGACACCCATGGGACCGCCTGCCGTGCGGTTCTGGATTGGGAACTATCGACCATCGGCCATCCCGTTGCCGATCTCGCCGCCGTCATCATGCAGTGGCAGATGCCCGTGGGGGCCGAGGGGCGCGGCTTGGCCGGGGTGGACCGCAAGGCGCTTGGCCTGCCCACCGATGCCGAATTCATCGCCGCCTATTGCCGCAGGCGCGGGCTGAAGGGCATCGACAATTTCGGCTATTACCTCGCCTTTTGCTTTTTCCGCATGGCGGCGATCATCCAAGGCGTGTTGAAACGCGCCTTGGAGGGCAACGCTTCAAACCCCGAATACGGGTTGAAATTAGGGCAATATGTCCCAATTTTTGCGCGCCACGGGCTGGAGGCGCTGGATCGCGACCGCTAAGCGGGCGGCGGGGCGTTTGGCGCTTGAGCTTTGCGGTGAAAACCTGTTGCTAGGGCCGAAATACCCCGGCCCGAAAGGATGACCCATGACCAATGCTGCGCGGCAATTGCTTGATCTGTTGGATATCGAACAGCTTGAGGTCGATCTGTTTCGGGGCACGGGTGCTGGGGGTGAGACCTCGATGCGGATTTTCGGCGGTCATGTCATCGCGCAGGCGCTGATGGCGGCTTACCGCACCGTGCCAGACCGGGCCTGCCATTCGCTCCATGCCTATTTCATCCGGCCCGGCGACCCGAAAATTCCGGTAATCTATCAGGTTGACCGCGCCCGCGACGGGGGCAGTTTCACGACCCGGCGTGTGGTGGCGATCCAGCATGGCAAGCAGATCCTGAACCTCTCCGCCTCTTTTCAGGTCGAAGAAGAGGGGTTCGATTGGCAACATGAGATGCCGCAGGTCTCGGCCCCTGAGAACTGGCCGGACCGGCCCGAATTGCGCGAGGCTTTTGCCGAGAAGCTGCCCGAGAAATACCGTGGGGACTTCCTGCGCGAGCGCCCCATTGAGATCCGTGAGGTTGAGCCGCGCGATTTCATGACGCCGGAAAAAGTGAGCGACCGCAACTATCTGTGGTTCCGCATGGGGGCCGCCGAAGGGCAGAACCCGGTGATGCAGCACGCTCTGCTTGCCTATGCCTCGGACATGAACCTGCTCGGCTCCTCTCTGCGGCCCCATGGGCTGACGTGGTTTCAGGGCAAGGTGATGACGGCCAGCCTTGACCACGCCATGTGGTTTCACGCGCCGATCCGCTTTGACGAATGGCACCTTTATGCGCTCGACGCGCCGTTCACCGGCGGGGCGCGGGGGTTCAACCGTGGGATGATCTACAATCAAAACGGGCAGTTGGTGGCGAGCGTGGCGCAGGAGGGGCTGCTGCGCCCGATCCGGCCCAAGGGGGAGAGCTAAGGGCCGCTAGCTCTCTTTCGCCGCCCCAAACCGCCGGTTCAGCTTGCGCATTCCGCCGATCCAGCGGTCATAATCCTGCGCCTTCCCTCGCATATAGTCGCGCACCTGCGGATGCGGCAGCACCAGAAAGACCTCATCGCGGATCGCCTGCACGCAGGCTTCGGCCACCGGTTCAGGCTCCAACATGCCGTCAATCGCGGCGACATGATCCTCTAGCCCGCGCATCATCTCGTCCGGACCGCCTGCGGGCAAAGCACAGAGACCTTGATCCCGTCGTCGCCATAGCTCATCGCCAGCCATTCGGCGAGGCCGACGGCGGCGTGTTTTGTCACCCCATAGGGCGCAGCGCCGACCTGATTGAGCAGCCCCGCCGCTGAGGCGTGTTGAGCAGATAGCCACCCCCGCGGGTCCGCATCAGCGGCACCAGATGCCGTGCTGCGCGCACATGGCTCATCACGTTAATCTCCCAAATGCGCTGCCAGTCGGCATCCGGGACTTCGACGCCGCCCTCGACCGAGATACCGGCGTTGGAGCAGAAAAGATCAATCGGCCCGATGTCACGCTCGACGCTGTCGATCAGCGCGGCGATCTCCGCCTCCCGCGCGACATCGACGCGGAAGGCCGTGCCGCCGACCTCAGCCGCCGTCGCCTCGGCCCCCGCGCTGTCGATATCCACGCAGACGATATGCGCAGGCGCTTCCCTAGCAAAGCGCAGCGCCAGTGCCCGCCCGATGCCGCTGGCGGCCCCGGTGATGACGATGACGCGGCCCGCGAGCTCCATATCAGCTGTCGCTGCCAGAGCCGCGCGCGTTCGACGCCTGAAAGGCCTTCACCTCGGCCCGGGCGATCACCTGATGGTGCACCTCATCCGGCCCATCGGCAAAGCGCAGCGCGCGCTGCCATGTGTACATGCCCGAAAGCGGGCTCCACTGGCTCATCCCCGTGGCCCCATGCACCTGCATGGAGGCGTCGATGATCTCGCAGGCCTTTTCCGGCACCAGCGCCTTGATCATGCTGACCCAGATGCGCGCCTCTTTATTGCCCAAGACATCCATCGCCTTGGCCGCTTTCAACACCATCAGCCGCATGGCTTCGATGTCGATCCGCGCGCGGCTGATCGTTTCCATATTCTTGCCGAGGTCGATGATCTTCTTGCCAAAAGCCTCGCGCCCGAGCCCACGTTCGATCATCAGGTCCAGCGCCTTTTCCGCCGCACCAATAGAGCGCATGCAGTGGTGAATCCGCCCCGGCCCAAGCCGCACCTGACTGATCTCGAAGCCACGCCCTTCGCCCCAAAGCACGTTTTCACGCGGCACGCGCACATCGGAAAAACGGATATGCATATGCCCATGCGGCGCGTCGTCATGGCCAAAGACATGCATCGGGCCGAGGATTTCCACCCCCGGCGTGTCCATCGGCACGAGGATCTGGCTCTGCTGGCGGAAAGTCTCGGCCTCGGGTGAGGTTTTCACCATGACGATCATGATCTTGCAACGCGGATCGCCCGCGCCCGAGATATAGAACTTCTCGCCGTTGATCACCCAATCGTCGCCATCCAGCACCGCGCTCGTCGAGATGTTGCGCGCATCCGAAGAGGCGACATCAGGCTCCGTCATGGCAAAGGCCGAGCGGATTTCACCCGCGAGCAGTGGCTTCAGCCAGCGCTCTTTCTGCTCGGGCGTGCCGACGCGTTCCAACACCTCCATATTGCCGGTATCCGGGGCGGAGCAGTTCAGGCTTTCCGGCGCCAGCGGGCTTTTGCCCAATTCGGCGGCGATATAGGCGTAATCGAGGTTCGCCAGCCCTTCACCGGTTTCGGCATTGGGCAGGAAAAAGTTCCACAGCCCAGCCTCCCGCGCTTTTTGCTTGGCCCCGTCGAGCAATTCCAACTGACCGGGCGCATAGGACCAGCGGTCGGCGCGGCCTTCGCCAAGGCGAAAGAACTCCTCAGTGATCGGATCGACATTCTCGCGGATGTGCTTGATGACCGCCGCCAGCAGCGGCTTGGCCTTCTCCGACATTTCGAGATTGTTCATATCCAAGGTCTGATCGATCATCCTATGCTCCCGGTGATGATGGTTCGCGGTGCTGCCCGGTTCCTCCACAGGCGGCCCTTTGGGGCGAGCCTATGCAATCGCCGCGGCCTTGCCAATCGCGGGCAGGGGGTGGCAGGCTTTACGCCACGTCATTAAGCCGTTGAAACCCGCGCGGAGGCGCTTAAGTTCAGCCTATGACAGATGCATTGATCAAAGACGTTCTCACCCGCACCCGCCGCATTGCGGTGGTCGGTGTTTCCCCCAATCCGGCGCGGCCCAGCCACTATGTCGCTGAATACCTTGCCCAAAAAGGGTATGACGTGGTGCCGGTAAACCCGGTGCACGCGGGCAAGGAAGTCTTTGGCGAGACCATCGTCGCCACTCTGGCCGAGATCGACCCGCCGGTGCAAATGGTCGATATTTTCCGCCGCTCCGAGGATGTGCCCCCCGTCGTGGACGAAGCGCTGGAGGCTTTCCCCGAGCTTGAGACCATCTGGATGCAAATGGGCATCACCAATGCCGAAGCTGCGGCCAAGGCCGAGGCACGCGGCGTGGACGTGATCCAGGACCGCTGCCCCAAGGTGGAAATCCCGCGCCTTATGGGCTGATTATTTCCGCGCGGCCTTTTCGGCGATGCCGGAGGTCGATTGCCGCCGCGCCAACTCATCCAGCACATCGCTCAGCGGCACATCCCGCGCCGCCAGCATCACCAACAGGTGGTAGAGCACATCCGCAGCTTCGGAGGTCAGACCTTTGCGGTCATCTTTTACCGCCTCGATGATTGCCTCGACCGCCTCTTCGCCGAACTTTTCAGCGCATTTTTCTGGCCCTTTGGCCAGCAGTTGCGCGGTCCAACTGCTTGAAGGATCGGCGCTTTTGCGGCTCAGAATGGTGGCGTATAGGTCATCAAGTGTCATGAAAGCCTCATTGGAATGCCAGCGGCGACCATATGCTGTTTGGCCTCCTGCACGGTATATTCGCCAAAGTGAAAGATGGAGGCTGCCAGCACCGCCGAAGCGCCACCTTCGATCACCCCATCGACAAGGTGATCCAAATTGCCGACCCCGCCAGAGGCGATCACGGGCACCGACACGGCATCCGAAATGGCGCGGGTCAGGGGCAGGTTGAACCCCTGTTTGGTGCCATCACGGTCCATGGAAGTCAGCAGAATTTCACCTGCGCCCTTGGCGGCCACGGTGCGGGCGAACTCCACGGCGTCGATGCCCGTGGGCTTGCGCCCGCCATGGGTGAAAATCTCCCATTTGCCGGGGCTTACGGTCTTGGCGTCAATCGCGCAGACGATGCACTGGCTGCCAAAGTGATCCGCCGCTTCGGCGATCACATCCGGGTTCGCCACAGCGGCGGAGTTAAAGCTGACCTTGTCAGCCCCTGCCAACAGCAAGGCCCGCACATCCGCCACGGTCCGCACGCCGCCGCCGACGGTCAGCGGGATATAGCAATGCTCGGCGGTCCGGGTGACCAGATCGAACATCGTGCCGCGGTTTTCATGGGTGGCGTGGATGTCGAGAAAGCAAAGCTCATCCGCCCCCGCCGCATCATAGGCAATCGCGGCATCCACCGGGTCGCCCGCATCACGCAGGCCGACGAAGTTCACACCCTTCACCACGCGGCCATCGGCCACGTCGAGACAAGGGATGATGCGGGTCTTTAGCATGGCTCAGCCCTTCAACATCTTCATGGCGTCGGTCAGATCAATCGCGCCATCATAAAGCGCGCGCCCCGAGATCGCGCCCTCGATGACCCCGGTGTCCCGCAACGCGCTTAAGTCTTCGAGCGATGACACCCCGCCCGAGGCAATCACCGGGATCGAGACAGCCCGCGCCAGATCGGCTGTCGCTTCCACATTCGGCCCGCCCATCGCGCCATCGCGCATGATGTCAGTGTAGATGATCGCGGCGACGCCCGCATCCTCAAAGGATTTCGCGAGGTCGGTGGCCATCACATCGGTCTCTGTGGCCCAACCCTTGGTCGCGACCTTGCCGTTCCGCGCGTCGATTCCTACCGCTACCTGCCCGGGAAAGGCGCGCGCCGCCTCGCGGACCAGTTCGGGGTTCTCAACCGCCACGGTGCCCAGAATGACACGCGCGAGCCCCTTATCCAGCCAACTCTCTATCGTCGCCATATCGCGAATGCCACCGCCCAATTGCGCAGGCACCTTGCAGGCTTTCAAAATCGCCTCCACTGGCGCGGCGTTCACCGGGGTCCCGGCAAAAGCGCCATTAAGGTCCACGAGATGCAGCCAATCACAGCCCGCTTCGACAAAGCTAAGCGCCTGTGCGGCGGGATCGTCGTTGAAAACGGTGGCGCGGTCCATGTCGCCATGCACAAGGCGCACGGCCTGACCGTCTTTGAGATCGATAGCGGGGTAAAGGATCATGGCCGGGCCCTTGTTAGAGAAGTCGCTTTCCTTTTGCACGTCGCCAGGGATTTTGCAACGCGACCCGAGGTCAGTCTTGCCCGATTGAAAGTTGTGGCTAACACTAAAGCCAGATCGGGAGGAGAGATCATGAAACAGCTTTTTGCAGCGGCCCTTCTGGGCCTTGGCCTGAGCGGCGCCGCCCATGCCGCGGATCCGGCGGTCGGTACGTGGAAAACCCAAGTGGATGACGGCGCCTATGCCCATGTGAAAATGGCCCCCTGCGGCGGGGCGATCTGCGGCACCATCGCGCGCACCTTCAACGGCAGCGGCGAATATAAATCCCCCAATATCGGCAAAACACTCGTCATCGACATGAAGCCTCAGGGCGGCGGCAAATACGCCGGTAAGGTTTGGCGCCCGTCAAACGGCAAAATCTACATCGGGAAGATGAATGTCTCAGGCAACTCGCTGAAACTCTCGGGCTGCGTCGCGGGCGGGCTGATCTGCTCGAAACAGACCTGGGCGCGCATCAAGTAAGGGCAGTTCACTTCTGCCAAGGTCGGAAGGCGCGGGGCCAGACCTTCGCGCCTTCATTGCGTTTTGCGTGAGGAAAGCGCAGCGCAGAGGTATTTGTAAAAGGATGAAGTTGAAGAGGGTCTTTCTTCATCTTCATCCTTTCTTAAATACCTTCCGACGTTTCAATAGACGCGGCATGGGTTAAGGCGCCCAAGTCAGGAAGTTCGAGATCAGCCGCAGGCCGGTGGTTTGGCTTTTCTCCGGGTGAAACTGCATGCCCAGCATCGTGTCCCGGCCGATGATCGCCGTGACTTCGCCGCCGTATTCGACATGGGCCAGACGTTCGGCGGGGTCGGCGACGGCCATGTGGTAGCTGTGCACGAAATAGGTGTGATCACCGGTTTGCAGCCCGGTGAAGACAGCGTGGTCGTGATCGATCACCAAGTCGTTCCAGCCCATATGGGGGACTTTGAGCTTCGGGTCTTTCGGCGTGATCTGGGTCACCTCGCCACCGATCCAGCCCAGACCGGGGGTGTCTTCATATTCGCGGCCCATGCTGGCCATCAGTTGCATGCCGACGCAGATGCCGAGGAAGGGGCGGCCTTTTTCCTCGACCGTCTCGACCATCGCGTCATAGAGGCCGCCGGCCCCTTTCAGGGCAGCCATACAGGCCGGGAAAGCGCCATCGCCGGGAAGAACCAGACGGTCAGCGCGGGCCACAACCTCGGCATCCGAGGTCACCATGACTTCGCCAGCGTCATGCTCGCGGGCCATACGCTCGAAGGCTTTATGGGCGGAGTGCAGGTTGCCGGATTCGTAGTCGATAATTGCTGTCAGCATCGGTTCACAAGGCACCCTTGGTGGAGGGGATGGCGTCCGCTTTGCGCGGGTCGGTCTCGACCGCTTCGCGCAGGGCCCGGGCGACGGATTTGAAAGCGGCTTCGGCGATGTGGTGGCTGTTGAACCCGTGGAGCGCGTCGACATGTAGGGTGATGCCGCCGTGGGTGCTGAGCGCTTGGAAGAACTCGCGGACCAGTTCAGTGTCGAACTTGCCGATGCTGCTGGTGGGGAAATCCACGTTCCAGATCAGAAAGGGCCGCGCGGAGAGATCGAGCGCGCAGCGGATTTGTGCGTCGTCCATCGCCAGCAGGCAGGATCCGTAGCGGCGGATGCCGCGTTTGTCGCCGAGCGCTTGGGTCAGTGCTTGGCCCAGCGTGATGCCCACATCTTCGACGGTGTGGTGGTCGTCGATGTGTAGATCGCCCTTGGCACGCACCTTGATGTCGATCAGCGAGTGGCGCGACAGCTGGTCGAGCATATGGTCAAAGAAGCCGACGCCGGTTTCATTGTCATAGCTGCCGGTGCCGTCGAGGTTGATCTCGACCGTGATGTCGGTTTCGGCAGTGGTGCGGGTCAGGGTGCTGCGACGCATGGGGCATCTCCGAAGGCAATTGCTGCGCCCTTATAACAGGGCCTGCCGCCGCGCCAAGCCCAAGCGGTGAAACGCCTTTAGACAGGGACAGCGCGATGGGGGATTGCGGGGGCAGGGCCCATATGTCAGCTTGAACCAAATCCCAGAAAGAGGCGCGACATGACCACCTGCGTATTCATCCAGATCCGCTGCCGACCGGGCACGACCTATCGTGTGGCCGAAGAGATCGCCCTGCGCGAAATCCATTCCGAACTTTATTCCACCTCAGGCGAATATGACCTGTTGATGAAGCTTTATATTCCCAAGGGCGAAGATGTGGGCGTCTACATCAATGACAATCTGTTGGACATCGAAGGCATTGAGCGGTCTTTGACCACGATGACCTTCAAGGTCTTTTGAGGTGGCGCGCCGCTTCGTTCTGACAGCAGCCGTCTGTTCCGTTTTGTTGATCTCTTCGCTCGTGGCCTCTTCTGGCGCGGCTGAGGCGGGCACGCGGGTCTATGAGGGGCGCGAAGCCGCGGCGCTGCGCTGCGCCAATACGCTGGCGCTGACGGCTGTGGCACTATCCGCGGCGGAACTGATTGGCGAGGGAGAGAAGAATGTGATGCTGGGCGTGACCGTGCGCATTCTCGACCGCCATGTTGAGGGAACTTGGGCGCAGAAACGCGCTGCGATGGAGGTGATGCGTGATCGGCGCAGCGTGCCCGACACGCTTGAGGATTACCGCCGCATCGCCGAACGCTGTTTGGTGCAATTCCCCATCAACTGAATGCGAAAACCCGCCCATGAGGCGGGTTTTTCTTGAGGCGATTGCCTTGCCGTCAATGGGCGGCGGAGACGGAGGGTTTCTCGGTCGGGGGGGGTGTCGAGCTTGACCTTCTGCCGCATCGCCACGCGGCGAATGGCGCGGTCGAATGTCTTTCTGACCCGCTGAGTGCGGCTCGCATTAGGCTGGATCGGGCCACCGACGGAGAGCATCACCGTCAG
>NZ_SZNL01000012.1:60217-102805 GCF_005068605.1 Sulfitobacter sp. 15WGC | reverse complement strand
CGGGGGGGTGTCGAGCTTGACCTTCTGCCGCATCGCCACGCGGCGAATGGCGCGGTCGAATGTCTTTCTGACCCGCTGAGTGCGGCTCGCATTAGGCTGGATCGGGCCACCGACGGAGAGCATCACCGTCATCGGGCTGTTGTCGTCATGGCGCAGGTCCATGCCGTCCAGCTCCCCTTGGATGAGCACCTCGATCTCGGGCCAAGCGGGCAGGCTGTCACCTGTCGCGATGCACAGAAGCGTGCCAGATCCGTTATGGGTCATCAGCAGTTGTGGGCAATCGACCACGCGCGCGATGGCCTCGGCCGCAGCGGCGATGGCGCGGGCGAATTCGGCGGTGTTGCAGGTCGCGTAAAGCTCATCGATATGTTCGATCTTGGCCGCGAAGACCTGACAGATATCAAGGTGTTGGCGTGAAAGCTGCGACAGGTAATTGCCCAAGGAGAAGGGCAGCACCAATTGATCGACCCCATTGATATGCACAGGATCGGCCAGCGCAAAATCGTGGACGCCGGGCTCGCCCACGTCTTTCAAATGCTGCGGATCAAGGCGCGGGGCGCGCTGGGTGTTCTCCAGCATGCGCTCGGCGATATGCACGCGGGTTGCGATGTCCTTCACGTCGAAAGGTTTGGTCACATAGTCGTTGGCCCCGGCGGCAAAGGCGCTTTCGATCGCGGTCGCGTCGGCGCGCGAGGTCACCATCAGGATCGGCGTGTCTTGATAGGCTTCCAGCGTGCGAATGCGGCGGCATAGGGTGATGCCGTCCATCTCGGGCATCTCGATGTCCAAGAGCAGGCAGTCGAAATGTTCTTTGGTGGTTTCGAGCAGTTCCAGAGCGGCAGCGCCGGAGGCGGCCAATGTCAAATGGGGGTAATCGGCTTCGCGGAAAACAACGGGCAGCAATTCGCGGATAAATGGGTCATCGTCGACAGCAAGAATTTTCATTTTTGGCACCTCTTTCGTGGGGCAGACGGGCAGTCCGGGTGTCTTTATAAACTGTTCACATCTAGTCCTATAAACCCGGCGAAATTGTGACGCTTCTGCACCAATACCTTGTGCCGTTGCATAAATTATTAACCATATTTTGAAGCCTCGCGAAACCATTGAATTGGCGAAGAGAGATGGCCATGGCCCCTTTCTTTCCCGCATTGCGGGAGGTGATTGCGTGGAAATTGTGCAGGCTTTCAGGCGCTATTGGGCGCGTGAGGGTGCGAAATCGGGGCGAGAATTTGCGGTTCTTGTGATCGCGCGAATTTTGCGCTGCGACTCGCTGGTCGAAAATGAGCGGTCGGGGGGAACTTTATCGGCTGTGGTGCGTAACCCCCAGTTGACGCTTTGCTTGTCGCGCGCTCAACTGCGGCGCGATACGTGAAGAGGATCAGTTAAATGCGTTTGCCCGATGATGTTTTGGCGGAATTCTTGTTGCCCACGCGGGAGCTTAGGGAGGATTTGCCTTTCTTCACCAAAGTGCTGGGCATGCGGCTTGAGACGATCTTTCCCGCGGATGATCCTTCGGTGGCAAGTTTTTCGGGCCATGGGGTGCAAGTGAGGCTTGAACGGGGGGCGGATGTGGCACCGGGGCATCTGCGCCTGCTGACCGATGCGCCCGACAGCATCGCAGAAGGGCAGCGGGAACTCACCGCACCCAATGGCACGAAGATCAAGATCCTGCCGCGTAGCCCGCGCGTGGACCAGCCCGAGACACAGCATGAGTTCGCCGTGCGGCGGCTGGCGGATGAGGCCCCATGGGTGATCGGCCGCGCGGGGATGCACTACCGCGATCTCATCCCGTCGCGCCTCGGCGGCTCGATCATCGCCAGCCACATCCGCATCCCCGATGGCGGCCCGGTGCCGGACATGGTCCATTACCACACCGTTGGCTTCCAACTGATCTATTGCTACCGGGGCTGGGTTGATGTGCTTTACGAGGATCAGGGCGATGTGATCCGGCTCCATGCCGGCGATTGCGTGACCCAGCCACCCGGCATCCGTCATCGTGTGGTTGAAGCCTCGCCCTCGATCGAGGTGATCGAGATCGGCGTGCCTGCGGAACATGTCACCACCATCGACCACGAGATGACCCTGCCCAACGGCAAAGGCGACCCTGCCCGCGAATGGGACGGCCAGACCTTCGTGCATCACGTGAAGGAGGGGGCCGAGTGGCAGCCCTTCCGCATCCCCGGCTTCGTCGCGCGCGACACCGGGATCACCAAGGGCACCAAGGGCGTGGCCGGCATTCAGGTGGCGCGTTTCGACGGCGGCATGCCGCCGCCCGCGAAGCACGACGCCGACATTCACTTCAGCTTCGTCATGGAAGGCAGCATGACCCTGAACGCCGAAGGGCAGGAGCCGCGCAAATTGGAGGCAGGCGATGCCTTCGTCATCCCGCCGGGCATGGTGGCGCAATATAGCGATTGCTCGCCCGACCTCGAATTGCTCGAAGCCGGGCTGCGCGGTGATTTCTCGACGACGCTTTTAGCCTAGGCGCGCGGCCACCTCGGCCTGCACTTTCTCGGCTGCGGCCTCTTTCACGGGGCCGTAGCCGCGGATTTCCATCGGCGCGGAAAGCACCGCCAGCGCCGCGTCATGTGGCAGGGCGGGGGCCTTTGCCATGACCTCCTCGTACCAGCCGATCAGACCGACCTCGAGCTTGCGGTCGGCACCGTAGCTGAACGGGTCGGCCCATGTGCCGCGCAGCGGTTTCATCGCCGCCAGAAGGTCGAAGGCGCGGCCCATCCAGGGGCCGAACTTTCGCTTGTTGGGGCGTCCGCGACCATCCGTGCCGGTGGGCCAAGCGGGCGGGGCAAGGTGATAATGCACCTTGTAGTCGCCCTCGAAAGTATCGGCGATACGCTCCTCGAAACCGCTTTGACGGTGCAGGCGCGCGACCTCGTATTCGTCCTTATAGGCCATCAGCTTGAACAGCGATTTCGCCGCCGCGCGCATCAGGTCGTCGGCGCCCTCGGGCAGCTTGCCCGCCAGCGCGTCGAGCTTGTCCTTGTAGCGCTGGGCGTAGGCGGCGTTCTGGTAGCCGGTGAGGAATTCCATCCGCCGCGCGATCAGGCCTTCGACACTGTCGTCGGGCGCGGGCGCGGGGGCGAAATGCGCCTCGATCGCCTGCGGGTTGCCCGCCATGACCCTGCCAAAGCCAAAGGCGGCGCGGTTCTTGTCGGGCACCACGCCGTTCAATTCGATTGCCTGCTCAAGTGCTGTGAGCGAGACCGGCACGAGACCCTTCTGCCAAGCGAAACCGAGCATCATCACGTTGGCAAAGACCGCGTCGCCCATCAGCTTCTCGGCCATGACGTTGGCGTCGAAGGCGGCGAGGTTCTCGGCCCCCACGGCCTGCGCGATCACCGCCTCGCGGTCGTCGATGCGCAGGTCGGCGTCGCGGTTCAGCACCAGATCACCGGTGGGCATCTCGGCACGGTTCAGCACGATCTGCGTCCCGCGCCGGTAATGCGCCGAGGCTTTGGGCGCGGAACTCACCACCATGTCGCAGCCAATCACCGCGTCGGCGCCGCCCTGATCGATGCGCACCTGATGCACCTCCCCGGGCCGTTTCGCCAGACGGACATAGCCCAGCACGGTGCCGAATTTCTGCGCAAAGCCGGTGAAGTCGAGCACGCTGGAGCCCAGCCCCTCGAGATGCGCCGCCATGGTGATGAGCGCGCCCACGGTCACCACGCCGGTGCCGCCGACGCCGGTCACCAGCAGGTTGAAGGGTTGGTCGAGCTTGGGCAACTCCGGCATCGGAAGCTGCGCCGACAGACCCGCCACGTCCAGCCCCGCGCCCGAGCGCTTGCGGCGGCTGCCGCCCTCGACGGTGACGAAGGACGGGCAGAAGCCGTTAAGGCAGGAGTAATCCTTGTTGCAGGTGGACTGGTTGATCTGCCGTTTGGTGCCGAACTCGGTCTTCTTGGGCTCGACGCTCAGGCAGTTCGACTCGAGACTGCAATCGCCGCAGCCTTCGCAGACCAGATCGTTGATCATCACGAATTTCTTCGGGTCGTCCATCAGCCCGCGTTTGCGCTTGCGGCGTTTCTCGGTGGCGCAGGTCTGTTCGTAGATCAGCACGGTGACGCCCGGGATCTCGCGCAGCTCGCGTTGCACGCGGTCAAGATCGCCGCGGTGATCGAAGGTGGTGCCCTCCGGGAAGTCGCCCTTGGGCAGCAGTTCGGGCCGGTCCGAGACCAGCGCGATCCGCTCCACGCCCTCGGCGCGGCAGGCCTGCGCGATGGCGGCGACGGAAACGGGGCCGTCCACCGGCTGGCCGCCGGTCATCGCCACTGCGTCGTTGTAGAGGATCTTGTAGGTGATGTTGGTCTTCGCCGCGACCGCCTGCCGGATCGCCAAGGAGCCGGAGTGATACCAAGTGCCCTCGCCAAGGTTCTGGAAGACGTGCTTGTTCCCGTTAAACATCGAAGTCGCGATCCACGGCACGCCTTCGCCGCCCATCTGGGCAAAACCCGCCGTCTCGCGGTCCATCCACGAGGCCATGACATGGCAGCCGATGCCGGAGTTCGCCTTCGACCCCTCCGGCAGCTTGGTGGAGGAGTTATGCGGGCAGCCGGAGCAGAAATAGGGGGTGCGGGTGGCGCCCTCGACGTTCAGCAGCACCGGCGGCTGGTCGGTCAGGGCGCGGGCTTTTTCGAGCAGCTTCTCTTCGGGGAAGAAGGCGTCGAGACGTGCTGCGATGATCGGCACCAGCTTCAGCGGCGACAGCTCCCCGGTCCAGGGCACCAGTTCTTCGAGGTTCTCGTCATGTTTGCCGACCATCCGCGCCGGTTTCGAGCCGGGCCAGTCGTAGAAGGCCTCCTTGAACTGGCTTTCGATGATGCCGCGTTTCTCTTCGATCACAAGCACTTCGCGTTTGCCCTTCACGAAGTCGAGCGCATCGTCCAGCGCCAGCGGCCAAACCATGCCGATCTTGTAGATATCGATGCCCAGACGGCGGCAGGCGGCCTCATCAAGGTCCAGAAGCCGAAGTGCCTCCATCGTGTCGAGATGGCCCTTGCCAGTGGTGACGATGCCGAAGGAGGCGTCCTGCGTCTCGTAGATATGCCGGTCGATCGGGTTGGCGCGCATGAAGGCCTGCACCGCGTCGAGCTTGTGGTGCAGTCGCGTCTCGATCTCGGGGGAGGGGAGATCGCCCAAGCGCACATGCAGCCCGCCCTGGGGGGCGGTGTAGTCAGGTTGCTTGAACACACGGTCGGGCGTGAGTTCGACCGAGGCGCCGCTCTCCACGGTTTCCGAGATCGCCTTGAAGCCGACCCATGTGCCCGAGAAACGCGACAGCGCGATGCCGTATTCGCCGAAGGCTTGGTATTCGGCGACGGAAGCCGGGTTCAGCGTCGGCATGAACCACGACATGAAGCCCACGTCGGACTGGTGCGGCATCGACGACGACACGCAGCCGTGGTCGTCGCCCGCCACCACCAGCACGCCGCCCTTGGGCGCGGAGCCATAGGCGTTTCCGTGTTTCAGCGCGTCGCCCGAGCGGTCCACCCCCGGCCCCTTGCCGTACCACATGGAGAAGACGCCCTCGACCTCGGCCTGCGGGTCGAGATGCGCCTGCTGCGCGCCCAAGACCGCGGTGGCGCCGAGGTCTTCGTTCACCGCCGGAAGGAACTTCACCCCCGCCTCGGCCACGCGGTCCTTGATGCGCCAGTATTCCAGATCGAGCCCGCCCAGAGGCGAGCCACGGTAGCCCGAGACGAACCCGGCGGTATTCAACCCAGCCGCGCGATCACGCCGGGCCTGATCTAGCATGATGCGCACCAGCGCCTGCGTCCCGGTCAGAAAGACGCGGCCTTCGGACTGATCATAGCGGTCATCAAGTTTATAAGTGGTAAATTCGCGCGGTTGTTCTGTCATGGGGGTCTCCTCACTGGGAAGTATACCGCAGGATGCGCGAATTTTTGCACCCATTCTGCTGGCTTTGTCGCGGATGCGCGGATAAATTATCCGCAGGTACTCCGCTGAGTGAAAGATTTACCCGATGAATGAAATGGACGCGACTGACCGACAGCTTGTCTTCCTGCTCCAGCAGGATTCGCGCCTGCCCAACGCACAACTGGCAGAAAAGCTGAACATTTCCGCCTCCGCCTGCTGGCGGCGGGTCAAGGCGTTGGAGCAGGCGGGGGTGATCAAACGCTACGCCGCCGTGGTCGACCCCAAGGCGATGGGGCTGGGGTTCGAGGCGATGGTGCATGTGCATCTGACCCGGCATGACGCCTCGGCCCTCGCCAGTTTCATCCGGGCGATCCAAAGCCGGACAGAGGTGACGGAATGTTTCGCCACCACGGGCCAAGCAGATTATCACCTGCGCGTGCTGTGTCGCGATATCGACGCCTATAACGCCTTTTTGGAGAGCTTTCTGTTCCTGCATCCGGCGGTGAATTCGGCCACGACGAATGTGATCCTACGGCAGATCAAATCCGACGCGCCGATCACCGGTTGAGGCGATCAGAGCGGCGTTTTCTGCGTTGGACATTTGCCGCATGCGTGCTTCATAAAGCAGCAGAGATCACACCCGAAGGAGAGACCCATGATGAGAACCCGTGCCGCCGTTGCCGTGGAAGCCGGCAAACCGCTTGAAATCATGGAGGTGAACCTCGAAGGCCCGAAACGGGGCGAGGTCTTGGTCGAGATCAAGGCGACCGGCCTGTGCCATACCGATGAGTTCACCCGCTCGGGCGACGATCCCGAAGGCATCTTCCCCGCCATCCTCGGCCATGAGGGGGCGGGCGTCGTGCTGGAAGTGGGCGAGGGCGTCACCACGCTGGAGCCGGGCGATCACGTCATCCCGCTCTACACGCCAGAATGCCGGGAGTGTGAATATTGCTTGAGCGGCAAGACCAACCTGTGTCAGGCGATCCGCGTGACCCAAGGCCAAGGCAAGCTACCCGACGGCACGACGCGGTTCTCCATGCTGGATGGCACGCCGATCCACCACTACATGGGCTGTTCGACCTTCGCCAACCACACCGTGGTGCCCGAAATCGCGCTGGCCAAGGTGCGCAAGGACGCGCCTTTTGACAAGATTTGCTACATCGGCTGTGGCGTCACCACGGGCATCGGGGCGGTGATCAACACTGCTAAGGTCGAGCTGGGCGCGCGTTGCGTGGTCTTTGGGTTGGGCGGCATCGGTCTGAACGTCATTCAGGGCCTGCGCATGGCCGGGGCGGATCAGATCGTGGGCGTCGACCTCAATGACGACAAGGAAGTTGCCGCGCGTTACTTCGGCATGACCGATTTCGTGAACCCCACGAAAGTTGACGGCGATCTGGTCGGGCATCTGGTTGAACTGACCAAGGGCGGCGCCGATTACTCCTTTGACGCGACTGGCAACACCAAAGTCATGCGCGACGCGCTGGAATGCGCGCATAAGGGCTGGGGCGAGAGCATCATCATCGGCGTGGCACCCGCGGGGGCCGAGATTTCGACGCGGCCTTTCCAGCTGGTCACCGGTCGGGTCTGGCGCGGCACCGCCTTTGGCGGGGCCAAGGGGCGGACGGATGTCCCCAAGATCGTCGACTGGTACATGAACGGCAAGATCGAGATCGACCCGATGATCACCCACAAACTGACTTTGGATCAGATCAACGAAGGCTTCGATCTGATGCACAAGGGTGAATCGATCCGCGCGGTCGTCGAGTTTTAAGCGTTGGGCTGGAGGGCTGCGCGCTCTCCAGCCTAGACCTCTGCCGCGAGGGAGAGGAACAGGTCGACATCCATATAGGTCTCGACATGATCGGCCAGCGCGTCCAGCGCCTCTTCGACGCCGGATTCAAAGTCCAGCGATGAGGAGACGCCGAAGCCGCCAAGATAGGCACGGCGGAAGGCATCCGAGCTGAAAATCCCATGCATATAGCAGCCCTGAACCCGGCCCGAAGGGGAGGCCGCGCCCTCGGGCGTGCCGTCGAAAGTCAGCCACGCGCGGGCGCAGTCGGGGCCGGTGGTCTCTCCGATATGGATCTCATAGCCGGTGAGGGCGGTGCCGCTGGCTGGGTGCTGGCCGGACTTTTCCGACAGATGTTTCAGCGGGGCCATCGTGGTTTCGACGTCCAAATGCCCCAGCCCGGCCACCCGCGCCGCCGGGCCTTCGATCCCCTGCGGATCGGTGATAGTCTTGCCCAGCATCTGATAGCCACCGCAAAGCCCCAGCACATGGCCGCCGCGCCGGATATGGGCGGCAAGGTCGATGTCCCACCCCTCGGCCCGGAAGGCTTCGAGGTCGGAGATCGTGGATTTACTGCCGACCATCAGTACCAGATCGGCGTCAGCGGGCAGGGGGCTGCCCGGCATGATCATCCGCAGGTCGACGCCCGGCTCGGCGGCCAATGGGTCGAGGTCATCGAAATTGGCGATCCGGGGCAGGCGCGGCACGGCGATAACGCAGCCCGAACCGCCTGAACGGGCGCGGGCGGGCAGGTCCATCACGTCTTCGGCGGGCAGGCGGTGGGCGGCGTCGAACCAGGGGATCACCCCAAGGCTCGGCCAGCCGGTACGCGCGGCGATGTCATCGCGCCCTGCGTCAAAGAGGCTGCGGTCACCGCGGAATTTGTTCACCGCAAAGCCGCGGATTAGCGCGTTATCCTCGGGGGAGAGCACGGCCTGTGTGCCGACGATCTGCGCGATCACCCCGCCGCGGTCGATATCGCCCATCAGCACCACCGACACCCCGGCGGCGCGTGCAAAGCCCATATTGGCGATGTCGCCGGCTCGCAGGTTCGTCTCAGCCGGAGAGCCCGCACCCTCGATCACGATTAGGTCGCAGCTTTCGGCCAAACGGTGAAAGGATTGCAGCACCGCGGGCATCAGGCTGGCTTTGTTGCGGCCAAATTCCCGTGCCTCTTGCTGGCCTGCGATCTTGCCTTGCACCACCACCTGCGCGCCCGTGGCGCTTTGGGGTTTCAGCAGCACCGGGTTCATATCCGTATGCGGGGCCACGCCCGCCGCGCGGGCCTGCAACGCCTGCGCGCGGCCAATCTCGCCCCCGTCTTCGGTGACGGCGGCGTTGTTGGACATGTTCTGCGGTTTGAAAGGGCGCACACGCAGGCCACGCCGGGTGCAGGCGCGGATCAATCCGGCGACGATCATCGACTTGCCGACATTGCTGCCGGTGCCTTGGATCATGATGGCTTTGGTCATGTCTGCTCGCCCTTGGTTTCGCGCAAATTGGCGCAAATCAGGGGCAGGGGAAAGCCCATCGCCGAGGGGCAGACACAAAAAAAACGCAGCCCGAAGGCTGCGTCAATTGCGCCGCTTGGCGAATATCTCTTAGGCGGCTTCGGCCTGAAGCGCGGCATTGCGGCGCTCGGATTCTTCACGCGACAGGGCGACGGATGTCCGCACGCCTTTGCCGACGAATTCCATCAAACCTTCGACGACCCGCTCGTTGGGGTCGATACCGGCACAGCTCAGAACCTCGCGGCCATCGCGCGAGCGGGCCCAGCGGGCGATCTGTTCCGGGCCGTTGCCATATTTCTTGTCATCGGCAATTGCGTCATCCAAAGCAGCTAGCACCACAGCAGCAAAGAGCTTGCGTGCGCGGTTGCCTTGCTCGTTGTTGAAAGCGGTGCCATCAACGAAATCTTTCATCTCGTCGTCCTTTCGATTATTCTTGCTCTTGTCATTCGGGCGTGGAGGCCCTTATGACGGATATCTTTTGATTCGGATACCTCTATTTAGCATATCTCCCATGCAGCTTGCGCATATCTAGTTGGTGTGGCAGCAGAGAATAACGCCTGCTTGCAGGGGACCATCCCTCCCGATATAGACCCGAACATCATATCATCAACCTTATGTCGTGGTTTTGTCACATGCCCAAGATTAACGGAAACGAGATCCGCCCCGGAAACGTCCTTGAACATAACGGTGGCCTCTGGGCGGCTGTGAAGGTCGATCACGTGAAGCCCGGCAAGGGCGGCGCCTTTGCCCAAGTCGAGATGCGCAACCTGCGCAACGGCTCCAAATTGAACGAACGCTTCCGTTCCGCCGACAAGGTCGAGCGCGTGCGTTTGGAGCAAAAAGACCAGCAATTTCTGTATGAAGACGACGGTATGCTGGTGGTGATGGACACCGAAACCTATGAGCAGGTGCAACTGCCTGCCGAGCTTTTGGGCGAGCGTCGCCCCTTCTTGCAGGACGGCATGATGATCGTGGTCGAATATCACGAGGAAGAGGCGCTGAACGCCTCCCTGCCGCAGAAGGTGACCTGCAAAGTGGCCGAAACCGAGCCGGTGGTGAAGGGCCAAACGGCGGCGAATTCCTTTAAACCTGCCGTGCTCGACAACGGTGTGAAGATCACCGTGCCGCCCTTCGTGGGCCAAGACGAAGACATCGTCGTGAACACGGAAACCATGGAATATGTCGAACGCGCTTGACGCAACGTCATCTTTGGTAAAGGAGATCAGCCCCGGCTTTGCCGGGGCTTTTTGTTTCGTGGGGGCCTTTTAGCGTCGCGCGGTGCTTAGGTCGCAGGGCCGGGCCAAGTGACCTCTGCGCCTTCGGCCTGCATCGGGCCTTTGGCACGGTCGAACCGCAGATGCGCCAAAGCCTGGCCGCCCGCTTGGGTGTAGAGCGTGCCTGCGGGTTTCCCCTCTGCCGTGATTGCCGTGCCGGGGGCGGCGCTGCCGCTGACCTCGACCCGGGTCAGCCCTTTGCGCAACTCGGTCTTGTGTTTCATCCGGGCGGTCACCTCTTGGCCGACATAGCAGCCTTTGCGGAAATCCAACCCGTTGATCCGATCGAACCCCGCCTCAAGGATAAAGGTATCGGGGGTGAGTTCGATCCCCGTCTCGGGGATCAGATGGGCCACGCGCAGGGCGTCCCAATCGGTCGCGTCCTCGGTTTGCGGGGTGTCGCGATAGGCGCGCCAGCCGATTTCGGGATGCCGCGGATCGGCTAAGGCGTCGTCGGGCGCAGGCCCGGTGCCGCGGTGCAGGTGCAGATCGGTGGGCGCGATTGTTACCTTTGCGCGCAGTTTATACATCGACAGCCGCTGGGTCAGCATATCGCCAAGGCTCTCATCCACGTCCAGCAGAACGCCTTCGCCCTCGGCGATCAGAAAGAAATCGGCCATATATTTGCCCTGCGGCGTCAGCAGGGCGGCATAGATCGGGCCTTGGTCCAGTTTGCCGACGTCATTGGTCACGATTCCTTGCAGAAAGTCGCGGGTGTCGGGGCCGGAGAGGCGCAGAATGCGGCGCGGGGTCATGCGGGTGTCCTTTGATTGCTGGCCATGACATATAACCTGTCAAAGCCATCCAAAAGGGGCAACCATGCGCGCGCCGATCTCTGTCGTCATTCCCAGTCTCAACGCGGCCACGGGGCTGCCCGCTTGTCTCGCCGCGCTCGTCGAAGGCTTGCAGGCCGGGCTGATCCGCGAGGTGATCTTGAGCGATGGCGGCTCCACGGATGGCACGCGCGCGCTGGCCGAAGGCTGGGGGGCTGAGGTCGTCTCGGGCGCGCCTTCGCGGGGCGGGCAGTTGCGGCGTGGCTGCGACGCGGCGCAGGGCGCGTGGCTCTTGGTGCTGCACGCCGACACGGTGCTGGCCCCGGGCTGGAGCGATGCGGTGCAGGATCACATGGCGCACAGAGCCGAAGGCGCGGGGTGGTTTCGCCTGCGCTTCGATCAGCGCGGTTTGGCGCCGCGTTTGGTGGCGGGCTGGGCGAACCTGCGCAGCGCTCTTGGCTTGCCCTATGGCGATCAGGGTTTGCTTTTGCCCCGCGCGCTTTATGACGCGGTGGGCGGCTATCCCGATCAACCGCTGATGGAGGATGTGGCGCTCGCCCGCGCCCTGCGCGGCCGCTTGACCCGGCTCAATGGCGTCGCCGTGACCAGTGCCGAGAAATACCGCCGTCAGGGCTGGCTGCGGCGCGGGGGGCGCAACCTCTGGACGCTGGCGCGCTATGCGATGGGGGCCAGCCCCGAGGCGCTCGCCGAAAGCTACCGGCGTTCGTGAAAGGGGCGCGGGTTTGCCCACGCCCCGCGCATTCAATTAAAGAACGCCGCCCCGATCCGCTGGAGCAGATTGGGCTGGCGCGCCCTTTCGCGGCGTTTCTTCGCGGAGAGGGCGCTGAGGCCGCGGGCATCCGATACGGTCTTTCCGTCTCGATATTGCAGGCGGTAGAGGTCGGCATAGATGCCGCCGCGTTCCATCAGCTCGTCATGGGTGCCCTCATCGGTGACGCGGCCCCGGTCCATCACCACGATCTTATCCGCGCTGCGGATGGTCGACAGCCGGTGTGCGATGACGATGGTGGTGCGGCCCTTGGCGAGGCGATCAAGCGCATCCTGCACGACCTGTTCCGATTGCGCGTCCAAGGCGCTGGTGGCCTCATCCAACAGCAGGATCGGCGTGTCGCGCAGCAGGGCGCGGGCGATCACCACGCGCTGGCGCTGCCCGCCCGACAGGGCTGAGCCGCGTGGGCCCACGCGGGTTTCCAGCCCCTGTTCCAACTGCGGCAGGAAGTCCGCCACATGGGCGGCTTTCAGCACCCGGTCGAGCTCTTCATCGGTGACATTCTCGCGGCCCAGCACGATGTTTTCGCGCAGGGTTTCATCGAACAAGAGCGCCTCTTGCGTCACGACAGAGAAGAGGCCGCGCAGGTCCGGTATGGTCATCGCGCTGGTGTCGACCCCGCCGATCCGCACGCTGCCGCTTTGCGGGTCCACCAGCCGGGTGAGCAGGTTGAAGATGGTCGATTTCCCCGCCCCCGAGGCCCCGACCAGTGCGGTCGTCTGGCCCGCTTTCGCGGTCAGGTCCAAGCCGTTCAACACCTTCGTGTCACCATAGGAGAGCGAGACATCTGTCAGGGTCACATCGGGCGGGCCATCGGGCGCGGCCTGCGCTTTGTCCGGGCTGCGCAGGTGCAGGGGCGCGTCGAGCAGCTCTTTGATCCGTTCCAGCGCGGCGGCGGCCATCTGCCATAGGCCGCTGATCGCCCCGAGACGCCGCAGGGGGGAGAACATGAACCCCAGCGAGGTGAAGAAGGTCATGAACTCGCCAATGGTTTTGTTGCCCGCGATGATCTCGGAACCGCCATAGACGATCACGGCCATGAAGCCGATGCCCGACATGATGTCGATCATCGCTGGGATCGCAGAGTTGCCAAAGGCGGCACGGACTTCGGTGCGGATAAAGGTGCGGGTCAACTCGCGGTACTGGCGGGCCTGGTAGTCCTCCAGCGCGTTGAGCTTGATTTGTACGATGCCGTGGAAAACCTCGTCCAGCCGGGTCGAGAGGCTGGCTCCGATATCGCGCGCCTCGCGCGAGCGGGCGCGGACGAAACGCTGGGCGATGGCGGCGGGCAGCACCATCAGCGGCACGCCGACCATTGCCAGAAGCGCCCAGATCGGGTCAATCGCGATGGCCACGCCCATGAGGATCACCAGCCCCACCAGATCGCGCCCCGCGCCGGTGATCACCGCACGCCAGACATCGCTGACCGCATTCACATCCGATTGCACGCGTTGCACCAGAAAGCCGGGCGGGTGGCTTTGGTGAAAGGCGCCGTCTTGCTGCATCATCCGGTCAAGCAGGTCGATGCGCAGATCCGCCGCCGTGCGCTGTGCCACGCGGGTCAGCAGCACCTTTTGCACCACCGTGGCGAGCGCCCGCAGCGCAAAGATCGCCACCAGCACCAGACCGACCCAGACCAGCGCCCCACGGTCGCCGCCGACGAAGACGCGGTCAAACATCGGCTCCATCAGTTTGGCCAGCACGCCCAAGGTGGAGCCTTCGATGATCATGAAGATCACCGCGATGGCCATCAGACCGGTGTGTTTCTTTAGATAGTCCCGCCAAAGCCAGCGCATCAACTGCGCGGAGGTGTAACTGTCATCATTCATACCGGTGCCTGATCCTTTTGGGCAGTCTGATCCCGTGTACGAAAGCCGCGCAGGCAGGGCAAGGCATCGCGCAGGGCGCGCAAGGCGGGCAGGGGGTGGCCTGCGCGCGTGGAAGGGCGGCGCGGGGGCGCGCCTTACCTAAGGTCCGATCGCGTGTTGACCCCGGCCTGCCGGGCAGTAAGCTGCGCGCGACCGTCCCCCGGTCACGCATTTTCAAAACGGCAGCCAATATCATGATAAAGCAGAATAAACTCGCCCCCGGTCGTTCGTACCTCGCCATTCCCGGCCCCTCGGTCATGCCCGACGCGGTGCTGAGCGCGATGCACCGCGCGGCCCCCAATATCTATGAAGGCGAGTTGGTCGAGATGATGCCTGCACTGGCCGCTGACCTGAAGCGCGTGGCGCGTACAGATCGTCATGTGGCGATGTATATCAGCAACGGCCACGGCGCTTGGGAAGCCGCGCTGAGCAATGTCATAGCCCCCGGCGACCGGGTGTTGGTGCTGGCCACGGGGCGTTTCGGCCATGGCTGGGCCGAAATGGCGACGGGGCTGGGGGCGGAGGTGGATATCCTCGACTTTGGCCGCAACGCGCCCGTCGACCTCGCACAGGTGGCCGAACGCCTGAAGGCCGACAGCGGCCACCAAATCAAGGCGGTGATGGCGGTGCATGTGGACACCTCAAGCTCGGTCCGCAACGATGTGCCGGGCCTGCGCCGCCTGTTGGATGAGGCGGGCCACCCCGCGCTCTTGATGGCCGATTGCATCGCGTCATTGGGCTGTGAGCGCTTTGAGATGGACGCTTGGGGCGTTGATGTCATGGTCACCGCTTCGCAAAAAGGGCTGATGGTGCCGCCGGGCATGGCCTTCGTCTTTTTCAACGACCGGGCCGAGGAAGCCCGTGCGCGTCTGCCCCGCGTGAGCCGCTATTGGGACTGGTCGCCGCGCGCCCATGCGCAGGAGTTTTATCAATACCACGGCGGCACGGCGCCGACGCATCACCTCTACGGCCTGCGCGCCGCCCTCGATATCATCCATGAAGAAGGGATCGAGCAGGTCTGGCAGCGCCATGAAACGCTGGCCCGGGCGGTCTGGGCGGCCTGTGAGGCGTGGTCGGCTGAGGGCAGCCTGCGGTTCAACATCGAAGACCGCGCCCTGCGCAGCCATGCCGTCACCGCGCTGCGGCTGCAAGCGCCCCATGCGACCGAGTTGCGCGATTGGGTGCAGGGCAATTTGGGGCTCACACTGGGCGTGGGTCTGGGCATGGCCCTGCCGGGGGAACCTGCGTGGCACGGGTTCTTCCGCCTTGGCCATATGGGCCATGTGAATGGCCATATGATCATGGGGCTGCTTGGCGGGATCGAAGCCGGGCTTTCGGCGCTGAAGATCGACCACGGGCCGGGCGCCTTGCAGGCGGCGGCGGAGGTGATCGGCGGGGCTTAAGCCCCGCGCGCGTCCGCTAAGGCCTCGGGCAAGGCGGCGGCGAAGTGATCCAGCTCCTCCGCCGTGCTGCAACTGATGCGGATGCAGCGGTTTTGCGGGGCGGCAAAGGGCATGCGCACGAAGATCCCCCGCGCCACCAGCGCGTCGAGCACCGCCTTGGCGAAAGCGCCATCGCGGCCACAGTCGACCGCGACGAAATTGGCGGCAGAGGGGAGGGTGCTGAGCCCGTTTTCTTCGGCGATTTGGGCGATCCGGCGGCGGGCTTCGGCGATCTTGGTCTGAACCTCTTTCAGGTAGCTCTGATCCTGCACCGCCGCCAAAGCCCCCGCCTGCGCCGCGCGGTTCAGGCCAAAGTGATTGCGGACCTTGTGAAAGGCGGTGATCAACTCGGGCGCGGCGATGGCATAGCCGATCCGCGCCCCGGCAAGGCCGTAGGCTTTGGAGAAGGTCCGCATCCGGATCACCCGCGGGTCATCGGCGGAAAGTTCGGGTGCGGTGCCCTCGGGGGCGCATTCGATATAGGCTTCATCCAGCAACAGCAGGCTGCCTTGGGGCAGGTCGTCGAGCGCGCGTGCCAGTGCCGCGCCCTCATGCCAAGTGCCCATCGGGTTGTCGGGGTTGGCGAGGTAGACCAGCTTGGCATCCACCTCCGCCGCCTTGGTGAAAAGCGCCGCCGGGTCTTCGTGATCGTCGCGGTAGGGCACCCTGTGCAGCACGCCGCCAAAGCCCGTGACGTGGTAGTTGAAGGTCGGGTAGGCGCCTTCGGAGGTCACCACCGCATCGCCTTCGCCCACCAGCAGACGGACGAGATAGCCCAGCAGCCCGTCGATCCCTTCGCCGACGATGATGTTCTCGGGCGCGATGCCGTGCAGTTCGGCCAGCGCCGCGCGCAACTCCATGCTTTCAGAATCGCCATATTTCCACATCTCGGTCTCTGCCATGGCCGCGATGGCGCGGGGCGAGGGGCCAAAGACGTTTTCATTGGCGCCAAGCCGCGCTTTGAAGGGGCGGCCAAGGACGCGCTCCTGCGCTTCGGGGCCCACGAAGGGGACATTGGCGGGCAGGCGTTGGGCGAGGGGGGTGAGGCGTGCATATGTCATGCGCCAAGGTGTAGGGGCGGGCCCGTGAGAGGGCAAGTGCCGCAGCACCTGCCGCCACGTTTTGCTGGTGCCGCGCGGTGATCTGCGGTGAACTGCGCCAAACATTCAGGAGAACAGCCATGCCCCGCGTCACCACCCGGATCGAAGACCATATCGCCCATGTCACCCTCACCCGCGCCGACAAGATGAACGCGGTGGATGATGAGATGATCGAGGCGATCATCGCGGCAGGGCAGGAGGTTGCGGCCTCGGACGCCCGGGTGGTGTTGCTCTCGGGCGAGGGCAAAGGCTTTTGCGCGGGCATTGATATTGGCGGGCTGTCGGGGATGCTGGGGCAGGATGTTGAGGCGCTGATCATGCCCCGCAGCCATGGCGAGGGCTCGACGAACAAATGGCAAGAGGTGTCGATGGTTTGGCACCGTTTGGAAATCCCGGTGATCGCGGCGCTGCATGGGGTGGTTTTCGGCGCCGGGATGCAGCTGGCGCTTGGGGCAGATATTCGGATTGCCGCGCCGGATACGAAGCTCGCGGTGATGGAGATGAAATGGGGCATCGTGCCGGATATGGGCGGTATGGTGCTGCTGCCGCGGCTGGTGCGCTCGGACGTGTTGCGGCGGTTGACCTATACCGCCGCGCCCGTGGAGGCCACGCAGGCCGAGCGTTGGGGGCTGGTGACCGAGGTCGCCGAAGACCCGCAGGCGGCGGCGTTGGAGCTGGCGCAGGTGATCGCGGGGAAGGGGCCGAACGCGGTGAAGGCGGCGAAACGGTTGATTGGCTATGCGGAGTCGGGGGCGTCGGATTTGGATGTGCTTGAGGCCGAGTCGCGCGAGCAGGCGGCGCTGTTGGGCAAGCCCGAGCAGATGGAGGTGATCGCGGCGGAGTTCGGCAAGCGGCCTGCGGTGTTTAAGTAGGACGGCAAGCGCGGCATTGGCCTTGCGCCTGACAGCCCGGAATCAAGGCCGCAGGCCGCCGGGCAGCGCCAGACCGCCCGAACGGGCTGGCGCTTTTGCAACCGAAGTGCTGTCCTGTGAGCTTGGCGTAAGTGCTGCGGGGATAAATTGCCCAACTGGCGCGTTAGATGCGCCAACCCGCGGTCTGGCACTCCCCGGCTAGCACGCCGATTGCCCGTCTCGCTACAGCCCGGAAACAAGGCCGCAAGGCCGCCGGGCAGCGCCAGACCGCCCCCGGGCTGGCTCTTTTGCAATCGAAGTGCATTCCTGCGAACTTGGCGTAAACGCGGCGGAGATAAACTGCCCAACTGCCCCCTATGCAGCGCCATCCCGCGGTCTGGCGCTGCCCGGCTTTGTTGGTCTCAGCCCAGTTCCGCCAACCGGTCCAGTGCCGCCTGCAATTGGTCCGCCTCTTCCTGACGCGCCGCGAGGTTCGCCTGCGCTTCGGCCACCACCTCTTCCGGCGCGGAGGCGGCGAACTTGGGGTTGTTCAAACGCCCCTTCAGCCCACCGATCTCCTTGCCCAGCTTGTCGAGCGATTTCTGCAGACGCGCCTTCTCGGCGTCGATGTCGATGAGGCCGGCCAAGGGCAGGCCGAAGCTCGCCCCCGGGGCCGCGATCGAGACGGTGCCCTTGGGGAAGCTGTCGGCCTTCTCGAGGCTCTCAACCCGCGCCAGACGCTTGATCATCACCTCGTTGCGGTCCCATGCCCCTTGTGCTGCCTCGTCCATCTCTGTCACCAGCATCGGCACTTTCAGCCCGGCGGGCACGTGCATCTGCTGGCGCGCCGAGCGGATGCTCTCGATGAGGCCGATCACCCAATTGAGCTCCCGGTCCGCGTCGGCATCGAGCAGATCGGCAGTGGTGTAGGCGGGCCAATCGGTGAGGGCCAGAAGCTCATCGCGCTTGGCGGTGGTCTGCCAGAGCTCCTCGGTGATGAAGGGCATGATCGGGTGAAGCAGGATCAGGCATTGCTCCAGCACCCAAGCCATGGTCGCACGGGTTTCCGCAGCCTCGGGCGCGTCGTCCTGCAACAGAGGCTTCGACAGCTCCACATACCAGTCGCAGACCTTGCCCCAAACAAAGGCGTAGAGCGCGTTGGCCGCGTCGTTGAAGCGGAAGTTGCCGAGTGCGGCATCGACCTCCTCGCGCACCCGGGCGGTCTCGCCCACGATCCACTTGTTCAGCGTGGCGGTGGGCTGCGGCAAGGCGGCGGGCATGGCCTCAAACACGCCGTTCATCTCGGCAAAGCGATGCGCGTTCCACAGCTTGGTGCCGAAGTTGCGGTAGCCCGCGATGCGCTGCGTCGAGAGCTTCAGATCGCGCCCCATCGCCGCCATCGAGGTCAGGGTGAAGCGCACGGCGTCGGCGCCGTAGTCGTCGATCAGCTCCAGCGGATCGAGCACATTGCCCAAGCTTTTCGACATCTTCTTGCCCTTCTCGTCGCGCACCAGCGCGTGGACATAGACGGTGTCGAAGGGTTTTTGGTCGACCACGGCATATTGCATCATCATCATCCGGGCGACCCAGAAGAAGATGATGTCGAAGCCGGTGACCAGCACGGAGGTGGGGAAGTATTTTTCCAGCTCCGCCGTCTGCTCGGGCCAGCCCAGCGTGCCGATGGGCCAGAGGCCGGAGGAGAACCACGTGTCGAGCACGTCGGGATCGCGGCGCAGGGTCTTGCCCGGCGCCATGGCCTGCGCCTCTTCCTCGGTGGGGGCGCAATATTCGTTGCCCTCGTCGTCGAACCACACCGGGATCTGATGGCCCCACCAAAGCTGACGCGAAATGCACCACGGCTCGATGTTCTCAAGCCAATGGAAATACACCTTGCGGTCCTGTTCGGGCAGGATCGTCACTTCTCCCGAGCGCACGGCGTCGATGGCGGGCTGCACGATCTTGTCGGTGGCGACGAACCACTGGTCGGTCAGCATCGGCTCGATCACCACCTTGGAGCGGTCGCCGAAGGGCTGCATGATCTTCTTGGCCTCCACTAGCGGCACGAGGTTCTCTTCCTCGGTGCGCATCTCGCCGCCCTCGCCGGGCTCGACGGGGGCCTTCTTGGCGGCGCGGCCAAGGCGGGGATCGGTCGCCTCGGTCATCACGGCGAGGCCTTCGGCTGTCACGTCTTCGACCACGCGCTTGCGGGCCTCGAAACGATCGAGGCCACGGTAGGCTTCCGGAACCAGGTTGATCTCGGTTGCGTCCTCGGGCGCGGCTTCGGAGCCCTCGGCGATGGCCTGCGCGCGGGCGGCGGCCTGATCGTAGGGCAAGCCATCGGCGCGCATCCGGCCTTGGGTGTCCATCAGCGCGTAGAGCGGGATGTTGTTGCGCTTGGCGACGCCGTAGTCGTTGAAGTCATGCGCACCGGTGATCTTCACCGCGCCCGAGCCGAAGTTCTTGTCCGGATATTCGTCGGTGATGATCGGAATGAGGCGGCGCTGCTCTTTCGGGCCAACGGGAATTTCGCAAAGTTTACCGACGATTGAGGCGTAACGCGCATCTGATGGATGAACTGCAACAGCACCGTCGCCCAGCATGGTCTCGGGCCGGGTGGTGGCGATGGAAATATAGTCGCGCTCTTCCTCGAAGAGCACGTTGCCGTCTTCGTCCTTCTCCACATAGGTATAGGTTTCACCGCCCGCGAGGGGGTATTTGAGGTGCCACATGTGGCCGTCGACCTCGGTGCTCTCGACCTCGAGGTCGGAGATCGCGGTCTCGAAATGCGGATCCCAGTTGACCAGCCGCTTGCCGCGGTAGATCAGCCCCTTGTTGTACATGTCCACGAAGACCTTGATCACGGCATCGTGGAAGTTGCCTTCCTCGCCCTCGGGGGCGCCGGGCGCGCCGGACATGGTGAAGGCGTTGCGCGACCAGTCGCAGGAGGCACCCAGACGGCGCAGCTGGTCGATGATCGTGCCGCCGGATTTCTGCTTTTGCTCCCAGACCTTGGCGGTGAAAGCCTCGCGGCCCAGCTCGCGGCGGCCGGGCTGGCCGGTGGCGGCCAATTCGCGTTCCACCACCATCTGCGTGGCAATCCCCGCGTGGTCCTGACCCGGCTGCCACAGCGTGTCGAAACCCTGCATCCGGTGCCAGCGCACGAGGATATCCTGTAGCGTGTTGTTGAAGGCATGGCCCATGTGCAGCGAGCCGGTGACATTCGGCGGCGGGATCATCACCGAGAAATGCGCGTCCCGCTGCGCATTCGCGCCCGCTTTGAACGCGCCCTTGGTCTCCCAATCGGCGTAGATGCGGCTTTCCGCCTCGGCGGCGTTGAAGGTCTTTTCGAGTGCCATGGTCATGATCCCTTTTGTTGCGCCCCGTTTAGCGCTCTGGCGCGGTAAGGGAAAGACCCCTGACAGGGGCTTGAGGCGCGGGGGCAGGGCTCAGCCGCTGCGGTCGATCTTGGTGCTGAGGTGGATCAGGCTCTCACTGCCCTTGACGCCGCGCGTCTCGCCAATGCGGTCGAGGGTCTCGTCCAACTCCTGCGTGGTTTGCGCCGCGATCTGCACCAGTAGGTCAAAGCGGCCCGAGGTGGTATGCACCACCTGCACCGCAGGCAGGCTGCGCAGCCGCGCTAAAACCGCGGGGCCTGCGCGCAGCTCGATATTGACCAGCGCCGTGGCATGTAGCGGCGCGCGGGCCGCTTCGCCCAAACGCAGCGTATAGCCGAGGATGGCGCCGCCGCGTTCCAACCGTTCCAGCCGGGCTTGAACGGTGGTGCGGGCAAGGCCAAGGCCGCGCGCCAGATCGGCGACCGGCTGGCGAGCATTGGATTGCAGCGCCGCGATCAAAGCGCGGTCGGTATCGTCAAGTTGTGCCGTCATGCTGTCACTTCGCCCAAAGTTCGCATCACTTTAGGCGGTATGACACGATGAATCGACCAAAATTCGCGCTTCACTGGGGAAAAGCAGTGAAGAGGCCCCCATGCAGCATATCACTCCCCTTTCCGACACGCCCACAGCCTATCTGGCGAAACACCGCCCCGACGCGCCGGCGTTGTTTCTGGCCCCTTCGGTGCTGCAAGCCACCGCGCGGCGGTTTCAGGCGGATTTCGACGGGCTGGTGACCTATGCGATCAAGGCGAACGACCGGGCGGAGGTGCTGTCGAACCTTGTCGCGGCAGGGATCACCACCTTCGATGTCGCCTCTCCGGCAGAGATGGCGGCGGTGCGGGCGGTCTGCCCGCAGGCGGTGCTGCATTACAACAACCCCGTGCGCTCGACCTCCGAGGTGGAGGCCGGGATCGCGGCGCGGGTCTATAGCTGGTCGGTCGACGACATGTCGGAACTGGCCAAGCTGCGCGACGTGCCGCGCGACAATGAGGTGGCGGTGCGCTTTGCCTTGCCGGTGAAGGGCGCGGCCTATGACTTCGGCTCAAAATTCGGCGCGGTCCCTGAAGAGGCGGCGGTGCTGTTGCGCGCGGTTGTCGAGATGGGGTTCACGCCGTCGATGTGTTTCCACCCCGGCACGCAGTGCAACGATCCGCAGGCTTGGGTGCAATATGTCCATGCGGCGGCGGATATTCTGCGCATGGCCGGTGTCTCGATCGACCGGCTGAACATCGGCGGGGGCTTCGCCGTGGACCGTGGGTTTGACGCGCCGGACCACCGAGCCGTCTTTGCCGCCGTCAAAGCGGCGCTGGCCGAGAGCTTTGGCGCGGGTGCGCCTGCGCTGCTCTGCGAGCCGGGCCGTGCGATGGTGGCCGATGCCGCCGTGTTGGCCACCCGCATCAAGGGGATGCGCAACGACGGGCGGACTGTCTTTCTGAACGATGGTATCTATGGCGGGCTGCCTGATCTGCGCGACATGGGGCTTTCGGGGCTTGTCGATGTGGTCGGCCCCGATGGCATGCGGCGTCAGGGGGCAGCCAAGCCGCGCGTGGTCTTCGGCCCGACCTGCGATTCGCTGGACCGTCTGCCCGATGGGCTGCCGCTGCCCGAAGATGCGCAAACCGGGGATTACCTCTTGTTCGGCGGCATGGGGGCCTATTCCATCGCCATGTCGACCGCCTTCAACGGCTATGGGTTGGCAGGGGTGACACTGGTCTCAAGCCTTGAAGGCGCGCTTACCCGCAAGGCGGCCTGAGCCTCTGGACACTGGCGGCGCGCCCGCTACTGTTGCGCTGAAAGAGGCAGGGCAGCAAGGGCGGTGTCAGATGGAAAAGTTCGGGAAAAGCCAGCCGGTCAAACGGGTGGAAGACCACCGCTTCCTGACCGGTGCGGGCCGCTATGTTGATGATATCGCCCCCGCCGAGGCGCTGCATGGCGTTTTTTTTCCGCGCGCCCGTGGCCCATGGGGTGATCACTGAGTTGGACGTAGACGATGCCCGCGCGGCGGATGGCGTGCATCTGGTGCTGACCTGCGCCGATCTGGAGGCGGCGGGACTGAATATCGCCCTGCCGCATACGGTCGTCGACAACCGTGATGGCAGCAAAGGGGCGGCACCGCTGCGTCCGATGCTGGCCAAGGACCGCGTGCGCTATGTGGGCGAGCCGGTGGCGCTGGTGGTGGCCGAGAGTTTGCAACAGGCCCGCGACGCGGCGGAGATGATCCTTTTCGACGCTGACGATCTGCCCGCCAAGATGGATGTCGCCCAGGGCGGTGAGACCCTGCATGCAGAGGCCCCCGACAACCGCGCCTTTGACTGGCATATGGGCGATGAGGCCAAGGTCGAGGCGGCTTTTGCCAAGGCCGCCCATCGCGTCAAGCTGGAGGTGGGGGATAATCGTATCATCGTCAACTCCATGGAGCCGCGTGGCTGCTATGCCGAATGGACAGAGGGCCGGTTGCATGTGGCGCTGGGCGGGCAGGGCGTCTGGGCGCATAAGGGGTTTCTGACCAAAGCCTTCGGCCTGCCCGAAGACGCGGTGCGCGTGACCAATCCCGATGTGGGCGGTGGGTTCGGCATGAAGGCGATGACCTACCCGGAGTATTTCTGCGTGGCCCAAGCCGCGCGGGCGCTGGGCCGTCCGGTGCGCTGGATGTCGGAGCGGACCGAAGCCATGCTCACCGACAACGGGGGGCGCGATCTGTTGTCTTGGGCCGAGTTTGCCTTTGACGAAAACCACAAGATCACCGCCTACCGTGTCGATACACGCTGCAACCTTGGGGCTTATAACAGCCAGTTCGGCCAGCCGATCCAGTCGCAGCTCTTCTCCAAGGTCTTGATGGGCGTCTATGACGTGCAAGACACCTATCTGCATGTCGAAGGGTTCTACACCAACACCGTGCAGGTCGACGCCTACCGTGGGGCCGGACGGCCCGAAGCGATCTATGTGCTGGAGCGGCTGATGGACCGTGCGGCGCGTGAGTTGGGCGTCGATCCGTGGGAGTTGCGGCGGATCAACTTCATCAAGCCTGAGCAATTCCCCTATACCACTGCCACGGGCGAGCTTTACGACGTGGGCGATTTCGCGCGGCTGCTGGCCCGTGTGGGGCAAGAGGCCGACCGCGACGGTTTTGCCGCGCGCCGGGCGGCGGATGCCAAGCGCGGCCTGCTGCGCGGTCAGGGGCTGTGTTACTATATCGAGAGCATTTTGGGCGATCCCTCCGAAGGGGCCAAAGTGGTTTTCGAGGGCGATGGCCGGGTGACGATCTATGTCGGCACCCAAAGCAATGGGCAGGGGCATGAGACGGTCTATGCGCAGTTCCTCTCGGATCAGACTGGCATCCCCGCCGAGCGGATCGACGTGGTGCAGGGCGACAGCGATCTGATCAAGAAGGGTGGCGGCACCGGCGGTTCGCGCTCGGTCACCACGCAGAATACGGCGACCTTGGCCACAGTGGCGAAGATCACCGAAGTCTTCACCGCCTTTCTGGCCGAAGAGTTGGGCGTCGCTGCTGCGGATATCACCTTTGACGACGAACGCTTTCGCGCGGAAGGGTCGAACATCAGCCCGACCATGCTTGAGGTGGCCGAGATGGCCCGCGCCAAGGGCCGGGACGATCTGCTGAGCCATCACGAACGCGCCAGCCTGCCGGGGCGCAGCTATCCCAACGGGGCGCATGTGGCCGAGGTGGTGATCGACCCCGAAACCGGGGTGGTGACGCTCGACCGTTACACGGTGGTCGACGATTTCGGCAATCTGATCAACCCGATGCTGGCCGAGGGGCAAGTCCATGGCGGTGTGGCGCAGGGCATTGGCCAAGCGGTGCAGGAGCGGGTGGTCTATGACGAGGACGGCCAGCTTTTGACCGCCACCTTCATGGATTACGCCATGCCCCGCGCGGCCGATCTGCCGATGATCTCCTTCACCTCCGAACCGGTGCCCTCCACGGCCAATGTCATGGGCATGAAGGGCTGCGGGGAGGCGGGCACCGTTGGCGCCTTGGCGGCGGTGTCGAATGCGGTGCAAGATGCCCTGTGGGAACGCGGCGTGCGGCAGGCAGATATGCCGTTCACCCCGCACCGGGTCTGGGAGATGCTGCAAGGTGCCGCAATCGCAGCCGAGTAAAACCCTGTTCCAACGGCTCTTCGGGCGGTTCTGGCGGCGGCCTGAAAGCGACTTCGGCCCGCGCCGGGGGGCGGTGACCCATGTTATCATCCTCGACGGGACCATGTCCTCGCTCGAACTGGGGCGCGAGACCAATGCGGGCATTGCCTATGGCCTCTGCCGCGAGATGGGCAGCGCCCTGTCGATCTATTACGAGCCGGGGCTGCAATGGCGCGATTGGCGCAGCGCTATGGATGTGATCTTGGGCCGCGGGATCAACCGGCAAATCCGCCGCGCCTATGGATATCTCGCCTCGCGCTACCGACCCGGAGATCGGATTTTCCTGCTGGGCTATTCGCGCGGCGGCTATGCGGTACGCTCCCTCGCCGGGGTGATCGACCGGGTGGGGCTTCTGCGCGCCGAGGTGGCGACAGAGCGTAACATCCGCGATGTTTACCGCCATTATGAGGCGCATCATCTGAGTAAGGCGGGCGAACTCTTTGCCCGGGCCAACTGCCACCCCGAGGTTGAGATCGAGGCGATTGGCGTTTGGGATACGGTCAAGTCGCTGGGACTCAACGCGCCGCTGTTCTGGCGGTTCTCGCAGCCGCTGCATATGTTCCACAACCACGACCTGAGCCGCAACGTGAAGAACGGCTTTCAGGCGCTGGCCCTGAACGAGACCCGCGTCGCCTATGCCCCGGTGCTATGGACCACGCCCGAGGGCTATGACGGGCGGCTTGAGCAGGTCTGGTTCCCCGGCACCCATGGCGACGTGGGCGGCCAGTTGGGCGGGCATGAGGCCGCGCGCCCCTTGGCCAATATCCCGCTGGTCTGGCTGCTGTCGCGGATGGAGGAAAGCGGCCTGCCACTGCCCGCAGGTTGGGCCACGCGGTTCGATCAAGATCCCGCCGCGCCCTCCATCGGGCGCTGGCGCGGCTATGGCAAGATGCTGGTGACCCGCCGCCGCCGGGTGGTGGGCGCGGACCCGTCCGAGCGGCTGCACGAAAGCGTGGAGCAGCGCCGCGAACAAGCCGCGCCACAACCGGGGTTGCTGGCCCGGATGCAGGGGGTGATTTCCAGCCTCTAACCGGGGTCGCGGTCCGAAGGGTGGTTGATGCCATCGCTATAGGGCAGCGGCTCCATCTCCCAAGGCAGGACCCCTTCGATCGCACCAAGGTTCACGCCGCATTCATCGGGGTTCGAGCGGCGGCGGTGGTGGGTGTAGATGCCGCAGGTCTTACAGAAATAGTGCTGCGCCGTATGCGTGCCCCAAGTGTAGAGCGTGAGGTTCTCGGCCCCTTTCAACACGGTCACCGTCTCGACCGGAGCCGTTACCGTGGCGGCGCCGCGGCGGCGGCAAAAGGAGCAGGTGCAGCGCGCGGCCGAGGCCAGACCGCGCGGAAACAGCGCTTCGATCACCACGGCCCCGCAGTGGCAAGAGGCGCGGCGGGTTTCGGAGGTTTCGGTCATTTGCGTCTCACTTTCGGAATGCGACTTTCGCTCAGGTCATAGTCTGCGGCGGCATGGGGCGGATGGCCGTGGGTTTGCCGCCAAAAGGCAAAGCCGCCCCGCCGCAGCCAGAGCGGCAAGGTCAGCAGCAGCCCCGCGATGAACCCGCCCGCATGGGCCCAATAGGCCACCCCGCCGGTGCCCGGCGTGGCCCCGATCCCGCCAATGAATTGCATGCCGAACCACAGGCCCAGCATGATCCACGCCGGGATCGCGAAGATGCGGAAAAACACGATAAAGATCACCAGAATGTCGACCTTGGCACGGGGGAAGAGCAGCAGGTAGCCTCCCATCACCCCCGCAATCGCGCCCGAGGCCCCGACCATAGGCACCCATGAGAGCGGTTCTGTCACGACTTGGCCCAGACCCGCGGCGATGCCGCAGGCAAGGTAGAACAGCAGATAGCGCCCATGGCCCATCTCATCTTCGACATTGTCGCCGAATATCCACAAAAACAGCATGTTACCCGCCAGATGCATCCAGCCGCCATGCAGAAATTGCGAGGTGATGAGGCCGAAATACCCCTCCCCATGGCTCAGCCGCGCGGGCAGCAGGGCGTAGCTGTAGTAAAACTCGGCCAAGGCGCGCTCATCCGCCATCAGCGACAGGGACGACAGGAACACCCCAATGTTGAGCGCCATCAGCCCATAGGTGACGAAGGGCGTTCGGCCCGAGGGGTTGTGATCGCGGATCGGGAACATGCGGGCCAGCCTTTGCCAAGTCGTCCGCAGCGTCAAGCGGCGCGGGGGATCGTCATGCCCTTAGCTGCGCCCGCGGGGGCTTCTGTCAAGCGGAACCGAGCAAATCCCGTGCGATCCGCTCAAAAATACCGGCGCCTAAGGGGATCAGATCATCGGGGAAATCGTAATCGGGATTGTGCAGGGCGGCGTAGCCCTCGCCGGGGCCAAGGCAGAGCATCGCGGCCTTGGCATCGCGCCCGAACAGGCCGAAATCCTCGGAGGCGCGCATCGGCAAGTTTTTCTGCCCGTGCGACACGCCAAGCGCGTCCATCGCCGCGGCGGCGATCGCGTAGGCTTCGGGGTGGTTGATGGAGGCGGCGAAATGGTCTGATTCCGCGAAAGCTGCCGTCAGCCCATGGGCCTCGGTCACGCGGGCGACTTCGGCGTGCAGGGCCACTTCGATCTCGGCCAGCGCATCGTCGCGGGTGCTGCGCAGGGTGGCATAGAGCGCCGCTTCGCCAGGGGCGACGCCAAAGGTCGGCTCGCCCATGCGCAGATGGGTGAGGGTGACGAGACGGAAGTCATCGTCAAGCGGCCCGCCGGGGCCGAGCGCTTGCAGCGCCGGGATCAACTCGGCCAGCGCAAGGGCGGGGGAGGTGCCATCCTCGGGGCTGGCGGCATGGGCGGTCTTGCCGTGCAGGGCGATGGAGATGCCTTTCGAGGCGCAGTTGATCAGCGCGGGCGCGGTGTCGACATGGCCAAAGGGGCGGCCCGGCTCGACATGGATGGCAAAGGCGTAATCGGCAGCGATCTCGGCATAGGTGGGGTCGTTCACCACCGCCCGCGCGCCGCTGCCGTCCTCCTCGGCCGGTTGGAACATCAGCACCACGCGGCCCTTTGCGACGGGGCGGCGCCCGATCATCCGACCGAGCGCCAAGAGCATGGTCATATGACCGTCGTGGCCGCAGACGTGGGACTTGCCCGGCACCTTAGAGACCCAAGGAATGTCATGTTCCTCGGGGATCGGCAGGGCGTCGAGTTCCGCGCGGAAGAGCACCGTGGGGCCGGGGTTGCCGCTATCGAAAACCGCCGCCACCCCATTCCCGCCAAGGCCGGTGAGGATGCGCGTAGGCGCGAGCTTTTCCAGTTCCGCCGCGATGGTTCGGGCGGTCTCCACTTCCTCGCCCGAGATCTCGGGGTATTGGTGGAGCGCCCTGCGAAACTGCGTCAACTCTTCGATATCGCGGTTCGTCAGCATGGCGCTCCCCCTCATTGCGCGGCCCGTTCAGGCCATCATTCCCAAGAGCTGTGCATTGCCGCCCGAGGCGGTGGTGTCAACACAGACATGGCGCTCGGCGCGGACGCGCGCGGTGTCGGGCTTGCCGCGCAGAAGCGGGATGATCGCCCCCTCGCGGGCCGCCAGCGCCTTGTCGATCTGCCGCGCCGTCTCCTCATCGCCCCACCAGAGCACGCCGCCATAGGCCGGGCCGGTGGTGAGCCCTTCGGGGTCGATGCGGCCTGTGGCCTCAACCGCGACACCGCCGAGGGCGCGCACGGCCTTGGCCTGCGCCGTGGCCGCCTCGGCCCCCGGTCCCATGCAGAGAAGCGCGGGGCGGGGCAGAGTGGAGAGGCGGTTGCTCTCGCCGGTCGGCCCGGGCATCGACTGGGTTTCAAGCACGGTGGAGGGATGCGCGGGGAGGTCGGGCAGGCTCTGCTGCGCGTTGTCCCATGTGCCCGCGGCCTCCTGATGGTCGGGCGCCGCGAAACGCTCCAGATAGTTCGGCCCGCCCGCCTTCGGCCCGGTGCCCGAAAGCCCCTCGCCACCGAAGGGCTGGCTGCCGACGATGGCGCCGATCTGGTTGCGGTTCACATAGATATTGCCCGCCTCGATCCGCTCCGAGACATGCTGCACCCGGTCGTCGATCCGCGTGTGCAGGCCGAAGGTGAGGCCGTAGCCGGTTGCATTGATCGCGTCGATCACGGCGTCGAGCTCATGGCTCTTGAAGGTCGCCACATGCAGCACGGGGCCGAAGATTTCCCGCTTCATGTCGCTGATGCCGTTCACCCGCAGGATCGCGGGGCCGACGAAAGTGCCGCCTTCGGGCGCTTTCAATTCGGCGATCAGCCGGCCCTCCGCGCGGGCGGCCTCGACATGATCGACGATGGTCTGGCGCGCGGCATTATCGATGACGGGGCCCACGTCGGTCGACAGATGCCACGGATCGCCCATGCGCAGCGCCTGCATTGCGCCCTTGAGCATGGTGATCAGGTCCTCGGCGATGTCCTCTTGCACGTAGAGGCAGCGCACGGCGGAGCAGCGCTGGCCCGCGGACTGGAAGGCGCTTTCGACGATCGCCTGCACGGCCTGCTCGGGCAGGGCGGTGCTGTCGACGATCATGGCGTTAAGACCGCCGGTCTCGGCAATCAGCGGGGTGCCGGGGGCGCAGTGTTCGGCCATGTTGGCGCGGATGCGCAGGGCGGTGGCGGTGGAGCCGGTGAAGGCCACGCCGTTGACGCGGGCGTCGCCCGTGAGTGCCGCGCCCACCTCGCCGCCGCCCGGCAGCAGTTGCAGCGCCGCGCGCGGCACGCCGGCCTCGTGCAGCACCTTGACGGCAAGCTGTGCGATCAGCGGGGTTTGTTCGGCCGGTTTGGCCAGTACGGCATTGCCTGCGGCCAATGCTGCCGTGACCTGCCCGCAGAAGATCGCCAGCGGGAAGTTCCACGGCGAGATGCAGGTGAAGATGTCCGCGGGCGGCTCGTTGGTGGCCTGACCGGCGTAGTAGCGCAGGAAATCCACCGCCTCGCGCAGCTCGGCCACGCAGTCGGGCAGTTGCTTACCGGCTTCGCGGGCAAGGATGGCAAAGATCTCGCCATAGCGGTCCTCGAACATGTCGGCGGCGCGCAGAAGCGTGGCGCGGCGGGTGTTCAGCGAGGCGTCCCAAGGCGCGGCATTGTCGAGCGCCGTGGCCACATCGGCCTCGGAAGCAGGGCGCACCGTGCCGGGAGAGGCACCCCCGGTGGGATTGGCGACGGTTTCATCCGCCTCGGGCGCAGCTTCGCCCGCCAGCAGCGGTGCGGCTTCCCATGTGGCGTCCGCGAAGGGGGCGCGGGCTTCTTCGATCGCGGCGAGGGTTGGAGTATGCGCCAGATCGAAGCCCCGCGCATTGGCGCGCTGCGGTTGGAACACCTCTGGCCCTTTCGGGATCGTTGGGGCGTTGTCCTGAAGTTGGTCGAAGGGGTCGGCGGCCACGACTTCTGGCGGCACGTCCTCGTCAACGATCTGGTTCACGAAGCTGGAGTTCGCGCCGTTCTCCAGCAGACGCCGGACGAGATAGGCCAGCAGATCGCGGTGCGCGCCGACGGGAGCGTAGATGCGGCAGCGGGTGCCGTGTTTCTGCATAACGATGTCATGCAGCGTCTCGCCCATGCCATGCAGGCGCTGGAACTCGTAGGCCTCGGGGTCGTCGGCCATATGCAGCACGGCGGCGACGGTATGGGCGTTATGGGTGGCGAACTGCGGGTAGATGCGGTCGGTCATGCCCAAGAGTTTGCGGGCATTGGCGATGTAGCTGACATCCGTGGCCGCCTTGCGGGTGAAGACCGGGAAACCGTCGATCCCCTCAACCTGCGCTTGCTTGATCTCGGTGTCCCAATAGGCGCCCTTGACCAGCCGCACCATGATGCGGCGGTCATGACGCTGCGCCATGTCATAAAGCGTGTCGATCACCACGCCGGCGCGCGGGCCGTAGGCCTGCACGACCACGCCGAAACCGTCCCAACCGGCCAGCGCGGGCTCGCCCATCACCGTGTCGATCACCTCGAGCGAGAGTGCCAAACGGTCGGCCTCCTCGGCATCGATGTTGAGGCCCATGCCAGCCGATTTCGCCAAGAGCGCCAGCGCCCGGAGGCGTGGCACCAAATCGCGCATCACGGCCTCTTCCTGCGCCAACTCGTAACGCGGGTGCAGGGCCGAGAGCTTGACCGAAATGCCGGGGTTCTTGCGGATGTCGTCATGGGTGCAGGCATCTGCAATGGCCGAGATCGCGCGGGAATAGCTGAGGTGATAGCGTTTGGCATCGGCCTCGGTCCGCGCGGCTTCGCCCAGCATGTCGTAGCTATAGGTGAAGCCCTTCTTCTCCATGCCGCGGGCGCGTTTCATCGCGGCCTGAATGTCCTCGCCCAGCACGAACTGGCGGCCCATCTCGCGCATGGCGCGGCTGACGGCGGTGCGGATCACCGGCTCCCCCAGACGTTTGATCGCCGCCCGCAGGTGGCGCACCGGGCCGGGCTGGTCATCATCCAGCACGCGGCCCGTCAGCATCAGCGCCCATGTCGAGGCGTTGACAAGGCTCGAGGTCGAATGCCCCATGTGGCGGCCCCAGTCCGACGGGGCGATCTTGTCTTCGATCAGCGCATCGATGGTCTCGGCATCCGGCACGCGCAGCAGCGCCTCGGCGAGACACATCAGCGCCACGCCTTCCTCGGTGCTGAGGCCATATTCGGCAAGGAAGACTTCCATCATGCCGGGGGCCGAGGTGCCGCGGATGTCACGCACCAGACCCGCAGCATCGGCGGTGATCTTGGCGCGGTCCTCGGGCGAAAGATCGGCCTGCGCCTTGAGCTCGGTCAGCAGCGCGTCAGGCTCAGCATAGGTGCGCGCGTCGATGGTTTGGCGAAGGGCGGGGGCGTGATCGAGGGCCATGGCAAGCTCCAGTTGATGTTTGGACCAGAATACCGCATGTTGAGCAGGCTAATCGACTTAATATGTCTGTCATGATAGTCGTTGGGACTGAACGAGAGGGTCACCGCATGTCAAATGAACTTTTCAATCTGGACCGGTTCGACAGCGCGATTCTATCGGTGTTGGCCGAGGACGGGCGCATCAGCATCACCGATCTTGCCCGCCGCATCGGCCTGTCGAAATCCCCCACCCAAGCGCGTCTGCGCCGGTTGGAGGAAAGCGGCGTGATCCTTGGCTATCGCGCCCTTTTGGACCCGATCCGGCTGGGGCTGGATCATGTCGCCTTTGTCGAGGTGCGCCTGAACGACACGCGCGAGGCGGCCTTGCGGGCCTTCAACCTTGCCGTGGCTAAGGTGCCAGAGATCGAACAGGCCCATATGATCGCGAGCCATTTCGACTATCTGATCAAGGTGCGCACGCGGAACATGTCAGAATATCGTCGCTTTCTGGGGGAGGTGATTTCAACCCTGCCGCATGTGGCCAGCACCTCGACCTATGTGGCGATGGAGGCGGTGAAGGAAACCATGCTGGCCGATACGGCCTGAAGCATCGTGCCAGAACCATGGGGCCGGGGGCATTCGCCCATTTACACCGCCCGCGTGATGCTTATTGTGCGCCCCGATGCGGGCGTGATGGAATGGTAGACATACCAGACTTAAAATCTGTTGGGGCGTAGCCCCGTGTGGGTTCGAGTCCCCCCCGCCCGCACCACTGTTTTCAAAGGCTTAGCTTGCTTGGGCCAGCGTCGCAGGCTCTGCCAATTGCGTGGCGCCGGGGATGAAGACGGTAAAGGTCGTGCCCTGACCAAGCGTGCTTTTGACCGTGATGTCGCCGCCATGGGCAAGGGCCAGTTTCTTGCAGATCGCCAGCCCCAGCCCGGTGCCGCCCTCGGCGCGGTCATCGGCGTCTTCGATCTGGGTGAAAGCCTCGAAAATGCGGTCCAAATCCTGCGCGGCGATGCCGACGCCATTGTCTTCGACCTCGAAAACAAACCCGCCCGCGTGCAGGCGCGCGCGCAGATAGATGTCCCGCGCCTTAGAGAATTTCAGCGCATTGCCGACGATATGGCCCAGCAGTTGCAGGCTGCGGCGGCGGTCAGCGGTGACGGTGAGCGGCGGGGTGTCGATATGCAGCGTAGCGGTCTTGTCATGCGCGGCGCCGTGGTGCTCTTCGACCACTTCCTCCAAAAGCGCGCGGGTGTCGAAGGCCGTCTTGTCGAGCGCGAGGTCGTTCAACTCCATATTCGTATAGTCGAGGATGTCGTTGATAATGGTCAACAATTGCCCGCCCGCGAATTTGATGCGCTGGCCGTAGAGTTCCGCCTGATCACCCATTTTGCTGAAATGCTCGGACCCGGGATGCTCCTCAGGGCCCAGCTTGGCGAGGTTGTGGCGTTTGAGTTCCGACAGGAAGCTGGCGTAGCCGATCACGATGGTCAGCGGGGTGCGCAATTCGTGGCTGAGCACGCTCATGAATTCCGATTTCGCCCGGCTGGCACTTTCGGCGGCATCGCGGGCCTTTCGCAGTTCCTCGACGCTTTCGTTGCGAGTGCGGTTTTCGACAACATAGCTAAAGAGCGCGGCCAGCGCGATGATGGCGGCGGTGCCGGCGATGATCAGCGCGATTAATCTATATTCAACTGGGTTGGCGTAAAGCGGCTGCGCGGCCAGCGGGGTGACCTGAAAAGCAGCCATGCCGGTGAAATGGAGCAGGATGATCGCCATCGCCAAAAGCGCGGTCATCCACACCACGCTGCCCTTGCCCCCACGGCCCGCTGCGCCAAGCGCGAGGGTTGCAAGGACGACCGCGATGATGACGGAGGCGGTCAGATACCCCATGTCCCAATGGATCGCGCCCTGCACGCGATAGGCCACCATGCCGGTGTAATGCATGGCCGAAATCGCCAGCCCAAAGATCGTCCCGCCCAGAACCGTGGCCCGTCGGGATTTGAGCAGCCCGGCGATGACGACGCCCAAGATCGAGCCGACGATGGCGATGATCAGCGACAGGAAGGTGAGCGAGAAATGGAACGTCGCCGGCGCGTCGAGCTGATAGGCAAGGATCGCGATGAAATGGGTGCACCAGATCGTCACCCCCGCTGTCATCGCGGTCAGATAGCACCAGATCAACGCCTGGCGACGCGGCTGTTCAAGCACATGCCGATAGAGCCGTGCCACCACCCAGCTGCCGAAGATACAAAGAAGTGCTGCAAGCAGCACGAGCCCGAGGTCGTGATCGTGATGAATTGTATGGGCGACCCGGAACATCTTTATCCTATCTGATATTAACACTTGGTTAATTGCTGTCGGAATAGGGCGAAAATAAGTCTCTCGCAAGTTCACACTGTGCCTACATTTTTTAACTCCGTGGTAAGACCTTGCCGCTAATCCTCTCCCAAGGTCGGCAGTGGGGCGGGACGAGGTAGAGGCGGCAGATGGCAGGTTCAGGGAAAGGAGGGCGATCGTTTAACCTCTTACGGCGCATGGTTTTTTGCCTGCGGGGCTATGTTGCTCGGATGCTGGGCTCCGTTGGGTGGTGCGGCGCGGCAAGGCTCGACGGGCCGCGTGAGAGGGTGAGCATGTCAGACGGAGATACCGCTGCTGGGGAGGACAGCCTTACCTCAGGGCAACTCCCGCTCATCTCCATCGTTTTCGCGGCAGAGCGGCGCATGTTTAGGCAGAACCTTGATGGTCGGCCCAAGGGAGGGCTTCGCGGAGCGCTTGTGCCCTCTCCCGGCCCCGCGGGCGGGAAGGGGGCCGCGGGTGAGGCCATCCTATCCCCGGTCAAGGCCGATATGGCCGAAATCGACGTGGTATTCTCTCCCGATGGGCGCGTTTGCCATGCCAATGAGGCGGCCTGCGGTGTCACCTATGGGCTGGGGGATTGCCTGATCGGGCAGCATATCAGCGATCTGTTCGGGCCGCGGCTCTGCGATGGGGCTGAGATCGGCACGCTTTGGGCGCAGGCGCTTGAGGGGCTGGCGCCGCAGGGCGGCTTTCAGATGCACCCGGGGGAAGAGACGGCCCGCATTGTCCACGGCTGGCTCACGGCGGAGCGGGATCCCGAGGGGCGGCGGCATGGCGTCCGGTTTCGGGGTGTCGAAGCGGCGGCGAATGGCGTGGGGCCGGTGCGCGCGGTCTCAGGCGGAAAGCGCGCGCGGAGCGGTTAGCCGAGCGCCTTCGCCGTAGAACGAAACAGCGGCGCACAACCCGCGCCGCTGTTCCGACATTTCTGATCAGTCGCGCTTACCGGCGAAACGTTCGGCCCAGCTTTCGCGGTCCTCATCGCTGATCTTGGCAAAAAGCACTTCGGGCACTTCAAAGCCGTGGCCGGGGGCAAGCTTGCCCAAGGCCGCGGGCACATCGTCGGGCCAGGGCATGTCTTCGACCTTCATCGCCGCCAGCATCGAGGCCGAGGCCGTGGGGATGAAGGGTGCGGAAAGCACGGCGTAGAGCGGGATCAGGTTCAGCGCCAGCCGCACCTGCGCCGCCGCGCGGTCGGGGTCGGTCTTGAAGGTGGTCCAAGGCGCTTGGGCTTGCAGATATTCGTTGCCCGCCGCCCAGATGCCGCGCAGTTCGGCGGCGGACTTGCGGACCTCCATCGCCTCCATCAGCGTCTCGTAACGGGCGACGCGGGCGGTGATGTCTTCGATCAGCGCCTGTTCCGCCTCGCCGTATTCGCCGGCCTCGGGCACCGCTTCGCCGAATTTGGAGCGGCAGAACTTGGTGATCCGGCTGACGAAATTGCCCAGTACGTCGGCCAAATCCTTGTTCACCGAGGCTTGGAAATTTTCCCAAGTGAATTCGGCATCCGAGGTCTCAGGCGCATGGCTCAAGAGCCACCAGCGCCAGTAATCCGCCGGCAGGATTTCCAACGCCTGATCCATGAAGACGCCGCGCCCACGCGAGGTGGAGAACTGACCGCCGTCATAATTGAGGTAATTGAAGGACTTGATGTAATCCACCAGTGCTTCCACGGCTCGCCCGAGCCCTTGATCGTGGCGGGGAAGCTGAGCGTGTGGAAGGGGACATTGTCCTTGCCCATGAACTGGGTGTAGCGCACGTCTTCGGCGCCGCGGTCGGTGCGCCACCAGCTTTCCCAATCGACGCCTTTGCCCGCATCGACCCATTCCTGCGCGCAGGCGATGTATTCGATGGGCGCGTCGAACCAGACGTAAAAGACCTTGCCTTCCATGCCCGGCCAATCCTGATCGCCGCGTTTCACCGGCACGCCCCAGCTCAGGTCGCGGGTGATGCCACGGTCTTGCAGCCCGTCGCCGTCATGCAGCCATTTCTTGGCGATGGAGGTGGTCAGCACGGGCCAGTCGGTCTTGCTGTCGATCCAAGCGTCGAGCTCGTCCTTGAGTTGGCTTTGCTTGAGGAACAGGTGCTTCGTCTCGCGCATCTCCAGATCAGTGGCGCCCGAGATCGTCGAGCGCGGGTTGATCAGGTCCTCGGGGTCGAGTTGCTTGGTGCAATTGTCGCATTGATCGCCGCGCGCATCCTCGAAGCCGCAGTTGGGGCAGGTGCCCTCGACATAGCGGTCGGGCAGGAAGCGCCCGTCGGTCGGCGAATAAATCTGCCGTTGGGAGACCTCTTCGATCAGCCCGCGGTCGGCCAGCGCGCCTGCGAAATGCTGCGTGAGCTTGCGGTTCTGCGGGCTGGACGAGCGGCCAAAGTGATCGAAGGACAGGCCGAACCCTTCGGCGATGCGGGCCTGTGTTTCATACATCTCGGCGCAATATTCATCGACCGGTTTGCCCGCTTTCGCGGCGGCAAGCTCGGCGGGGGTGCCGTGCTCGTCCGTGGCGCAGAGGAACAGAACATCCTGCCCCCGGCCACGCTGATAGCGCGCGTAGAGGTCCGCAGGCAGCTGGCTGCCCACGAGGTTACCCAGATGTTTGATCCCGTTGATATAGGGGATGGCGGAGGTGATGAGGTGGCGTGTCATATAAATATTCCCGTGCTTGGCGCAGCCTTATCGCAAGGGCTGCGCCAGTTCCAGCAAAAGACGGGACCGGTCAGTCGCGGTCCCGCGCGCGGCCCAAGAGCCGCCCGATGAGAAAGCTGGTCCGTGGCGCGTAGACGTAGGGCGTCCGCTCGGCCAAGGTGGGGCGCGCGCGCATCCGGGCAAGGCCAAAGACCACCAACCCCCCATGCGCCGCCGCGATCATCGCGAAAAGCGCCGCCGCGCCGAAATTGTCGATCAGGACCGAGGCGAGATAGGGCGCGCCGATGGCACCCAGAGCGAAAAAGAACATCAGGGCGGCGGAAAGCTCTACCCGCTCGTCGGAACTGGCAAAGTCATGGGCATGGGCGGCAGAGACCGAATAGATCGGAAAGGTCGTGGCGCCGAAAAGCCCGGCCGAGAGCATGATCCCCGCCGTGCCATAGCCCGCGCCCATCACGGTGACCGCACAGCCGCCCATCGCAGCGACCGAGAGCCAGATCAGCACCCAGCGGCGGTCGAACTTATCGGCCAGCATCCCCATGGGGTATTGCGCAAGCGCACCGCCCAGCACGAAGGCGGCAAGGAACCACGCGATTTGCGGCGCGCTGAGGCCGACTTCTTGACCGTAGATCGGCCCGACCATGCGGAAAGACGCGCTGGAGACGGCGGCCACGATGACCCCCGCCGCCGCCAGCGGTGAGCGGTCAAAGGCGAGGCGTGGGCGCAGCCGTGGCTGGCTGGGCGTTTCGGGCGGGCGGACCTTGGTCAGCGTCAGCGGCAAGAGGGCAGCACAGCAGCCGATGGCCAGCAGGTTGTAAGAGACGTAAGACGCCGGGGCGAGCACGCCCACGATCAACTGCGCGGCGAGCGAGCCGCTCATGTCCACCACCCGGTAAACGCCCATGGTGCGCCCGCGGGTCTCATTGGTGACCTTGGCCTGCATCCATGCTTCGATCACCGTATAGCAGCCCGCCACGCACATGCCTGACGCGACACGCATCAGCCCCCATGCGTAAGGGTCCACCACCATCATATGCGCCATCAGGCCGATTGATCCGGCGGCGGTGAAGGCGGCAAAGGCGCGGCTGTGGCCGACGCTGCCCATCAACCGAGGCGCCCACCAGCAGCCGATGAAGAACCCCAGAAAATGGGCCGAGCCGAGCATACCGATTTCCTGTCGGCTGAACCCAAGCTGCGCGCCTGACAACACGTCGATCGGCCCCACACCCCCGGTGGAGAGTTGCAGAAGGATGACCGAGAAGAACAGGGCGGCGAAGGATATGAGCAGGCGCATGGGCGCAGATTGCGTCCATTGCTGCCCAAACGGAAGGCCGAAAGCACCGAGGCCGCGCTTTTGTCGGGGTGCTAGGATCGGCGCGGGCCAATTGCCCTTGCGAAGGCCGGGCAGGCGGCTAGGTTGCGGGCAAAACACAAGCGAGGACCAAAAGATGAAGATGAAAAAGCTCGGCTCTAGCGATATCGAGGTCTCGCATTTCTGTTTGGGCTCCATGACATGGGGCACCCAGAACACCGCCGAGGAGGGCCATGCGCAGATCGACCGCGCGCTGGAGGCCGGGATCAACTTCATCGACACCGCCGAGATGTACCCCGTGAACCCGATCAGCGCCGAGACGATTGGCCGGACGGAAGAGATCATCGGCCAGTGGTTCGCCCGCGACAAGCGGCGGGACGAGGTGGTTCTGGCCAGCAAACACTCCGGCGAGGGGATGCAGCACGCCCGCGAGGGTGCGCCGATTTCCTCCGACACGATCCCCGGCGCCATCGAAGGTTCGCTGAAGCGCTTGCAGACGGATTACATCGACCTTTATCAATTCCACTGGCCCAACCGCGGCAGCTATATGTTCCGCAAGAATTGGCACTACGACCCGTCGAACCAGAACCGGGCCGAGACCATTGCGCATATGGAAGACACGCTTGGCGTGCTGCAACGTGAGGTCGAACGCGGGACGATCCGCGCCTTCGGCCTTAGCAACGAAAGCGCTTGGGGGCTGACCCAATGGGCCGCCGTGGCCGAACGGGTGGGCGGGCCGCGCCCGATCTCGGTGCAGAACGAATATTCGCTGATGTGCCGACTGGCCGATACCGATGTGTCCGAGACCTGCGTCAATGAGCAGATTGACATGCTGGCCTTCTCTCCGCTGGCCGCGGGGTTGCTGACCGGGAAATATCAGGGCGGGAAGATCCCCGCCGGGTCGCGCCTGTCGCTGAACGAAGATCTGGGCGGTCGGGTCACCCCCCGCGCCTTTGAGGCGGTCGCGGCCTATCTCAATGTAGCTGAGAAACATGGGCTCGATCCGGTGCAGATGGCGCTGGCATGGTGTGCGACACGGCCCTTCATGGGCTCGGTCATCTTTGGCGCGACCAGCCTTGAGCAGCTTGACGTGGCGCTTGGCGGGGCGGAGCTGACCTTGAGCGATGAGGTGATGGCCGATCTCGACGCGGCGCATAAAGCCCATCCGATGCCCTATTGATGGCCCGCTTCGGGATGCATTTGGCGCGGCGGGGGGGCATGTTGCTGCTGTTGGGCGCCCTCGCGGCGTGTAGCGGCGGCGAGGCGCGCCCGCGCAGACCGGGTTTCGCGATGCGGAGGCTTTGATCGGGGCCACCAGCCGCTATGACGCGGCGCGTTTTGGCGGCGAGTGGCAGGTCCGGGCGGCATTCCCCGGTGACGCCGACCTGAAGGCCGTGACCTTCGCGCCGGAAGGGCCGACCCTGATCGAACAGCGCCAGACCTGCGACAGCGCCGGATGCCGCAACACCCGCACCCTTTGGGCGCTGAGCGCAGAGGGGCCGGGCCGTTACATGATGCGAGCCGCCGTCGGCGGGGCCGAGCGGCCTTTCTGGGTGCTTTGGGTCGACGAAGGCTTCCGCACGGCGGTCATCGGCAGCCCCGATGGCGGATATGGCTGGATCCTCGACCGTCAGGCGACAGGCGGGGCGGACCGGATCGCCGCCGCGCAGGAGATCTTGGCCTTCAACGGCTATGACCTCGGGGCCCTAGAGATGAGACCCTAAGGCACTGGCCCTGCCGCCCGCCTTCGGCCTATAGGCTGTTATGGACAGTGCTTTCGCCCCCGATCTGTGGATCCTCGTCACCCTCGCCGCCGCCGTCTTTCAGACCGGGCGCTTCATGCTGCAAAAACATCTGGCGACCGATACGCTTTCGGCAGGCGGGGCGACCTTTTCGCGGTTTCTCTATTCCGCGCCCTTCGTGGCGCTGTTGCTGCCGCTCTATCTGGCGCTGAGCGGGCAGGGGGTGCCGCCGCTTGGGGCGGGCTTCTGGCTGTACGGGGCGATGGGCGGCACGGCGCAGATCATGGCGACGGTCTGCGTGGTGCTGTTGTTCAAGCAGCGCAATTTCGCCGTGGGCATCACTTTCAAGAAGACCGAGGTGATTCAGACCGTTCTGATGGGCTGGATCGTGCTGGGCGAGGGCGTCTCGGGCGCGGGCTTTGCGGCCATCGCCCTTGGCGTGCTGGGGCTGCTGCTTCTGTCCGGCGGGGCCGAGGCGCAGGGGCTGCGCCTTAGCGATCTGCGCAACCGTGCGGCGGGGCTGGGCATCGCCTCGGGTTTTCTCTTCGCGATCTCGGCGGTCTGTTATCGCGGCGCCTCGCTCGCCGTGGCCTCGGGCGATCCGCTGTTGCGGGCAGGGGTGACGCTGGCGGCGGTGGTGCTGATGCAGACGCTGATCATGGCCCTTTGGCTGCGCCTGCGCGAACCGGGGCAAATGCGCCGGGTCTGGGCCGCGCGGCGGGTGGCGGTTTGGATCGGTCTGACCTCGATGGGCGGGTCGCTCTGTTGGTTCATCGCCTTCACCTTGCAAAACGCGGCCTATGTGAAAGCCTTGGGGCAGGTGGAACTGATGCTGAGCATCGCGGCCACGACCCTGTTCTTTCGCGAGCGAATTTCGCGCCGGGAGTGGGCTGGCATGGCGGTGCTGGCGGTCTCGATCCTGATGCTGGTTTTGGTGACCTAGCCCGTCATCGGGCGGCCATGCAGACGCAGGAACAGGCTTTCTTCGTCGTTGTTCTTGAAAAACGGGACCGAGGCAGGCGGGCTGGTGTCGCGCGCCCGGGCGGCGACCTCGGCCAATACGACCTCGGTGATGAAGGGCATGTCGAAAGACCGCGCCCGGCTCAGCGGCACCCATTGCAGATGTGACAGCTCATCACAGGCGGCATCGAAATCATCGGGGTCGCTGGCGATGTCGTCGGCATCCACCAGAAAGAACCGCGCGTCGAAGCGGCGTGGGCGGCCCGGCGGGGTCAGGGCGCGAAACACGAATTGCAGGGCAGAGGCATCGGGCAAATGGCCCGTGGCGGCAAAGCTCTGCCAGTCGGGCGGCACATCCCCCTGCCATGCGCCCTTGCGGCCCAGCACCAGACCGGTCTCTTCCCAAAGTTCACGAATGGCGGCAACGGCGATGGCATGGGCGAGCGACGGCTCGGCATCATCGCAGAGCCTGCCGTGGCAAAGCGCGTTCACCGGTGCGGCAAGGGGCACATCGGCATCACCCGCGTCCACCGCCCCGCCGGGAAAGACGAATTTATTCGGCATGAAGGCCGCCTTGGCCCCGCGTTGGCCCATCAGGATATGCGGGGTCTCATGGCGGTCGCGCAGCACGATCACCGTGGCGGCGTTGCGGATTTTGGTCTTGTCGATGGTCATGCGGTAGCGCTCCGGCAGTCAGGGGCCGAAGGGCAGGCCGCCTTAGCTTGACCGGCCGAAGCCGCCCATCCTTTTGGCCCATTGAAAGCCGATCATGGCCCCCTTCAGTCTGGGCAGAAGGTAAAGCGACAGCGCCGTGCAGCCAACCGCAAAAATGGTGAACAGGGTCAGAGGTTCGGGCCGCCAGACAACATAGGCGATGTGCAGCCCCGGTGCCAAAAGGTGACCGACCAACAGAATCGTCAGATAGGCCGGGCCGTCATCGGCGCGGTGGTGGTGGAACTCCTGACGGCAGACCGCGCAGTCGTCGTTTACCTTCAGATAGCCATGCAGCAGCTCTCCGCCCCCGCAGGAGGGGCATTTGCCACGCCAGCCGCGCAGCATGGCAGGCAGGCGGGGCCGCTCTTCGCTGGCGTCGGTCTCTGCGGTGTCGGGGGACAATTGCTGGGTTTGTGACATGGGGCGATCCTCTGGTTGAGGGATAGATGCAGTCTGGGGCGTGAAATGAAAAGACCGGAGGTTGCCGTTGCGGCGCCATGTCGCGCAGGGTGGGGCTTGGCCGATTTTCTCGAAAAAAGTTTGAAAACCTGCGACGGAAGTTTCGGGCCCCGCCGTTTGACCCTGTGATCGCGGCGCAAAAGCGTGAGACGATCTTTAAAAAACGAGGAGTATCAAGATGACCATTCGTACCAATATGAAGATCGCAGCCCTCAGCGGATTGTTGGCCGTGGGTGCCGTGGCCGCCACCGCCCAGCCAAGCGGGCAGGACCGGTTCCAGCAGCTTGACGCAGATGGCAACGGTGCGATCACGCAGGCAGAGTTTCAGGCCCATGCCGAGGCGCGTTTTGCCAAGGTTGATGCCGATGGCGACGGTTTCGTGACCGGCGAAGAGCTGAAGGCCGCAGGCGATGCACGCCGCGCCGATCGCGCCGCCAAGATGGTTGAGCGTTTCGACACCGATGGCAACGGCAGCCTCGACGCTTCCGAATTGGAAGCCATGGGCGATAAACACGGTGGCAAGCGCGGCGGCAAAGAGGGCGGCAAGCACGGTCATAAGGGCGGTGACAAGGGCGCCCGCATGATCGAGCGTATGGACGCCAATGACGACGGCAAACTCTCGATGGAAGAGATGACGCAGCGCCACGATCCGGCCAAGATGTTCGAGCGTCTGGACAAAGACGGCAACGGCAGCGTCAGCGCCGAAGAGTTCGAAGCGGCGAAAAAAAA
>NZ_SZNL01000012.1:19154-60120 GCF_005068605.1 Sulfitobacter sp. 15WGC | reverse complement strand
CGAAAAAAATGCATGGCAAACGGCACCACAAGGGTGACAAAATGGACCATGACAAGCCGCAGCGCGATTAAATGAAGCCTCGGGCGCGCTTGATCATGGCGCGCCCGGACCTTAGCCATGGACGGGATGCAGGATTTGCCCAACGCGCAGCAAGATGCGGATGCCGAGTTGTTGCAACGCTATGCCAATGGCGATGCGGCGGCGGCGCGGTTGCTGACCGCGCGGCTGGTGCCGCGCCTCCACGGCCATGCGCTGCGGGTGCTCGGTGACCGGGCCGAGGCCGAGGATGTGGCCCAAGAGGCGATGCTGCGGCTTTGGCGTCAGGCGCCGAAGTGGCGCAGGGGCGAAGCCAAGGTGACCACTTGGCTCTACCGTGTCGTGGCTAACCTCTGCACCGATCGTCTGCGCCGCCGGGGGGCGGGGGTGTCCGGGCTCGATGATGTGGCGGAACCTGCCGATCCGACCCCCGGTGCCGCGCAGCAGATGCAGCAGGCCGCCCGTGTGGACGCGCTGCAACAGGCGCTGGCCACTTTGCCCGACCGCCAGCGGCAAGCGGTGGTGTTGCGCCATATCGACGGTATGGCCAATCCCGAGATCGCCGAGGTGCTGGGCATCGGGGTCGAAGCGGTGGAAAGCCTGACCGCGCGGGGCAAACGGGCATTGGCCGCGCAACTGTCGGCACAACGGGACGCATTGGGGTTTGAAAATGAGTGACGTCGACGATCTGGAAGATTTCTTTGCCGCAGCACGGGCCAATCCGCCACAGGTCTCGGCCGGTTTGCAGGCGCGCGTTCTGGCCGATGCCGAAGCGCATATGCCCAAAGCGCCGCGCCAGCCGTGGCATCAAGCGCTCTGGCAACTTTTGGGCGGTGCGGCGGGGCTGAGCGGTCTTGCCACTGCCGCGGCTGTCGGGGTTTGGGTCGGCGTGGCACCGCCCGAGGGCATGCCGGATTTGGCCGGGCAGTTCGTGACCGGCACATGGGAGACCGAGACCTCGGACCTCACGGCGGCTGACACGGGCAGCGAATTCGGTGGATTTGGCTGGGACATGGAGGAAAGTTGAGATGACACAGGATCCGACACCGCGGCGCAGGCGCCTCATGCGGGTGGCCCTTGGCCTGTCGCTTGCGCTGAACGTGATGATCCTCGGCGCGCTTGGCGGGGCGATGTGGCGTCACGGCGGGCCGGGGCCGCATGGCGGGGGTGATTTGCCGGGGTTGCGCAGCTATGCCTCGCCCTATGTGCAGGCGCTGCCGCCAGAGGCGCGGCGCGGGTTGCACGGCAAAATGCGCGCCAGCGGCAAGGCGCATCACCTCGACCGGGAAGCGCGGCGCGCGCTTTACGACGAAATGCTTGCCGCGCTTCGGGCCGAGCCGTTTCAGGCGGATGTGGCCGCCGCGGTGCTCGCCGCCCAAGGGCAGGCCGCCGCGGGTGTTCAGCAGGTCGCCCATGACGCTTGGTTGGCCGAGGTCAGCGCGATGGATGCCGCCGCCCGTCAAGACTATGCCGACAAGTTGCAACAGCGGCTGGAAGCGGGGCCGCCGCGCAAGAAAGGCAAACGCGACGGCAAGCCCGAACGGTGAGCTGGCCGGGCGCCGCCGCTGCCCGGTCTTGCCCTTTGCCGGACGGCGGGCTAGGCCGAGGGCGAATGACCCCGGCAGGGGGCGGCGTTAACCGACCTCTTGCCTCTTAGAAAGCCCGGCCCATGACCGATACCCCTCACAGCATCCACAGCGGCGCGGAAACCGTGCTGGCCACGGCCAAGGCGTCACCCGCGCGGCGGGCGGTGGGGCTGTTGTCACTGGCGGGGCTGGGGCTGTTGCTGATCTACTCCGCGCTAACCCGCTCGCCCGATCCGGTCTGGCAGACCGTGCTGGTATTGATGGGGCTGGGCTTTATCGCGATTGCCGAGGTGATGCGCCGCGCCACCGCCAGCGCGGTGGAACTGACCGAAGAGGCGCTGCGCGATGCAGATGGCCGGGTGATCGTCCGCATGGACGAGATCGCGCGCATTGATCAGGGTGCGTTTGCGGTCAAACCCTCGAACGGTTTCCTGCTCAAGACCAACCGCCGCGTGGCGCGAGGCTGGCGCTTGGGCCTGTGGTGGAGCCTTGGCCGCCGGATCGGCGTGGGCGGCATGACCCCGGCCAATGAAACCAAGCTCATCGCCGAGATCATCCGCGCCAAACTGGCCGAGCGTGAGGCCGCTTAACCGTCCGACCAGACCGTGCGTGGCGCATAGCGCGGGCGGGTGAAGACGAAGTTGTGAATGTCGCGCCGCTCCAACCCGGTTTTGAACAGCGGCTCGAAGTCACGCCATGTCTCAACCAGCGTGACGCGTTCGTTGTTGGGCATGACGGGCAGCTTGTCATGCCAATTGCGCACATCGTCGCTGGTCAATGGCTGGACCGTTCCGCGCACCTGCGACCAATCCGCGTGGTAGCGGTCGTTTGCCTGATCATACCAGATTGAGCTGACCCGAAGGGCCGTTTGCCCGGTGCCGCGGGTGAGATACTCGAAAAGCTGTTGCATCCCGCGCAGATAATCCGCGTCAATCGCCTGCGTCTCGCGCGAGATGGCATCGCCTACGGTATAGGCCGCCGTCTGGTTAAGGTTGTACATCCGGAAGGTGTCAAAGGTCGAATACATGGCCAAATAGGCCCAGAACATCAGCGGCAACATGATCACCGTCTCAACGGCGATGGAGCCGTCTTCGCGCCCTTTGAACTGGGCCAGCAAACTGCGGAGAGCGCGCATTAATTCGGCTCCTGTACGAAGGCCGCGCTTGAGACCATGGAAACACGGCCTGCGCCGTCTTTCTCAAGGGCATAGCCAAGGCCGGTGGTCGGAAAGAAGGGCTCAAACCGCGCGCAGGCGCGCAGCAGCATCAATTGATGCTCGACCCCAAGGGTCCAGCCGCGCACCGGTCTGGGGTCTTCGGAAGTGTCGACGCAATCGGGCGACTGGTCGAAACTGGCGAAATTGCGCGGGTCCACGCGGATCATCTCAAGGCGCAGGGTCTCTTCACAGTCATCCAAAAAGATCGCGGCCTCGCAGATTTTGTCCTTGATGGTCTGATGCGTCATCGGGGTATTGGTGTTCAGCCGGATGTAGCGCACCGTCATGTCGAGCCCCCGGTCAAGGAACATGTGGCGGATGGCGTAAAAGCTCATCTCAACAGACATGAGCAGGCAGCCGAACAGGAGCGGCGACAGGATGGCGAATTCCATCAACATGGCCGAGCCATCTTCATCGCCCCGAAACCGGCGCCATGCTTTGATGTAGCGCTGTATCATTGCGTCAGCCTCAACTGGTTGATCTGGCGGGCGATGGCCTCGAATGCGCTGACGATTTCCACCCCTTCGACGCGGAAGAAATGGCTGTCGGAGGAGGCGCAGTTCTTCATCACCGATGCACCATGGTCGGTCACTTCAAAGCCGATCGACCAGATTACGATGCCCTTGGCCTTGGCCGCATCGCAGATGTTGTCGAGCAGGGTATCGGCCTGCGATGCGCTGTATTTCGTCCAATACCAGCGGTGACGCTCGCTTGAGCGGACATTGCGGTTCAGCCACCAGTAGAAGGGGTAATCGCTCCAATGGCGGTAGTGGTCCCGGTTGGCATAGACTTGGCGGTTGATCCGGCGGGTGGTCACGTTCACCCCGTCGGTCATCAGGATCACCGTTTTCAGCGTGTCGATATCGCCGTAGTCAGCCGGGCGCCCTTGGAAAGCCGCATCGCCGCCGATGGCTTGATTGATCGCGCGGAAGGACGGGTCGAGCAGCGCCACGCCCCATTTCATGCCCAGATGAATGGCGGTGTTCGCGCGGGGCTGGAAATTGGAAATCCGGGCTTTCAGCGCGGCGGCGTTCTGCGAATAGGGCGCGACTTCTTCGTAATCCTGCTTCGGGCAGCCGGGGTTGTAGATGTTGTCATAACGGCCGGTGTTGTCGCGGTGATAACCGTTCCAGCTATAGCCCGCCTCGAAGTGCTGCATATGCTCATAGCTGCGGGTCTGGCTGATGGCGGTGAGGTCAAACTCGCTGTCGTCGAAATCAACGCAATGGGAGAAGGAATGCAGCTGGGTGACGTTCAACTCATCCATGATGTCCTTCCCGACGTTGACCTGCGCGGTATAGGGCACGACGGAGATTGAGATCAGGTCCGCGTTTTCGGGCTTCAGCACGGTGTCGATGAAGGCATCGCTCGCGTCATGGAGGTTGGCCATTTTGCCGTTCTCCCGCATGGAGCCGGAGATATCGAGCACCATGGAAATCTCGACCTTGTTCACCTTTTCCTCCGCCGTGGATTTGGCAGGGACATGCAGCCGGTCTTGGCCGAACTTGCTCATGAACATCGTGTTGAGCGTGCGCGAGGCATCGACGGTGACGCGGCGGTAGTTCAACCCTTCGTCGACCGTCACGCTGGATACATATTCGGCCAGCCCCGCCTTGTCGAAATAATCGCGGGCCACGGCCTCGGGGCTGAGCGTTTGGTCAAGGTCCGCCGCCGCCAGCACGGCGCGGTCAGCCACGGCCTGCACCCTCGCGCGTTCGCGTTCATGGCGCATCAGGTCCACGCCGATGCCCCCCATGAGGATCATCAGCAGGATCATCAGAATGGCAAAGACCGTGACCAGCCCGTCTTCTTCGCGCGCGAAGCGGCGCAGCAGCGCGGGCAGGGGCTGCGGGGGATTTTCCGAACTGTGAGTGCTATCGCGCATTGTCATCAACCTCTCTTCCTGTGGCGTCCTGCGGGCGCCAAAGGGAATGGGCGGCATTTGCCTTGCCCTGTTGTGCTGCGGGAAAGTGTCCAGAGTTTGGCGCGTCTGGGGCAATAGGCGGCGCTTGGGGCCGGTTTTCGGGGGCATTTTCGGCCGATTTCCACCGGGCGGGGAGGGTGGCGCGGGCCGCCCCTACCCACGGTTGATAAAGTTTCGCAAATCGCGAGGAATTGGGTCGCGCCCCGCTATGAGGCGTCCTACGGTGCGACTGCATGCCCCTAGGGCAGCCAGATGAGTCGCGCCCGCAAACAAAGGGACCGCGACCGGACAAGAAGAGGAGAGACCGATGAATCCAGCCAATGAGCCGAGTTTCCGCGACAGTGTGGACCTGATGTTCAATCGCGCGGTCGCGCTAATGGATTTGCCGCCCGGTCTCGAAGAGAAAATCCGCGTTTGCAACGCCACCTACACGGTGCGTTTCGGCGTGCGTCTGCGGGGCCGGATGCATACGTTCACCGGCTACCGTTCGGTCCATTCCGAACATATGGAGCCTGTGAAGGGCGGTATCCGCTATTCCATGGCCGTGAACCAGAACGAGGTCGAAGCGCTGGCCGCGCTGATGACCTATAAATGCGCGCTGGTAGAAGCGCCCTTTGGCGGCTCCAAAGGCGGGCTCTGCATCGATCCGCGCGAATACGATGAACATGAGCTTGAACTGATCACCCGGCGTTTCGCCTATGAGCTGATCAAACGCGACATGATCCACCCCGCGCAGAACGTGCCCGCCCCCGACATGGGCACCGGCGAGCGTGAGATGGCTTGGATCGCGGACCAGTACAAACGCATGAACACCACCGACATCAACGGTGTGGCCTGTGTCACCGGCAAGCCGATCAACGCGGGCGGCATCCAAGGCCGGACCGAGGCGACAGGCCGGGGCGTGCAATATGCGCTGCAAGCCTTCTTCCGCGATCCCGAGGGCCTGAAGAAAGCGGGCCTTTCCGGCAAGCTCGACGGCAAGCGGGTCATCATTCAGGGTCTCGGCAACGTGGGCTATCACGCCGCCAAGTTCCTCAGCGAAGAAGATGGCGCGAAGATCACCGCGATCATCGAACGCGACGGTGCGCTGCACAGCGAAGACGGGCTGAACGTCGAGGCGGTGCATAAGTGGATCGAAAGGCATGGCACGATCAAAGGCTATGCCGATGCGAAGTTCGAAGAGGATGGCGCCAAGTTTCTGGAAGCGGATTGCGATATCCTGATCCCCGCCGCGCTGGAGGGGGTGATCAACCTCACCAATGCCGAGCGTATCCAAGCGCCCCTGATCATCGAAGCCGCGAACGGTCCGGTGACCGCCGGGGCGGATGAGGTGCTGCGCAAGAAGGGCACGGTGATCGTGCCTGATATGTATGCCAACGCAGGCGGTGTGACGGTCTCTTACTTCGAGTGGGTCAAGAACCTCAGCCACATCCGCTTTGGCCGCATGCAGCGCCGTGCCGAGGAATCACGTCACCAACTGGTGGTGGATGAGCTTGAGCGGCTGAGCGCGGATAAGGACCTTGGCTGGACGCTGAGCCCCGACTTCAAAGAGAAGTACCTGCGCGGTGCGGGGGAGTTGGAATTGGTCCGCTCCGGTCTCGATGACACGATGCGCACGGCCTATGAGGCGATGGCCCATGTCTGGCACAGCCGCGACGATGTCGATGATCTGCGCACGGCGGCCTATCTCGTCTCAATCGAAAAGGTCGCGGCGAGCTATCACGCCAAGGGGCTTTGAGGGGCGTATCGCCTCTCTTGAAGTGACCGAAAAAGGGGCGTCCTGCGCCCCTTTTTGCCGTCTGGGGGCCGAGGGGGAGCGAGAGGCGTTTTCGGTCATTGATACTTGCGCCCCAAGTTGCTTGACTGCGCCAAGACCGGGGGAGGCGAAAGATGCGATTTTCAGGACTGCGGGTGTTGCGCGAAGGCTTGACCGGCAATCGGGGTTGGACGGCGCAATGGCGCGATCCAGAGCCGCAAGCGGAATATGACGCGGTGATCATCGGCGGCGGCGGGCATGGGTTGAGCACGGCTTACTACCTCGCCAAGAACCACGGCATGACGAATATCGCGGTGCTTGAAAAAGGCTACCTCGGCGGGGGGAACGTCGGGCGCAACACGACCGTCGTGCGCGGCAATTACTTTCTGCCCGGCAATTCCGAGTTCTACAGCCATTCGCTGAAACTCTGGGAGGGGCTGTCGGAGGAGTTGAACTATAACGTGATGTTCAGCCAGCGCGGCGTGATCACCCTGTTTCACTCCGACGCGCAGCGCGATGCCTCGGCCCGGCGCGGCAATGCGATGATCAACCAAGGCGACGATGCGGAACTGCTCGACCGCGACGGCCTGCGCAAACTGCTGCCCTATCTGGATTACGACAACGGGCGCTTTCCCATCCACGGCGGGTTGCTGCACCGGCGCGGGGGCACCGCGCGCCACGATGCGGTGGCTTGGGGCTATGCGCGCGGCGCGGACCAGCGCGGCGTCGATCTGATCCAACAATGCGAAGTCACCGGCATCGACATCGAGAACGGCCGCGTGCGCGGCGTGCAGACCACGCGCGGGGCGATCCGGGCCAAGAAGGTGGCGATCGTCACGGCAGGGCGCTCGGGGCAGGTGGCGGCGATGGCCGGGATGCGCCTGCCGATTGAGAGCCATGTTTTGCAGGCCTTCGTCTCCGAAGGGTTAAAGCCCGTGATCGACCATGTGATCAGCTTTGGCATGGGGCACTTCTATATCAGCCAGTCCGACAAGGGCGGTTTGGTCTTTGGTGGCGATCTGGATTTCTATGCCTCCTACGCGCAGCGCGGCAACCTGCCGATGATGGAACATGTGATGGAGGCGGGGATGACCCTGATGCCGATGATCGGCAAGGCCCGCGTGCTGCGCTCTTGGGGTGGGATCATGGACATGACGCCCGATGGCAGCCCGATCATCGACAAGACCGAGACCGAGGGTTTGTTCGTCGACTGCGGCTGGTGCTACGGCGGCTTCAAGGCGGTGCCTGCCTCGGGCTATGCGCTGGCGCATTTGATGGCCACCGGGCAGCCCCATGAGACGGCGGCGGGCTTCAGGCTCGACCGGTTCCGTTCGGGCGAAGGCCTGATGGATGAAGAGGCCACCGGGTCTCAGCACAACTTGCACTGAGGGAGGGCCAATATGCGGATTGAATGCCCCATCTGCGGCAGCCGGGATCGGCGGGAGTTCTATTATCGCGGCGATGCCATCGCCTTGGCCCGGCCTGCGCCCGATGCCTCGGATGAGGACTGGGACGCCTATCTGCACCTGCGCGACAACCCTGCGGGAGAGACCCGCGACCTGTGGCAGCATGAGACCGGCTGCGGGGCGTGGCTTGTCGTCACCCGCGATACGGTGACCCATGCGGTGCGGGCGGTGGAATTGGCATCGGATGTGAAAAGGGCCATGGCATGAGGATTGCAGGGCGCGGATTGATCGACCGGGAGACGCCGGTCAGCTTTACCTTCGACGGGCGGCGCTACGGGGGCTTTGCGGGCGATACGGTCGCCTCGGCCATGCTGGCGAATGGGCAGCGGCTGATGGGGCGGTCGTTCAAATACCACCGCCCGCGCGGGGTGCTGAGCGCGGGCAGCGAAGAGCCGAACGCGCTGGTGACCACCGGCGTCGGCCCCGCGTCAGAGCCCAATGTCCGCGCCACCATGCAAGAGATTTACGAAGGTTTGCAGGTGCGCAGCCAAAACGCTTGGCCGAGCCTCGATCTTGACCTCATGGCGGTGAACGATCTGGCGTCGCCGTTCCTCGGGGCGGGGTTCTATTACAAGACCTTCATGTGGCCGCGCAATTTTTGGCGGCGCGTCTATGAGCCGGTGATCCGCCGTGCCGCAGGACTCGGGCGGCTGAGCCGCCAGCCCAATGCGGACGCCTATGAGAAAGCCTATGCCTTTTGCGATCTCTTGGTGATCGGCGCAGGCCCGGCGGGTCTGATGGCGGCGCTGGTGGCGGCGCGGGCGGGGGCGGATGTGATCCTCGCCGACGAAGATGCGCTGATGGGCGGGCGGCTGAATGCCGAGAACGAGCGTGTCGAAGGTGAGCTGGGCCATGCATGGGCGGTGGGCGTGGTCGCGGAACTCGCGGCGATGGACAATGTGCGGCTGATGCCGCGCACGACGGTGACCGGCGCCTATGACGGCGGCATGTTCGGCGCGTTGGAACGGGTCAACCAACACCGCGCACGGCGGGGCGAGGGCGCGCCGCTTGAGTGTTTCTGGCGCATCGCAGCCAAGCAATCCATCCTCGCGGCAGGTGCTTTGGAGCGCCCCGTGGCCTTCGCCAACAACGACCGCCCGGGCATTATGACCGCGGGCGCGGTGCGCGCCTATCTCAACCGTTGGGGCGTGGCGCCGGGCAAGCAGGTCGCGGTTTTCGGCAATAACGACGACGCCCATCGCACGGCCCGCGATCTGGCCGCGGCAGGCGTGCATGTGGCCGCACTGATCGACAGTCGCGAGGGGATCAGCCGCGATGGCGCGGATTTCCCGGTGCTGAGCGGGGCGGTGGTCTGCAACACCTCGGGCGGCAAGGAGTTGGAGGCGGTGTCGATCCGCACCGCCGGGGGCGTGCATAAGATACAGGCCGATTGTCTGGCCATGTCGGGCGGTTGGAACCCATCGCTGCATCTCACCTGCCATATGAACGGGCGACCGACGTGGTCGCCCGAGATCCACGCCTTTGTACCGACCCCCGGCGTGGTGCCGGGGATGCATGCGGCGGGGGCCTGCAACGGCAGTTTCTCGACCCACGGCTGCCTTGCGGCGGGTGTGGCGGCGGCAGGGGACGCGCTGGCGGCTTTGGGCCGCAAGCCAGTGCCCATCGATCTGCCGCAAGCCGATGACGCGCCCTACCGCCTTGCCCCGCTTTGGGCAGTGCCGGGCAAGGGCCGCGCGTGGCTGGATTTCCAGAACGATGTCTGTGTGAAGGACGTGCAGCAGGCGGCGGCAGAGAGCTTCCGCTCGGTCGAGCATATGAAGCGCTACACGACCCAAGGCATGGCCCCCGATCAGGGCAAGAACTCCAACGTGGCGGCGCTGGCGGTGCTGGCCGATGCCACCGGGCGCGGCATTGCCGAGACGGGGACGACCACCTTCCGCCCGCCCTATACCCCGGTTGCGATTGCAGCGATGGGCGCGGGCGGGCAGGGCAAGGGCTTTGCGCCCGAACGGCTGACCACCAGCCACGCGGCCAGCCTTGCCATGAACGCCCCGATGGTGGAGGCGGGGCTGTGGTATCGCCCCAGTTATTTCCCGCGCGGGCAGGAGCGCAATTGGCGTCAGTCCTGCGACCGCGAGATCGGCTTTGTCCGCAAGACGGTGGGCATCTGCGATGTCTCGACCTTAGGCAAAATGGACATTCAGGGGCCGGATGCGGCCAAGCTGCTCGATCTGGTTTATACGAACAAGTTCAGCACCTTGAAGGTCGGTAGGGTGCGCTATGGTCTGATGCTGCGCGAGGATGGTTTCGTCATGGACGATGGCACCTGCGCGCGCTTGAGCGAGGCGCATTACCTGATGACCACCACCACCGGCGCTGCCGGTGAGGTGATGCGCCATCTGGAATTCGTCACGCAATGTCTGCACCCCGAATGGCAGGTGCATCTGTCTTCGGTCACCGAACAATGGGCGCAATTCGCCGTGGCAGGGCCGAAGTCTCGTGAATTGCTGAACGGGCTGCTGGAGCAGCCGATCAACAATGAGAGCTTCCCCTTCATGGCCTGCGGCGATGTGCGGCTCGGCGGGGTGGCGGCACGGCTGTTCCGCATCTCCTTCTCCGGCGAACATGCCTATGAGATCGCCGCACCCGCGCGCTATGGCGCGGCGCTGTTCGACCTGCTGGTCGCGCGGGCCGAGGCGTTGGAGGGCGGCGCCTATGGGATGGAGGCGCTCAACGTGCTGCGGTTGGAAAAGGGCCATATCACCCATGCAGAGATCGACGGCCGCGCCACGGCAGAGGATATCGGCATGGGGCGGATGCTGTCGGATGCTAAGGATTGCATCGGCAAGACCATGTCCGAACGCCCCGGCCTGCGCGACCCAAACCGCGCGCAACTGGTCGGGCTGCGGCCCGTCGGCGCGGTGAAACAACTTACGGCAGGGGCGTTTCTGTTCGAGGCCGGGGCCGAGGCCAGCCGCGAGAATGCGCAAGGCCATACGACCTCGGTCGGCTTTTCGCCAGATGTTGGCACTTTTATCGGGCTGGGCTTCGTCACCCGGGGCCGCGCACGGCATGGGGAAGTGATGCGCATGGTCGACCATCTGCGCGAAATCGAGGCGGAGGTGGAGATCTGCGACCCGGTCTTTGTGGACCCTGAAGGAGGGCGGACCCGTGGTTGAATTGAAAGCGCAAACACCCTTTGGCGATCTGCTCCCGCTGCACATCAGTGACATGACGATGGCGGCCCGCGATCTGGGCCAGTTGACCGTGCTGGGCGTGTTTGATCCGGCTGGCCTGTCGGACACGCTAGAGGCCGCCCATGGGGTTGCCCTGCCGGAGCCGCTTCAGAGCACCGCTAAGGGCGATGTCCGATGCCTTTGGTTTGGCCGGGAAGAGGCGCTGCTTGTCGGGCCCGCACCGGATGAGGCGCTGGCGGAACATGCAGCCCTTGTCGATGTCTCGGACGGATGGGCAGTGGCGGAGTTGCAGGGGCCGGGGGCCGAAGATGTGCTGGCGCGGCTGGCCCCGGTGGACCTGCGCGCGGCGGCCTTCAAACCCGGTCAGACTCTGCGCAGCCCCTTGCGCGACATGCCCGGCGCGATCACCCGCACCGACACCGGCTTCTTGTTGATGGTCTATCGGTCGATGGCCGCCACTTTGGTGCAGGAGTTGCGCCGCGCTATGGAAGCGGTGGCATCGCGGCGCTAGGTTGTCCGGCAGGGGCCCGAATCCCCGTTAGGCAAACAACGGAGCATAGACATGAACAAAACGATTTTCGCCGCATTGGCCGCGATCAGCATGGCGGTCTCGGGCCCGGCGCTGGCGGCCTCGAAGAAAGAGACGAGCTGCATGCATCAGGCCGCCGTGGTCGCCGCCGTGCAGCAGGCCCGCCTCGACCGCGTGAAAGAGCGCCAAGTCCCCGCCGCCGTGAAGGCCAAGGCAACATGGCCCGAAAGCTTTAACACCGCGATCCCGCTGGTGACCCCTTGGGTTTACGAGATGAAGATGCGCGACGTTAAAAAGAACGATCTCGCCGCCGCGTGGAAAGAAATGTGCCTCGCCCAATAGGCTGACCAACGCCGTGCCGGGCAGGGGGCGCTGCCCGGCAAAAGGGGCGTTTTACCGCCCGCTGCCGCGCCGCCTCCTCTGGACTCTGAACTGGCCCAGCCGGTATATGAAGCCATGAGCCTGCCCCCCGGATTTTTGGAAGAACTGCGTGACCGCGCCAGCCTGTCTCAGGTGGTGGGGCGCAAGGTCATTTGGGACAACCGAAAGTCCAATCAGGGCAAGGGCGACATGTGGGCGCCGTGCCCCTTCCATCAGGAAAAATCCGCCAGCTTTCACGTCGATGATCGCAAAGGATTCTACTACTGCTTTGGCTGCCACGCGAAGGGGGATGCAATCTCTTTCGTGCGCGAGACCGAGAATGTGAGCTTCATGGAAGCGGTGGAGATCATCGCCCGCGAAGTCGGCATGCCGATCCCGAAGCAAGACCCCCGCGCGCAGGCAAAGGCCGACAAGCGCACGCAACTGGCCGAGGTGATGGAGCAAGCGGTGCAATGGTTCCGCCTGCAACTGCGCACCGGGGCGGCGGGGGCGGCGCGCGATTATCTGGCCAAGCGCGGATTGTCGGAACAGGCGCAGGCCCATTGGGAGATTGGTTTCGCCCCGAACAGTTGGCAGGGGCTTTGGGATGCGCTCAAGTCAAAGGGCGTGGCGGATGAGTTGATCCTCGGCGCGGGGCTGGCGAAACCCTCCTCCAAAGGCGGCAAGCCCTATGACACGTTCCGGGGGCGCATCATGTTCCCGATCCGCGATGCGCGGGGCCGGGCGATTGCCTTTGGCGGTCGCGCGATGGACCCCGAGGATAAGGCGAAATACCTCAACTCGCCCGAGACCGAACTCTTCGACAAGGGCCGCAGCCTTTATAACGTCAAACACGCCCGCGCCGCCGCAGGGCGGGGGCAGCCGCTGATCGTGGCCGAAGGCTATATGGATGTGATCGCCCTGCATGGGGCGGGGTTCGAAGGTGCGGTGGCCCCCTTGGGCACCGCGATCACCGAGAACCAATTGCAGATGTTGTGGCGTATCGCGCCTGAGCCGATCATCACGCTGGATGGCGATGCGGCGGGCCAACGCGCGGCGCTGCGGCTGATCGATCTGGCGCTACCGCTGTTGGAGGCCGGGCAGAGCCTGCGTTTCGCGGTCATGCCCGAGGGGCAGGACCCCGACGATCTGCTGCGCGCGCAGGGGGCGGGGGCCTTGCAGAAGCTCTTGGACAATGCCCTGCCCATGGTGCGCCTGCTGTGGCAGCGTGAGACCGAAGGCAAGGTTTTCGACAGCCCCGAACGCAAGGCCGCGCTGGACAAAAGCCTGCGCGAAAAGATCAAGCTGATCCGCGACCCGTCGATCCGCAGCCATTATGGGCAAGAGATCAAGGACCTGCGGTGGGAACTGTTCCGCCCGCAAAAGAAACGGCCCGAATTCCGCCCCGTCGGGGGCAAAGCGTCGGGCAAGGGCAAAGGCGGCAAGGGCGCTGCTTGGGGCGCGCCGCTGGCCCCGCTGGCCAGCACCAAAGCATCGGCCCTTGTGGCGATGAGCGATGAGCAGGTGGGCATGCATCTGCGCGAGGCGGTGATCCTCGTGGCCCTTGTCGATTGTCCGCAGTTGATCGAGACCTTCGAGACCGGGTTGGAGGCGATGCGCTGCGATGACCCTGATCACGCGCGGCTGCGCGATCTGCTGCTGCGCTTTGGCCATGCGGGCGAAGAGACGCTGCGCGAGGAGATTTCCTATTCCCTCGGCTGGGAGACACTTGAAAATATGAAGGGGCAACGCCACGTTGCCATCACGCCCTGCATCCGCAATCCCGGCAACGTGGACATGACCCGCCTAACCGTGGCCGAGGAACTGGCCAAACTGGATGCCGCCCGTGGGCTGAACGAAGAGATCGCCGAAGCCGTCGAAGACCTCAGCGGCCCGGCGGATGAGGGGGTCACCTGGCGCTTGAGCGAAGCGGCCCGTGCTGCCGATCTTGCCCGCCGCAGCGCACAGGAAGAAAGCAACGGGGAATTCGACGTGGGCGACAACGGCATGACGATGGACCGCGATGAGCGCAGCGCATTGGACGCGCTGTTGGGAGCGATTAAATATGACAAGTCAAAGGGCCGCGGATGAGCATCGGCGTGGCCCATTTGCAGGACTTTTTGAAAATGCTGGGCAACGGGTTTAAGAATCACCCATAACCCCGCATGATTCGGAAAACCGAATCGTCTGCGGATGATTCGCGCTGACGCGCTGAAGGAGCATGAGATGGCTGCCAAAGATACGAATGACGACGCAAAGAGCAACGATTCAGAGGCCGGCCACTCGCTCGACATGAGCCAAGCCGCCGTGAAGAAGATGATCGGTGAGGCCCGGGAGAAGGGCTATATCACCTACGATCAGCTGAACACGGTGCTGCCGCCCGATCAGGTCAGCTCGGAACAGATCGAAGACGTGATGTCGATGCTCTCGGAGATGGGCATCAACATCATCGAAGACGAGGAAGCCGAAGAGGAAGAGAACAAAGGCTCGACCGAGGTTGCGACCACTGAGTCCAACCGCGATGTGGCGCTGTCCTCCGGCACCTCCGAGAAGCTTGACCGCACCGATGACCCGGTGCGCATGTACCTGCGCGAAATGGGCAGCGTGGAGCTTTTGAGCCGCGAGGGCGAGATCGCCATCGCCAAGCGGATCGAAGCTGGCCGCAACACCATGATTGCGGGCCTTTGCGAAAGCCCGCTGACCTTCCAGGCGATCACCATCTGGCGCGACGAACTTCTGTCTGAAGACATTCTGCTGCGCGATGTAATCGACCTTGAAGCCACCTTTGGCACGCAGATGGGCGATGAGGAGGAGACCTCTCCGGTCGTCGCCCCTGCCGCCGGGGCCGAGACCAAGACCGAAGAGTCCAAGCCCGAGTATGACGCCGACGGCAATCCGATCTCGTCGGATGACGACGACGACGAGGACGAACAGGCCAACATGAGCCTTGCGGCCATGGAAGCGGCGCTGAAGCCGCAGGTTCTGGAAGCGCTCGACATCATCGCGGATGACTATGAAAAGCTCAGCGCGATGCAGGACAGCCGCATCTCGGCCACGCTGAACGAAGACGGCTCTTTCACCAAGGAACAGGAAGAGACCTATCAGAAGCTGCGGTCGGAAATCGTGCTTTTGGTGAACGACCTGCACCTGCACAACAACCGTATCGAAGCGCTGATCGACCAGCTTTACGGCATTAACCGCCGCATCATGCAGATCGACAGCGCCATGGTGAAGCTCGCCGATCAGGCGCGCATCAACCGCAAGGAATTCGTCGACAATTATCGCGGCTATGAGCTTGATCCCAACTGGATGGAGCGGATGGCCGAGAAGTCGGGCCGTGGCTGGCAGATGTTCATCGAACGCTCCTCCGAAAAGGTCGAAGAACTGCGCGCCGACATGGCGCAGGTTGGCCAATATGTCGGTCTGGATATCTCTGAATTCCGCCGCATCGTGCAGCAGGTCCAGAAGGGTGAGAAAGAAGCCCGTCAGGCCAAGAAAGAAATGGTCGAGGCGAACCTGCGCCTCGTGATCTCCATCGCGAAGAAATACACGAACCGCGGTCTGCAATTCCTTGATCTCATTCAGGAAGGCAACATCGGCCTGATGAAGGCTGTCGATAAGTTCGAGTATCGCCGCGGCTACAAGTTCTCCACCTACGCGACATGGTGGATTCGTCAGGCGATCACTCGCTCGATTGCTGACCAAGCGCGCACCATCCGCATCCCGGTGCATATGATCGAGACGATCAACAAGCTGGTCCGGACCGGTCGCCAGATGCTGCACGAGATTGGCCGCGAGCCGACGCCGGAGGAACTGGCCGAGAAGCTGCAAATGCCGCTCGAAAAGGTCCGCAAGGTGATGAAGATCGCCAAGGAGCCGATCAGCCTTGAGACGCCCATCGGCGACGAGGAAGACAGCCAGCTGGGCGATTTCATCGAGGACAAGAATGCCGTGCTGCCGCTCGACAGTGCCATTCAGGAAAACCTCAAGGAGACCACGACGCGGGTGCTGTCCTCGCTCACCCCGCGCGAGGAACGCGTGCTGCGGATGCGTTTCGGCATCGGCATGAACACCGACCACACGCTCGAAGAGGTCGGCCAGCAATTCTCGGTCACGCGCGAACGTATTCGACAGATCGAAGCCAAAGCATTGCGCAAGCTCAAACATCCGAGCCGCTCGCGCAAGCTGCGCAGCTTCCTTGATCAATAAACCAAAACGCGGCCCCGGTGGCCGCGTTTTCTTTTGCGGGGCGGGTCTTTGACCTGCCGCCCGCGCCGCTTACATCAAGGGGGTATCCCAAGAAGGTTCCCATGATGCGCAAAACTGTCCTTACCCTTCTTTGCCTTATGCTGCCGCTGCAAGCCGCCGCACAGGCCTACCGGGCCGAGAACCGGCTGATCGTCGTGCCACTTACCGCGCAGGAGTTCGAGGTGATCGAAGACCACGGCGCAGGCGCGCGTCACATCTGGTGCGCCGCAGCGGAGTTTGCGCAGGACGTTCTGGGCCTTCCGCGCGGGGAGCGGCTTTATATCAAAACCCCCCGCGGCCCGTCGGTGAGCGGCGTGGGCCGCACTGGCGTCGTTTACACCACCAATCCTGAGCGGGCGAGCGGCGACAGGGGGCAGTCCTATTCCGTCACGATCAACCGCGCGGGAGAGAACCTGCCCAGCCACCATGCGCGGCAGTTCTGTCTGGATCGCATAATTGAGTTGCGGGATTTCTGAACCGGGGAAGCCGTTGTTTTCACGCGGTGGCGGGCTTATTCTGCGGGTATTGTTACGACGGATTTTTCTCATGCGTTTTCTGCTCGCCAGCCTGTTTCTGACCCTTGGCATCAGCCAAGCCCTTGCCCACTGCCATCAGCGCAGCGCCACGGTTCTAACCTGTACGATTGATCAAGGGGCAAAACAGTTGGAGGTCTGCCTCGACGGGGAAGAGGTGATCTACCGCTTCGGCCCGGCTGACGCGCCCGATCTGATCCTGAGCGCCCCGATCACGGAGGTGGCGCATCAGCCTTGGCCGGGCATAAGTCGCGCCATCTGGGAGAGCACGACCTTTCGGAATGGCGCTTTTACATATGAGGTCCATAGCTCTTTCGACAAACTCGATCAGGTCAGCGATGGCGGGGTGACGGTGCGCGAGAATGGGCGCGAGATCGCCTCGCTTTCTTGCGACAGGGGGTCAACGGAACTGGGCCTCTTTGCCATAAGCGACGCGAAAGAGGCGGCTGGCCAATGTTGGGACGCTGAGGCGCAGCACTGGGGGGCCTGCTGAGATGCAGACAGTCTTTACCATTCAAACCCGCGGTCAGGCGCTCTACGAGTTCACGAATGACGTGGCCCGCTGGATTGCGGGGCAGGGGGACGGGCTGCTGACGCTCTTGGTGCAGCACACCTCGGCCTCTTTGCTGATCCAAGAGAACGCAGACCCGGATGTGCAGTGCGACCTTTTGGCCTATTTCGCCCGGCTGGTGCCGCCCGCCGATGCGCCAGAAATGCGCTATCTCACGCATCTGATGGAAGGGCCGGATGATATGCCTGCGCATATCAAAGCCTCGGTCCTGCCGGTCAGCCTTAGCATCCCCGTCGCGCGGGGGCGGATGATGTTGGGGACTTGGCAAGGCATCTACTTGTTCGAGCATCGCGACGCCCCGCATGAGCGGCGCATCGCGGCGCATTTCCGGCCCGACTGACGCCGGACCGGGCAGGGGTCACCCTGTCGGCATCAGGTGAATTTCACGCACCGCCGCCCGCGCGGGCGCTTCGAGCGCATGCATCACCGCATCTGCCACATCCTCAGGCTGCAACTTGTCGGGTTTGGCCTCGTCGAAAAAGGCGGTGTCGACCATGCCGGGTGAGACCACCATGCAGCGGCCACCCCATTCGGCCATCTCATCCGCCAAGTTACCTGCGTAGCCGTGGATAAACCACTTGGTCGCCCCGTAGATCGACCCTTGGATATGCCGCCGCCCGGCGGCAGAGCCGGTGACGACATATTGCCCCGTGGTCTTGCGCAGATGCGGCATGGCGGCATGAGCGGTATAGAGTGCGCCCATGATGTTGAGGTCGACCATCGCTTTCCAATCCTGCGGGTCGCCATTCTCTGTCCCCGCTGGGCTGGTGCCGCGCCCGGCATTGGCAAAGGCGGCATCGACCTGTCCGAAGTGATCGGCCAGTTTGTCGATCGCTTGTTTCTGCGCGTCGTAGTCGGTAGCGTCGCCCACCAGCACGAGTGCTTGGTCGCCAATCTCGGCGGCGAGGTCGTTCAGCTTGTCTTCGCTGCGGGCAAACAGGCCGATGTTCCAGCCCGCTTTCGCGGCGGCGCGGGCGGTGGCGGCGCCGATCCCGCTGGAGGCGCCGGTCAGGAAAAGTGTCTTGGTCATAACATGCTCCGTTTATAGCCTTCGCTGACCAACGCAGGGGCATGCCGTTGGGTCCATGACACATATTTGAACGCAAGATATAGCTGTGGAAATCTTCTCTACCCAAAACCTCGCGGCTCCCCTATAAGTTTTGACAAGAGGGCCGCGCGCCCCACAAGTGAGGCAGGATGAAGAGGGGGACGGCCGATGCGCTGCCCGTTTTGCGGAAATATCGACACCCAAGTGAAAGACAGCCGCCCGGCCGAGGATCACGTCTCGATCCGGCGCAGACGGTTCTGCCCGGCCTGCGGGGGCCGCTTCACCACCTATGAACGGGTGCAACTGCGCGACCTTGTGGTCATCAAAACCTCCGGCAAGCGCGAGGATTTTGACCGCGACAAGCTGGAACGCTCGATCCGTATCTCCATGCAGAAACGCCCCATTGATCCCGAACGTATCGATCAGATGATCTCGGGCATCGTGCGCCGGTTGGAAAGCATGGGCGAGACCGACATCAGCTCAAAACATATCGGTGAGATCGTAATGGAGGCGCTGGCCCGGATCGACACCGTGGCCTATGTGCGTTTCGCCTCTGTTTACAAGAACTTCCAAGCCGCGGACGATTTCGACAAATTCGTTCAGGAACTGCGGCCCGACGCCCTGCCGGAAGAGTGACCGGCGAGCGGGTGAGCGACGCGCGGTATATGGCGCTGGCGCTGTCCTTGGGGCGGCGCGGGCAGGGCAATGTCTGGCCCAACCCGGCGGTGGGCTGTGTCATCGTGCAAGGCACGCGGATCGTCGGGCGCGGTTGGACCCAGCCGGGCGGGCGCCCCCATGCCGAGCCGCAGGCGCTGGCGCAGGCCGGTGCGGCGGCGCGGGGGGCGACGGTCTATGTTACGCTTGAACCCTGCTCCCACCACGGCAAAACGCCGCCCTGTGCGCAGGCGCTGATCGACGCAGGCGTGGCCCGCGTGGTGATCGCGACCCAAGATGACGACGCGCGGGTCAACGGGCGCGGCATCGCGATGTTGCAAGATGCCGGGATCGAGGTCTCGGTCGGGCTGCACGAAGATGCGGCCCGCGCGGATAACGCCGGTTTTTTCTGCCGCACCGATCTGGGGCGCCCGATGCTCACGCTGAAACTGGCCAATTCCTTTGACGGGCGGATCGCCACCGGCACGGGCGAAAGTCAGTGGATCACCGACGCCCCCGCGCGGCGGCTGACCCATGCCATGCGCAGCCGCCATGACGCGGTGATGGTCGGGGCGGGCACCGCCCGCAAGGACGACCCAAGCCTGACGGTGCGTGGTCTCGGGCTTGCCCAGCAACCGGCGCGCGTCGTCGTCTCGCGCAGGCTCGACCTGCCGTTGATGGGGCAACTGGCGCGCACGGCGGCTGAGGTGCCTTTGATCCTCTGCCACGGTGCGGATGCCGATCCGGCTTTGGTCAAAGCCTGGGCCGATCTTGGGGCGACACTGCTGCCCTGTGCCGCACGCGGGGCGCAGTTGGACCCGCAGGATGTGATGCGGCAATTGGCGGCGCATGGTCTCACAAGGATCTTCTGCGAGGGGGGGAGCGCCTTGGCCGCCTCGCTCATCGAGGCGGATTTGGTCGACCGGCTGGTGGGGTTCACCGCCGGGCTGGTGATCGGGGCCGAAGGTCTGCCCGGCATCGGGGCGCTTGGCCTGTCGCGGCTGGCCGAGGCCCCGCGCTTTGCGCTGCAATCCAGTCAGCAGATTGGGCCGGACCTTCTGCACATCTGGCGGCGCAACGCAGCCGGTTAAGCGCTATCGCCGCCAGAGGTGGCTCTGGCTGGCAAAGACCCCTTGGAGCTTCGACAGCATTCGGTTGCCCAGCCCGGCGCGGGGCAGACGGCCCGTGGCCAGCCGTTCGACCACCACTTCGACGGGGCAGGGCAAGCCGCTGACCGGGTCGCGGTAGCGCGGGTAATCGATGAGCGCGGCATGAATAAGCCCTTCGAGCGTCGGTGTCGCGCGGCGGCGGGGCGGGACATCGCCCCGGTCTTCCGTCAGCCCCCAGCCTGCGTAGAAGGGCGCGCCCAAGGTCACCACCGGGACCCGGCGGAGGAGCGCTTCGAACCCCAAGAGGGAGGTCATGGTCCAAACCGCGTCGACTTGGCTGAGAAGCGCCACCGGGTCGGCGTGATGCAGGATCAGATCGGCCTCGCCCGCCTCCGTCGCGCCTTTGCGCAGGCCCGCTTCGACATCGGGGTGGGGTTTGTAGAGGATCACGGCATCCGGGTTTGCGGCGCGGGCGGCGGCCAGCAGGGCCGCATTGCTGCACACATCGCCCGTGCCGGTGAGGATGGAGGCGTCGTCTTCGACCTGTCCGGGGACAAGGATGCGCCGCCCCGGCGGCAGGTCGGGCGCGGCACCGCCGAGGTTGTATTTGCTGAGGCCCGCCCCGGTGAGCGCCGCGATCAGCGCGCGGGCGCGGGCCAGTTGATCGGGGCGCAAGTCTGCGCGTTTCGCGATCCATTTCTCCAACCGGCTCGGTCCTTGGGGATCGTAGTAAATGCCCAGATCGTCACAGACCAGCGACAGGGGCGGGACCAGTTCGGCCCCCAGCCCGCGCGAGCGCAGAAACCCGTCCTCGACCCGCAGCGCATCTTGGGGCGCGACCTCGGCCTTGCTGGCCCAGACCATGGCGCGGCGGGGCGGCTTGGGGGCTTCTGCCGCGCCTTTGCGAAAGCGAAGGGGCGTGGTCGTTCCGAAGAACTGTTGCAGGGGGCGGCGCTTCCACAGGCGCATGCCCCATGCGTCCCAGCCGCGATGATCCTCTCGCCACGCGCGGGCCTGCGCGGCGAGGGCGGTAAGGGCCGTCTCGAAACTGCCGAGTTCGTCGCGATAGGGGTCGTACCACGTCGGATAGAGGATCATCGCGGCGGCGAAAAGTTGCGCGCGGCTAAGGCGGCGCTGGCGGCGTTGGACGGGGAATTCATCCTCCGTCAGCCCCCAACCGGCATAGAAGGGCTGGCCGAAGACGCGCGGCCTGTGACCGGCAAAGATCGCCTCGAACCCCATTTGCGATGAGACGGTGTAGACACCCACCGCCCCTTCGAACAGTGCCCAAGGGCTGATGGAATTGGTCAGCAGGGTGATCCGCTCGTTGGTATCCTCGGGGCCGTAATGCCCGGCGCGGTAGCCCTGTGCGGTCTCGGGGTGGCTCTTGATGATGACCCGCGCGCCGGGGTGTTCCTCTTGCGCGAAGACGAGCATTTCCAGAAACCGCGCACGATCCGCGCCCGAAGCGGTGACCGAGGCGTCGCCGCGGGTTTGGTCGATCACCAGCACATAGCCCGGCTCCGGCGCAGGCAGGTCGGGGTCAAAGCCCGCATATTTCGTCAGATGCGCCTCGGCGATCTGCGCCATGCCGCCCCGGGCGCGGTCCAGAAGGGCGGTGTTGTCCAGCGGGTGATGGGCCAGTAGCTCTTCGAGGTCTGAGGGCTGGGCGGGGTCGAAATGCGCCCCCCGGCTGTCGATCAGCAGGCCCAAGGGCGGCTCGCCCGCGCGACCGGGGTGGAGCGAGCGCAGCCATGCGTCCTCCACCCGGATCACCGGCACGCCGCGTTTGGCCGCCACGGCCAGTCCGCGATGCGCGGTGGGGGAGTTACCCCAGACCGCCACCGCATCATCCGGCCCGGGCAGGCCAAGGCGCAGGGAATGGCCCGACAGTTGCAGGATGCGCCGCAGGCGGCGCTGCGTCAGAAATCCACCGTTATATACGAAAAGCCGCCGGCTCCTTTCGGGACCGGCGGCGGGGTATTGGTATGGGTCAGCTTCGAATGCCACCGGGGTGGATCATTCGGTCAGCGAGGTGATGCTATCCGCCGAACCCGCCGTGCCGGTGATGGCCGAGATTACCTTGCTCCACTGGGTGAAGGGCGCTTCGGTCACATAGATCGTGTCGCCGTCGCGGATCACGAAATCGCGGGCCATGAACATGCCGTTGGGTTTGGTCAGGTCGGTCACATAGACCATGCGCTGCGCACCGGTCAGATCGCTGCGGCCCAGCACCTGTTCGGCGACTTCCTCAGGCTCATTGCGGAACACGAAGACGCCCGTGGGGTCGGCCGAGAGGGGGCTGAGACCGCCCACCTGCGCGATGCCTTCCAAGAGCGAGAGGTTTTGCGATTCAAAGGGCACGCGGGCCTGCCCGCCGGTGGCGCCAAGCGCGGTGAAAGAACGGGTGTCTTCCTCGACCAAAATCCGGTCGCCCGGGCGCAGGGCAATGTCGAGCTCGGGGTGGTCATAAAGGTCTTGGAACCAAATCTTGCCGCGCTGCCCGCCGCGGATCACGGTGACCTGCGCGATTTCGGGGATGATGGTCACACCGCCCGCGCGTGCCAGCATGGCGGCCAGCGTACGGGTGGGGCGCTCGATCGGGTAGACGCCCTGCGCCCCGATGGAACCGATGAGCGAGACGGTCGAGCCGTCACCGGCGGCGCGGCGCACTTCGACCTGCGGGTCGGGGGTTTGCTCGCCCAGCTTGTTGGTGATGATGCGGCGGATCGCTTCGGGCGTGTTGCCCGCAGCGCGAATGCGGCCCGCGTAGGGGATAAAGATAAAGCCCGCGCCGTCGACCTGCACCTCTTCCAGCATGGTGGCTGGGGCGCCTTCGACGCCGAGAAGCGGATCGTCCACGTTTTCATAAACCGTGATGCCAAGGATATCGCCCGGCTGGATCGTGTCGGAACCGACCCGGCCCGCATTCTTGAAGCTTTCCGAAAAGCCAAGCGCCGGGGCCACGGCGGTGGCGCGGGTCACACGGTCATTCACGCTGACGACAAAGGCATCGCCCTCGCGCTGAACAGAGCCTGCGTAGATTTGCCGTTTGTTCGGCCCGACCTGCGGCAAACCACATGATGAGACGACGGCCACCGCCGCCAGCGCTGCGATGGGGCGCGCCCACCGGAAAGATACGGATTTCACTGCCCGGTCTCCTCGACCTGAAATATCTGCCTCGAAATCGCCAATTGTCTTGACGTATTACTTTGCAACTTAGCGCAGCCTAGCGAAAAAATCTACAGGGCGGAATGGGTTAACTCAGGTGACGACCCGCAACTGTTGCCGAGGGGCCGCGGTGCCCTGTTCCAGCGCGTCATAGGGATCCTCGGCGGCGAGCATCATATCGACCACTTGGCGCAGCAATTGCCGCCGCCCGCGCGCGGCATAGAAACCGCCCGGAACCTGAGAGGTTTCAAGCAGATAGCGGCGGTAATCCTTATAGGCGCGGTTGTCGGGGCGGTTGGCGGTGGCAAAGAATTCCGGCAGCGGCTGGTCCGAGACAAACTCAGGCTGGGAATAGACCGCGCGGCCAAAGACCTTGAGGGGGATGCCGCGCCAAAGCACCTGTTGCCCGGCGGTGGAATTCACCGTGACAGCACTGCGGGTGTCATTGAGAAGCTGTGCCAGCTTGCCGCCGCGCACGAAATGCACACGGTCGGAAACCCCATGCGCGCGGGCCAGCCGTTTGACATCGCGCCGCACCGGCACGCGGCCATCCTCCAGCGGATGCGCCTTGATGACGAGGTGGTGATGCTGCGGCGCGCCCTTGGCGAAACCTTCGATCACCAGTTCAAGGAAATCGGCCATCGTGTTGAAGGGCGAATGTTTCTGGAAGGAGGAATCATGCTCCAGTTGCAGCAGCGCCAGATGATAGGGAAAGCCGCCCAGCCGGATCTTCAGCGTGGCCAGCAGGCGGTCGGCGGCCAGCACCGGCATCAGCACGAGCCGCTTGAGGTAGAGGCGGAATTCCTTGGTCACCGGCAGGCTGCGGTGGGGTTTGAAATTGCGGTAATCGCCGTTTCGGAACATCACGAACCAATGGTAAAGCGCGCCGTAAAAGATGTGGTGGCGCATGTCGCCCCAATGGCCGGGGGGCAGGGGGGCTTCCATGTCTGAGCGGGCGAGCGCGGCCTGCATCTGGGGAATGGTCATCTCCATCAGCCGAGAGTTGCCGTTCGATCCGCCGCGCTCATAGGTGACCCAATAGGGCCGCATATAGCCTTCCTCGAAGACATGGACGGTGATGCCACGGCGCTTTGCCTCGGCCACCGCTTCGGCATGGATGGGGCGGGTGTCGCCGTAAAGCACGATGTCGGTGACCTGCTTGTCGTCCAGCAGGCTGGCAAAGACGCGCGGCCAATCCTCGACCCTGCCGCGATAGGGGATGTATGTCGACGGGTGAAACCAAAAGGCCCGGTCGCCCGCGTTGAAGCCCACCCGCCAGACCTCGGCCCCCGCACGGCGCAGCATCTTGCCCAGACTGTTAAAGAAAGGGCCATGCGGTCCTTGCAGGAACAGGAAGGTTCTGGTCGGGGCGGCGGTCACGGTCATTCTGGTCCTTCGGTGGGCATTTGCCCTTCAACCACCATATAATAGGGGCGACAATGTGGCGTCACCCGCTCTTGCCTGTGGCGGTGACCGGGTTTACCACTGCGCGGAACCAGCAAAGGAGCCTACCCCATGTTCACCGGCATTATCACAGACGTTGGCACCGTGACCAAGCTGGAGCAGGAAGGCGACCTGCGCGCGCGCATCCAGACCGGCTATGACACCAGAGGCATCGACATGGGCGCCTCCATCGCCAGCGACGGCGTCTGCCTGACCGTCGTGGGGCTGGGCGCGGATTGGTATGAGGTGCAGATCAGCGCCGAGACCGTGGCTAAGACAAACCTCGGCCAGCACTGGCGCGAGGGCAAACGCGTGAACCTTGAACGCGCCTTGAAGGTGGGTGACGAGTTGGGCGGGCATATCGTCTCGGGCCATGTCGATGGCGTGGCTGAGATCATTGAGATGAAAGACGAGGGCGACAGCACCCGCGTGACCCTGCGCGCGCCCGAGGATCTGGCGCGGTTCATCGCGCCCAAAGGCTCGGTGGCGCTGAACGGCACCTCGCTGACGGTGAATGATGTCGATGGCTGCGATTTCGGCATCAACTTCATCCCGCATACCAAGGAGGTGACGACGTGGGGCGATGCAGGCGTCGGCGATCTGGTGAACCTCGAAATCGACACGCTGGCCCGTTACGTGGCACGCCTGAACGAGATGTGACGCTGCGCCCTTCGGGGCGCGCTCTGGCCAAGCGGCGCGGGTCAGGCTAAGAGCCGGGCAACAGATAGATGGAAGCAGCCGATGCAATTTGACAAACCCGGACCGGTCGAGACAGGGCTGAGCGATGCGATCTCGCCCATCGAAGAGATCATCGAAGACGCCCGCCAAGGTCGCATGTTCATTCTGGTGGATCATGAGGACCGCGAGAACGAAGGCGATCTGGTGATCCCGGCTGAGTTTGCCGATGCTGCGGCGATCAACTTCATGGCGACCCATGGGCGCGGGCTGATCTGTCTGCCGATGACGGCGGAGCGGGTCGATCACCTCGGCCTGCCAATGATGGCGGTGAACAATTCCTCGCGGCATGAGACGGCCTTTACCGTCAGCATCGAAGCGCGGGAAGGTGTCAGCACCGGCATCTCTGCCGCCGACCGTGCGCTGACCGTGGCCGTGGCGATCTCGGAACAATCCGGTTCGGCAGATATTGCCACCCCCGGCCATGTCTTCCCCCTGCGCGCCCGCGATGGTGGCGTGCTGGTGCGGGCAGGCCATACCGAAGCGGCGGTCGATATTTCGCGCCTCGCGGGGCTGCACCCTTCGGGCGTGATCTGCGAGATCATGAAGGACGACGGCGAAATGGCCCGTCTGCCCGATCTGGTGGAATTCGCCGCCGCGCATGGGCTCAAGATCGGGACGATCAGCGATCTCATCACCTACCGCCACAAGCACGACAACCTGCTGGTGGAGCGCGACAGCCGCACCGTGACCTCCGCCTATGGCGGCGACTGGCAGATGCGGGTGTTCTCCGACCAAATCACCGGCACCGACCATGTGGTGCTGACCAAGGGCGACATCTCAACCCCCGAGCCGGTGCTGATCCGCACCCATGCGATCAACGCGCTGGAAGATATTCTCGGGCTCGGCCCCAGCCCGGCGGATGAGTTGCCCCGTGCCATGCAGATCATCGCCGAAGAGGGGCGAGGGGCCGTGGTGCTCTTCCGCGATCCTTATCCGCGCCTCAAACTCGACCCAGAGGATGACGACCGCCCGCGCACGATCAAACGCACTGGGCTTGGCGCGCAGATCCTCTCGACAATGGGGCTGCATGAACTGGTCCTGCTGACCGACAATCCAGACACGCGCTATCTGGGCCTCGACGCCTATGCGTTGGAAATCGTGGGCACCCGGCCCATCACTACGGAGTAATCGCCATGGCATCCGCCGAAGAGCATACCATCCTGCCGCGCCCCAGCTTTGACGAACCGGTGAAACTGCTGATCGTCGTCTCGCCCTATTACTCGGACATTGCGAACGGCCTTCTAACCGGCGCCAAGGCCGAGTTGGAGGCTGCGGGCGCCAGTTACGAGGTGATCGAAATGCCCGGCGCGTTGGAGATTCCCACCGCCATCGGCATTTCCGACCGGGGCAGCCATTTCGACGGCTATGTCGCGCTTGGGTGCGTCATCCGCGGTGAGACCACGCATTATGAGACCGTCTGCAATGACAGCAGCCGTGCCTTGCAACTGCTTGGCTTGCAAGGGCTTTGCATCGGCAATGGCATCCTCACGGTCGAGAACAAACAACAGGCCGAAGTGCGCGCCGACCCCGAGGGGCAAAACAAAGGTGGCGGCGCGGCCGCTGCGGCCTTGCATCTTATCGCGCTCGCTCGTAAATGGGGCCGCCAGAGCAAGGGCATCGGGTTCAAGCCATTCGGGCAGGACACTTTGATGGCCGGCGACACGGATGGATCAAACATCGCATGACCAGCAACGGGCCTTCGGGCAACCAGAAACGTAAGATGAAGTCGGCCTCGCGGCTCTATGCCGTGCAGGCGCTGTTCCAGATGGAGCATTCCGCGCAGACGGTCGATGTCGTGCGTCACGAATTCATCGACCACCGTTTCGGTGCCGTCTATGAGGGCGATGAGATGCAGGAGGGGGATGTCGACCACTTCTCTCGCGTGCTTGAAGATGCGGTGAACTATCAAGCGCCAATCGACCAGATGGCCAACCGCGCCATCGTCGCCAAATGGGCCATTGCCCGGATCGACCCGACCCTGCGCGCGCTGTTCCGCGCCGCCGGGGCCGAGTTCCGCCATGACGACACGCCGCCGCGCGTGGTGATCAAGGAATATGTCGACGTGGCCCATGCCTTCTTCCCCGATGGGCGCGAGCCGAGCTTTGTCAACGCCGTACTTGACCATATGGCCCGCGAGGCGCGCCCCGAAGCGTTCTAAACGCGCGGGAAAGTGGCCCCGAGGGGGCCATCTACCACATTGATGTCTTGGGAAAGTGACGGGAACCGCGCCTGCCGCTGCTGTTTTATATTCCCGAGGACCTGTATGTACAGGTGGGCGCCAGGTAACCGAACCAGGGCTCGGACAGAGCCAGCTCCCTCGGATTTGCTTAAGGCCACTGGAATGTAACGTTCACGAACAGGGCAGAACCCGTCGACCCCCGATGTAGGGGCCAAGTGGGGCTGCGGCAAGGGGGCGGAAGTGGATTTGCAAAACTTCTCTGCCCCGTTCAATCTTCGGCGGGGATAAAGCCGTAGCGGCGCAATTCTTCGGGCAGCAGCACATAGATTTCATCGGGTGGCGTGACCAGCGCATGCTGCATCACCATCGGATCAATGCCCATATCATCGAGGTATTGCATCACCTCACCTTGGCCGCGCTGGATGTCCTCCACGGCGACAAAGGCGGGCAGGATCGTGCTTTCGCCAAAGTAATGCTGATGCACCCCGACCGAGGCGCTCTCGGGCACCGCCCGTGCCGCGCCGGCGGCCAGCAGATAGGGGCAGGCGGAATAGCAGATGTCCCCCTCCCGCAGTGCGGTGTTCAGCTCTTCGCGCCGAAGATAGCGGCCCAGTTCCAAAGCGTCGCGGACCGATCCGCCGGGGGAATTGAGGTAGATTTCCTCGGGCGTGGGGGTCAGTTCGCTCAACTGTTTGACGATCCGCTCCGCATCGCCTGCCTCGATGGCCCCTTCCAGCAGCGCCGCCCGCCCGCCCGAGACGGGGGTGAGCACCAGCCGGTCGGGCAGGGCGGTCTCGGGCATCGGCTGGCCGGGGGTTGGCGCGCGTTCGGGGCGGAAGCGCCGGGTCTGGTCGCCGGGGCGGATCGGCTCGGTCAGTTCCGGGGCGCGCGGGCCGAAGCCCGGCAGGCGCAGCCCTGCGCCCAAATCCCCCCAGAACAGCAGCACCGCAAGGCCAAGTTGAAAGATCAGTACGCCGATCAGCACCCGCCCGACAATCGGCTTCCGGTGGGGGGCTTCGGCCTCCGGTGGGGTCTCCTCGCTCATGTGCTTTTGATCGATGTGACGGGGCCGGGGGCCGGTTCATCGGTCGCATCCGCGCGCGGCGCTTCGGCGGCGGGGCGTTTGTGGGCGGGGCTTTCCTGCATCGCCACATCAACATCACGCACGGCGGCCAGCGCGGCGCGCAGTTCTGCAAGGGTCAGCGTGTCTTCGACCGCGGCCCCTTCACGGCCGGAGCGGATCGCCCCTTGTGTGATGGAGAGGATCAGCACCAGAACGGCGGGCAACAGGTCAATCGCGATGGCCCCGGCCCAGGAGGGCACGAAATTGCGCGCGTAGAGGATCACCGCATCGGCGCTGGAGATCGGCGTATAGGTCGTGTCGGCAGCGGGTGGCATGGCCTGCACATCCTGCGCCGCGCGCTCCAATGTCGCTGCACGCTGTGCCAGCACCTCAAGAACCGAGGTGATTGTCGCCCCTTGCGCGCCGCGTTGTTCTTCGTTGCTGCCGTCAAGCTCAGGCAGCACGACGGAGGCCGCCAAATCCTGCGCTGCGCGTTCCACCAGCGGGGCCACGGAAAGCTGCCGTAGCCGGGTGATCAGACCTGCAAGCCGCACGGCCTGTTCGGAAAACTCGACCGAGCGCGCCTGAACCGGGCCGGGCTCTACCGTCAGGGCGCGCATCCGGCTGAGGATCTGGTTCCCCTCGGCGAAGGCGTCATTCACCAGCGGGGTCTGGGTGGCGATCTGCGCCTCCAGCGCGCCCAGTTCCGCCGATTTCTGCCGCAGCACCCGGAACACCGCGCCGCGCCCCGCAAGGCCCGACAGGCTGCCAGCCGCCTCTTGCTCGCTCAGGTCCTCAAAGCTCTGTCTGACCCGCGCCACGTCCCGCTCAAGCCCTTGAGCGGACAAGGCAATCTCGTGTGTGCGCTCCAACGCGCCTTGGTAATCTTGCACCGTCTCGGCCAGATGCTGCTCCACCGCCGCCGATCCGGCGAGCGCGGCGGCGTTCAGCCAGCTTGACATCGCGATGATCGCGACGGAGCCGAGCCCCATGGCCCCCAAAAGCCCCATCCGCGCGCGCGTGGTGCGCACAGCGGGGAAGAGCCTCAGCAGATAGGACCAGAAGACGAAAATCCCTACCGAGACCGCCACCGAATAGGCGATCGCGGCAAAGGCCGACATGGCGCCGTTGTCATCCAGCAGCGACGAGACGCCAAGATAGGTGTAAATGCCCGAGGCCACGGCCAGAACGCCAAGCGCTGTGCCCGAGAATGTATCGAGCCATGTCAGATGGCCCTCCAATTCACGGGCGTAACGCACCCCGCGCGCCTGCGTCTCACTCATCGGTTCGCGTTGTGCCATGGGCCTCCCTCGCTTTGCTGGGGTGAAGATAGGGGGTCGCGGGGAAATTACCAAACTTTCCGGTGCTGCCCCTTGTGGATGTTCATCAAATGTTCATATTTGTCGCCATGATGGAGAATGACATACGACAGCTCCAACCCGGCCAATTACTGGCGCGGGGGGTGATGCGGCATCTGGCCGATCTTGGGTTCGCCTCGGTCGAGGAGCTTGTGCCGACGCGCGGTTTGCGGGTCGACGTGATGGCGCTTGGCCCGAAGGGGGAGATTTGGATCGTCGAATGCAAATCCAGTCGCGCCGACTTCATGGGCGACGCAAAATGGGAGGGCTATTTGGAATGGGCCGACCGGTTCTTTTGGGCCGTGGACAGTGATTTCCCGGTAGAACTGCTGCCCGAGGAAAGCGGCCTCATCATCGGTGACGCCTATGGGGCCGAGATTGTGAGGATGTGCGATGAGACCAAGCTTGCGCCCGCCCGGCGCAAGGTGATGGTGCAGAAATTCGCGACCCATGCCGCCCGGCGCCTGCATCGTCTACGCGATCCCGACATGGCGCCGAACTGGTCTTGAAAGGGGGGACGGAGGTTGTTCGCGCATATCCCTAAGGCGTGGCGAACCCGCTTTTAGGCGGCTTAGCGCTTTTGTTTGCCCGCGCGGTTTGCGGCGGCCATAATCTCTTCCGCGATTTCGCGGGCTTCTTCCGGGGTGAAATCCATCGGAATTTCAACGCCGCCGCCTTCGACGAAAAGGCGGACCATGCCCTTGTCTGTCGGGCCGATTTGCAGGTTTGCTTCGATGTCGCGTTCGGTGTCGATGCCCATGGGAGCCTCCGGTTTGGTGGGGCTTATCGCTAGCGCGGCATGGGCGGAAAGGCAAGATATCTTGGCGGGTTGCGACGCAGGGCAGAGGGGGCGCGTTGGCCTTAGGTGGCGGATGGGTCATCACCGTTCTGCAAGAGGGTGGGGTGCCGGTCTGGCGGATCGGGAGATTGCCGCGACGCGCAGCTTGGAGACCGCGGGCGGAATCGCCGCGTCATCCACCCGCGTTTCCCGCAGGAGTGCCGATGACACCGGGCGCGCGAAAAATCTGACGGAAACCGGCATTTCTTCTGACTTTGAGGTCTTGCATTCCTCCGCCACGGGCGCTAAATCCGCCCCAGTGCCGCCTTAGCTCAGTTGGTTAGAGCGCTTGATTGTGGATCAAGAGGTCCCTGGTTCGAGACCAGGAGGTGGTACCACCCCCCCCCCAATTTCATTCTATCTGCGCCCTGGGGCGAACGGCTGGGTTGCGCGGCGCGCCGCATGATGCTGCCAGCGCGCTGGCACCGTAACCCATCGTAAATTTTAGATTTTCTGGAACGTTCTGTCCGAGCTTTCGTTGTGACCATAGAAAATAACGAAGAGGAGAGAGACATGAAAACGCTTACAGCCAGCACCTTTGCCCTGACACTCGCAGGCACCGCCGCTTTCGCTGAAACGCATATGACCGACTATTCCAACGTCGACAGCATGCAGATGAACGAAATGCGCGGCGATCTGATCCGCTCGCGCGATATCACTGGCGGTGAGATCTACACCCTCAACGAAGCCGGCGACGAATGGAGCCCCAATACGGCCTATAATGAAATCGGCGCCGACTGGAACGAGATCGGTGAGATCGAAGACATCGTTCTGTCCAAAAACGGTCAGATGGTCGGCATCGTGGCCGAAGTGGGCGGTTTCCTCGATATCGGTGACAAACACGTCATGATCTCGACACCCGATGTGAACCTCGTGGCCGTCGATGACCAGACCTACGCCTATGTCACGCGTCTGAGCGAAGAAGAACTCGAAGCACTGCCCGGCGTTGACGAAGGCTTCTGGGACTAATTTAGACGGTTAACGCTTAAGTTGAATTCTTGGACCCCGGCGTGGAGCTTTCCGCGCCGGGGTTCTTCGTGAATGGGCTTAGGCCAGCTTCATCACGATGCAAGTGGTGGAACCTGTGGCGTAGTGTTTGCCATCCTCGACGCCGCGAATCTCGCCATGTGCGACACCGGTCGAACGGCCCACGTGATCGGTCACCCCGATACAGTCGATCTCCATCCCCAAAGGCAGGCCGCGCAGGATATTTATCTTGTATTCCAAAGTGGTATAGACCGAGCCGCGGGGGATTTTCGTCATCACCGCGCAGGCCATCGCTGAATCGAGCAGCGTCCCGTACCAGCCGCCGTGCACCGTGCCCATCGGGTTTGTCATGGCAAAGCTCGGTGCGCCGCGAAAGACGATGCGGCCCTCTTCGACCGAATGCAGCGCATAGCCCATGGTCTGGCCGATGGGCGGCCCGGGGTTGGTGCCGTCGAGAATGGCCTGCATGAACTCCAGCCCCGAAAGCTTGAGCGCTTCGGATTGGGACAAAAGGTCAGCAGGGCTTTGGGCGATGCGGGGCATGGTCTTCTCCGGCAAGTGAATTTCGCCGGAGGATACGCCCGCGCGGGGCAGGGGCAAGCCCCCCTGCCGGAGGGACAGCGCTTACGCGACGTCCGAGAGATCGACCTGCGGGGTCACACCGATGGCGCGGCAGACATCGCGGGTGAGTTCCGCGCGGTTGAGCGTGTAGAAATGCAGCGCATCCACGCCTTCGTCGATCAACTCGCTGCACAGTTCGGTGCACATGGCTTGGGCCAGCAGATCGTGCCGGTCATCGCGGATCGCGGCCTCATAGGCTTGGTCGACCCATTCCGGGACCGGCGTGCCGCATTTGACGGCGAATTTACGGGCTGAAGTCCAGTTCACCACCGGCAGGATGCCCGGCGTGATCGGCTTGTCGATGCCCGCTTTTACGCAGGCGTCGCGGAAACGCAGGAAGGTCTCCGCCTCAAAGAAGAACTGGGTCAGCGCCTCATCCGCGCCCGCGTCGAACTTGCGTTTCAGCCAGTCGATATTGGCCTGCTGATCCGCCGCCTCGGGGTGCGGGTCGGGGTAGGCGCCGACGCGGATTGTGAATTTGCCGGTTTTCGCCAGCGCCTCGATCAGCTCGCAGCTGTCGGCGAAGCCTTCGGGGTGGGGTACGAACTTGTCGGTGCCCGCTTGCGGGTCGCCGCGCAGGGCGACGATGTCTTTGATGCCCGCTTCGGCGAATTTATCGGCCACGTCGAGCGTCTCCGCCCGGCTGGCGCCGACGCAGGTCAGGTGGCCTGCGACGGGCAGGCCCGAGGTGCGGTGCAGCACATGCGCCGAATCATGGGTGAGATCGCGCGTGGTGCCGCCCGCGCCGTAGGTGACGGAAAAGAAGCGCGGCGCCAGCGGGGCCAATGCCTGCGCCGCATCCCACAGTTTGAACGCCGCGCCGACGGTGCGGGGCGGGAAGACTTCGAAGGAAACGGCAGGCGTGGTCATTGAGAGATCCTTTTGGCGGTTTCACGTCTTGTCTCACATCTAGGCTTGTGAGACAAACTCATAACATTCATCTTGAACATGAGTAATGCCTCAAATGCACATTGAGTTCCGTCACCTGCGCACAATCAAGGCCATCCACGAGGCGGGCGGCTTGGCCCGCGCGGCGGATCAGATGAATATCACGCAATCGGCGTTGAGTCATCAGGTGAAGGGGTTGGAGGATCAGGCGGGGGTCGAACTCTTTGTGCGGCGCTCGAAACCGTTGAAGCTGTCGCCTGCCGGGCAGCGGTTGTTAAAGCTCGCGCAGCAGGTCTTGCCGCAGGTCGAAGCCTTGCAGGACGAGTTTTCGGGCCTGCGGGCGGGCAGCACGGGGCGGATGCACATTGCGATCGAATGTCATGCCTGTTTCGAGTGGCTCTTCCCAGTGTTGGAGCAGTTCCGCCGCCATTGGCCGGATGTGGACGTCGATATCCGCCCCGGTCTCGCCTTCGACGCGCTGCCCGCGCTTTTGCGGGAAGAGGTTGATTTGGTGGTCTCCTCGGACCCTGAGGAATTGCCGGGCGTCGAATTTGTCGAACTCTTTGATTACAATCCAGTTTTCGTGGCCTCGCAGAACCACCCTTTGGCGGAGAAGCCCTTTGTCGAGGCGGCTGATTTTCGCGGGGAGACGCTGATTACCTATCCAGTGGAGCGGACCCGGCTGGACGTGTTCAGCCAGTTGTTGATCCCCGCCAAGGTCGAGCCTGCGACGATCCGGCAGGTGGAACTGACGGCGGTAATCCTGTTGCTGGTGGCGTCCAACCGCGGGGTCTCGGTCCTGCCGGATTGGGTGGTGCGGGAGGTGAAATACTCCTCCGATTACGTGACGCGGCCTTTGACGTCCGAGGGGATCACGCGACGGCTTTATGCGGCAGTGCGGCGGGATGATCTGGGCAAGCCGTTCATGGATGAGTTGCTAAAGCTGGCCGGGCAGGAGGCGCGGAAGTTGCAGCGGGCCTAAGCGGGGTACCGAGGGCCATCGCCTACCCGGAGGACGGGCAGGCGATGGCCCGGCGTCTGCGGCTTGACGCCGGGCCGGGTGGGTGAACGCGCCGTTCTACAAGGCCGAACGACGCATTCCAAAGCTTACTTCACCTTAACGATGGCCTTGCCCGTGTTCCCGCCATTCAGCATGTCGATGAAGGCCTGCGGTGCATTCTCCAGCCCTTCGGTGATGTCCTCTTTCACCTTCACGCGGCCATCGGCGACCATCGGCGCCACTTCGCGCTGGAACTTCGGCATCTGGTCCCAGTGGTTCGAGATGATGAAGCCGCGCACGGTGAGGAAGTTCACCAAAATCGTGCGCCACAGCCGCGGCGCGGTGAGGCCAGCGCCTTCGGCATCGGCACCCAGCGCGCCCGCGTTATACCACGCGATCATGCCGCAAAGCGGGATCCGGCCATGGGGGTTCATCAGCGGCAGCACCGCGTCCAGCACCTTGCCGCCGACGTTTTCGTAATAGATATCAATGCCATCCGGCGCGGCCTCTTTCAGGGCGGCGCGCAGGGATTTGGCATCGTCATAGGCGCGGTGATCAAGGCAGACGTCAAAGCCGAAATCGCGGGTGGCGATCTCGCATTTCTCGGCGCCGCCTGCGATGCCCACGGTGCGCAGCCCTTTGGCCTTGGCCAATTGCCCCACGATCGAGCCGACGGGGCCGGTGGCCGCGGCCACGACGAGGGTCTCGCCTTCTTTCGGCTGGCCGATGTCGTTCAAACCGTACCAACCGGTCAGGCCGGGCATGCCCAGCACGCCGAGGGAGGCGGTGATCGGCACGCCTTCGGCATCGACCTTCTGACACTGTTTCGCCGGGGCGACGCCATGGGTGGCCCAGCCGAAGGCGCCAAAGGCAAAATCGCCCTCGGCAAAGCTTGGGTCATTCGAGGCGATCACCTTGCCCACGCTGCCGCCTTCCATCAGCCCGCCGATCGGCACAGGTTCGGCATAGGATTTCGCATCGTCCATCCGGCCCCGCATGTATGGGTCGAGCGACATGTAATGCACTTCGACCAGAATTTCGCCATCGCCCGGCTGCGGGATATCCGCGCTTTCTAGGCGGAAGTTCTCGGGCGTCGGTGCGCCATCGGGGCGGGAGGCGAGGACGATTCTCTGCATCTGGTCGGACATGGGGTTTCCTTCGTGCTGGTTGCTACAGCGTCCAAGGTGTTCCCTCGCGCCCTGAATGCAACCCGTGAGGTGCGCAAGAATCAATAAGCGGTGCAGGTTTCTGCCCCCTTGGCAATTGCGCTCTTGCGCCCTATACGTCCCGCCTTATCCATCAAAGGGCGCGAACAATGATCGGCAGTGCGAATCTCAACATCATGATCAAGGCGGCACGCAAAGCGGGGCGTGCATTGGTCAAGGATTTCCGCGAGGTCGAGAACCTTCAGGTCTCGGTCAAGGGTGCGGGCGATTTCGTGACCAAAGCCGACATTGGCGCCGAGAAGATTATCAAAGACGACCTGATGGGCGCGCGCCCGACCTATGGCTGGCTGGCCGAAGAGGGGGGCGAGGAAGAGGGCCAAGACCCGACCCGTCGCTGGATCGTCGACCCGCTGGATGGCACGACGAACTTTCTGCACGGTCTGCCGCATTGGGCCATCTCTATCGCGCTGGAGCATAAGGGCGAGATCGTCGCCGGTGTGGTTTTTGACCCTGCCAAAGACGAGATGTTCTTTGCCGAGAAGGGCACCGGCGCTTGGATGAACGAAGGCCGCCTGCGGGTTTCTGGCCGTCACCGTATGATCGAGTCGATCTTTGCCACAGGGCTGCCTTTCGGGGGCCGTGCCGATCTGCCTGAAACGCTCAAGGATTTGGGCCGCTTGCTGCCCGTCTGCGCCGGTGTGCGCCGCTGGGGCGCGGCATCGCTCGATCTGGCCTATGTCGCCTCGGGCCGTTACGATGGCTTCTGGGAGCGTCGTCTGAAGCCTTGGGATGTGGCCGCGGGCATGTTGATCGTTAAAGAGGCCGGTGGCCTTGTCGAGCCGATCCGCCCTGAGCGCAACATCCTGCAACATGGTGAGATCATCTGCGCGAACGAGCCGATCTATTCGACCTTCGCCAAGACGATCCGCGGCTGATCACTCGATCACGACCGTCTGGCGCAATGCGCCGGTCAACTGGTCAAAGATCAGGATCTCATCCGCATCCGTCACCACCGCATACCAGCCGCGGCCTTGCGTGAACGCTTGGGCGCTGCTGCCATCGGGCAGGGTGATGCTGCGCGGCATGGTCGGGCCCTGATCGCTCAGGCGGGTGACAAGCACGAAGATCAGCACTAGAACCCCGCCAATCATCACGACGGTCAAGACCGTCACCATCCGCCGCAGAAACCGCAGGTTCGTCGGTTCATCAGGGTTGTCCGTGTCCATGTCTCACCGCCGCATTGATTTCATTCTGAACGATAGCCCGCCCGCCCGTCTTGATAAGGCGCTGGCCCGCGATGTGCCAGAGGAAGCGAACCTGTCGCGCACCCGTTTGGGCCGTTTGATCACCGAGGGCGCGGTGACGCTCGACGGTGTCGTGGTCCAAGACCCCCGCGCCAAAGTCGCCGAAGGGCAGGCGGTGCAGATCACGGTTGAAGAAGCGGCGGAAAGCCACATCCTGCCCGAGGACATCCCGCTGTCGGTGGTGTTCGAGGACGACGATCTGATCGTGATCGACAAACCTGCGGGCATGGTGGTGCATCCTGCGCCCGGCTCGCCTTCCGGCACCCTCGTTAATGCATTGCTGGCGCATTGCGGTGATGACCTCTCAGGCGTGGGCGGAATGAAGCGGCCCGGCATCGTGCACCGGATTGACAAGGATACCACCGGCCTGCTCGTCGTCGCCAAATCTGATGCTGCGCATCACGGGCTGGCGGCCCAGTTCGAGAAACATACCGTAGAGCGTTATTACCAGACCCTCGTCTATGGGGTGCCGGATGCCAATGACCCGCGCCTGCGGGGCGTCAAAGGCGCGTCCTTCGAGGCGGGGAATATCCTGCGGATGACCACCCAACTGGCGCGGCACAAGACCGACCGCCAGCGGCAGGCGGTGCTGTTTCAAGGCGGGCGGCACGCGGTGACCCGCGCCCGCACGGTCGAGCGTTTCGGCACCCCGCCCGGGCTGGCGCTGCTGGAATGCTGGCTTGAGACGGGTCGCACGCACCAAATCCGCGTGCATATGTCCCACGCGGGCCATGGGCTGGTGGGGGATGCCACCTATGGCGGGCGGCGCAAGCTGGCCAAGTCGGCCTTGCCTGAGGCCACCGCCGAAGCAATCCGCGCCTTCCCCCGCCAAGCGCTGCACGCCGCCGTTCTGGGGTTCGAACATCCGGTGACTGGTGAGAACCTGCGTTTCGAAGCACCGCTGCCGCCCGATATGGCCGCCCTGCTGGACCTGCTGCGCGACGGCCCCACCGCCCCATCGGCGTGACCCCGCCACCCCGCGGAACCGCCTAAGGATCGGTTACGTTTTGTTCACAGAAACTGTGCAGACATGAACAAAAGCGTGAATGCTTCTGTCTTGAAAGCACGAAGGGGGCCGCCCATATTGCATGTTAAGCGAAATAACATAGGCCCCGATTAAACTGGGGAAAGGGACAAGACATGGCAAATTATGCAAATCTGCCCGCACCAACGCCCGAAGGCGGGCTGAACCGCTATATGCAAGAGATCCGCAAGTTCCCGCTGCTGGAGCCTGAGGAAGAATACATGCTGGCCAAACGCTGGGTCGAAGAGCAAGACACCGAAGCTGCGCATAAGATGGTTACCTCTCACCTGCGCCTCGCGGCGAAGATCGCGATGGGCTACCGCGGCTATGGATTGCCGCAGTCCGAGGTGATCTCGGAGGCGAACGTCGGCCTGATGCAGGCGGTGAAACGTTTCGATCCAGAGAAGGGCTTCCGCCTTGCCACCTATGCGATGTGGTGGATCCGCGCCTCCATTCAGGAATATATTCTGCGGTCGTGGTCGCTGGTTAAGCTCGGCACGACCTCGGGTCAGAAAAAGCTGTTCTTCAACCTGCGTAAGGCCAAGAACAAGATTGGCGCGCTGGAAGAGGGCGATCTGCGCCCCGAAAACGTGAAAGAGATCGCGACGCAACTCGGCGTGACCGAGGATGAGGTCGTCTCCATGAACCGGCGGATGTCGGGCGGGGATGCCTCGCTCAACGCGACTGTCGGGTCCGAAGGCGAAGGCACGATGCAGTGGCAAGATTGGTTGGAGGATGAAGACGCCGACCAAGCCGGCGACTATGCCGAGCGTGACGAGCTGGAAACCCGGCGTGAGATGCTGGCAGAGGCTTTGGACGTGCTGAACGAGCGCGAGAAGGACATTCTGACCCAGCGTCGCCTGTCGGACGAGACAGTCACGCTGGAAGACCTCTCGGCGCAATACGATGTCAGCCGCGAGCGGATCCGCCAGATCGAAGTGCGGGCCTTCGAGAAGCTGCAAAAGCGGATGCGCGACTTGGCGAAGGAAAAGGGCATGTTGGCGGCCAGCTAACGGCTGATCCCGATGATGCAGAGGGCCCCGCTTCTATGGAGCGGGGCTTTTCTCTATTAAATTTGGGGTTCGATGAGCTGGCTTTCGAGCCTTGCGACTTCTTCAAAACAGGCGGCGATCGTGCCCGACTGCATCGCCCGGGCAGCGGCTTGCAGCACCGTCCGCAGATGCGCGATCTGAGGTTCCGGCGCGGTGTCGAAATCACGCAGGGACCACCTGATCAGCCGCCAATAGGCCGCGCGAAAGGCGTCGCTGAGGATCGGGTTCTCGATCATTTCCGATAGGGCGTTCAAAAGCCGGGCGCGGATGTCGAAAAAGGCCTCGGCATTGTCCAGCGGGGCGAGGTCCATCATGCCCAGTATCCCGGCGAGTGACATGAAATGCGCCGGTGGGGCGGGGGAGAGCACTGCACATTTGCCAGCAGCTTCGATGATCGCCCCAGCCGCGCGTATGTCATCCGCGCGCATGGGCGCGTCCAAAGGGGTCACGACAGACCCCACGCCGGACTTCACGGCGATCATGCGTTCGTAGGCCAAACGTTGCAACGCTTGCCGGATGGGCGTGCGGGACACGCCGAAACGCTGGGCGAGGGCCACCTCATGCAGCATGCCGTCGGCGATATTGCGGTTCAGGCAGATGTCCGTCCGAAGCGCCTCTGCAATCGCCGCGCTGGATTTGACTTGGTTAGACATTGCCCGGCATCCTTCGTCTATTCGATTTTACCTATTTAACATATATACAGGTGACGTTGCCGTTACTCAAATTCTATGGATGTTTTTATGTCTCGTGATGTGCCTTTTTTCGATCCTGAAGCGACCTCGATACGCGCCGTTATCCCCACCCCCCGCGGCGGGCATCTGGCGATGACGGGTTTTCCGGGGCTGTTGACCCATGTGGATGGCAGCGCTTACCTCGATCCTCAACAGATGCGGGAAACCTTGGAAGGCCTGCGCGCGGCTGGGGCGCGTGAGTTGTTGGTTCTTACCGAGGAGGTCGAGCTTCCTGACGGAGCTTTTCCCCTGATTTTAAAGACTTCACAGTCTCTTGGTTTAAGGCTCTCCTTCGCGCCGATCGAAGATTTCAACGTCCCTTGCGACAGATTCCTAGCCGAATGGCCTGCACACCGGGTGCGTTTCGAGGCGGCGCTAGAGGCGGGAGAGACGGTTGCCCTTTCCTGCCAATACGGCGCGGGGCGCAGTGGGCTGATCGCGGCATGGTTGCTGATTGGGGCCGGAATGCCCGCTGCGGAAGCCATCGCCTTGGTGCGCAGTCATTTCCCTGAAGCGATCGAAACCCAGCTTCAGGAGAACTGGCTGCTAGAGGTCGAAAAGGAGAGGTAAACCTCCCCTTCGCATAGGAAATGTGAAAAAAGTTTGGCGAATTATACGTTTGCCCCATTGTCGGCAAGTTGTTGCCACATTTACGCCACAATTGGGCCCGACAACATGTATACAGGTTGGGCAAAAGCGGCACCTCAGGGAACGCAAAGGCCCATAGAAAGGGAAGATAAGCGACCAGACGATTAGGAAGAGGATCAGATATGCCAAGCCGCTCCACCGCGCCAGAAACACTCGGCCCCATCACGTCCCTCAATGCAGGTGACATTCTCCGCCGCAAACGCAGCTATGATCCCGTCACCCTTGGTCACCCGTCCGATGAATGCCCCGTCACACTTACCATCTGCGACGCCCGATTTCACAGTGTACAGTATGCCCGCGACTTTGGCCGGGTCGAGGCGATGGTTGAAGTGACCTATACCTGCCATCCCGCCGCCATGCCGCAAAGGGTCTACCTGCGCACCAACGTTCCGCTGCGCCCTGCCGGCCAGCGACAAGAGCTTCGCCGACGGCTCATTCAAAGCGCCGTCACCCTGTCCACTCTGCTAAACCGCTTGAATGGAGGAGATACGACCCTGCGTGCTGCTTGACTCACAGCCCAATGCCTAGCAACTGCACCCCCTTTTGGGGGTGTTTTTTTGT
>NZ_SZNL01000012.1:10558-19058 GCF_005068605.1 Sulfitobacter sp. 15WGC | reverse complement strand
GGTTTTTTTGTCTGCGCGACCCCATTTAATAACCCTTGGGGCGGGGGACATATCCCGGGTGAAGCCGTGACAAGCCGCCGCTGCGCCCCATATCTATGAAGTGAACCGCATGAGGAGGGCGCAACATGGCAGGCGGATGGACGCGCGATGGCGCGGTGAGCGAGCAGATCGAAGCCTCCATTTCCGACGAATTGGCGCGGCTGAAAGCGCGCCGCGCGCCGGTGGGCGAGAGCCGCACCCATTGCGCGGAATGCGAAGAGCCGATTCCAGAGGCGCGGCGCATGGCGCTGCCGGGGGTAAAGCTTTGTATCGACTGCGTGCGGGAACGAGACGGGCAGGCGCAGATGCGCGGTGGGATCAATCGGCGGGGCTCGAAAGACAGCCAATTGAAGTGACCTCAAGGCCGTTCTGCCCGCCGTCTGCGGCGAAGAGAGCGCCAGCGCCGAAATAGCCGCACATCCATCGCCGCCACCATGAGGCCAAGCGGCAGCATCCAGAAGCCGAGGATCGGCAAGAACCCGAGGATGCCGCCACAGATGAGCAGCAGGCCGAGCGCAAATCTAAATCCGGGCGGCACCCGCCGCTGAATCCAGACAAAGAAGGGGGCGAACCTTTCTTTCATGCGCTCGGCGCGGGACATCAGTCCTCCATCGCTTCCAATTCGTCGATCATGTCAGAGATCATCGACAGGCCCTTGTCCCAGAATGCCGGGTCGCTGGCATCAAGGCCAAAGGGGGCGAGCAGTTCTTTGTGGTGCTTCGATCCGCCCGCTTTCAGCATGTCGAAATACTTCTCTTCAAAGCCTTCTTCGCCTTCCGCGTAGACAGCGTAGAGCGCGTTCACGAGGCCGTCGCCAAAGGCATAGGCATAGACGTAGAAGGGCGAATGCACGAAATGCGGGATATAGGCCCAGAAGGTCTCGTAGCCCTCCATGTACTCGAATGCCGGCCCGAGGCTCTCGGCCTGAACGCTCATCCACAGCGCGTTGATGTCGTCGGGTGTCAGCTCCCCGCCGCGGCGCGCTTCGTGCAGTTTGCACTCGAAGTCATAAAAGGCGATCTGGCGCACGACCGTGTTGATCATGTCCTCGACCTTGCCGGCCAGCAGCACCTTGCGCTCGGCTTGGGTCTGGGCCTTGTCGAGCATCTTGCGGAAGGTCAGCATCTCGCCGAAGACCGAAGCGGTTTCGGCCAGTGTCAGCGGCGTTGAAGACAGCATTTCGCCCTGATCGGCGGCCAGCACCTGGTGCACGCCGTGGCCCAGCTCATGCGCGAGCGTCATCACGTCGCGCGGTTTGCCGAGGTAGTTCAGCATCACGTAGGGGTGCACGTCCGTCACGGTGGGATGCGCGAAGGCCCCGGGCGCCTTGCCCGGCTTCACGCCCGCGTCGATCCAGCCCTTGGTAAAGAACGGCTTGGCCAATTCGCCCATGCGCGGATCGAAGGCGTTGTAGGCCTCCATCACGGTCGCTTCGGCCTGTGCCCAGTCGACCACCTTGGGGTCTTCCATCGGCAGCGGCGCGTTGCGGTCCCAGACCTGCATCACGTCAAGGCCCAGCCACTTGCGCTTGAGCTCATAATACCGGTGGCTCAGCTTCGGATAGGCTTCGACCACCGCGTTACGCAGCGCCTCGACGACCTCGGGCTCCACGTGGTTGCTGAGGTGACGGCCCGTCTGCGGCGTCTCCATACCGCGCCAGCGGTCGATGACCTCTTTCTCCTTCACTTGCGTGTTGTGCACCCGGGCGAAGGTGCGGATGTTGCGGCCCAGCACATTGGCCAGTTCCCGCGCACCCGCCTCGCGCTTGGCGCGGTCGGGGTCGGTCAGCAGGTTCAGCGTGCCTTCGATGTTGAGCGTCTCGCCATCGACCTCGAACTCCAGCCCGGCGATGGTCTCGTCGAACATCCGCTCCCATGCGTCGCCGACGACGCCAAGGTCATGCAGGAACTTCTCCATCTCGTCCGACAGTTGGTAGGGCTTCATCGCGCGGATGCGGTCGAAGACGGGCTTGTAGCGCGCGAGGTCGGGGTTCTCATCCAGCAGTTTGGCGAGGTGATCGTCGGGCAGCTTGTTGAGCTCCAGCGTGAAGAAGACCAGCGGCGTGGTGTAGTCTGTGATTTTCTCCTGCATGTCGGACATGAACTTGGCCCGGCCCGCGTCGGTGGTCTGCTGGTAGTAGCGTAGGCCCGCGAAGGACATGATGCGCCCGGCGACCTGATTGATTTTCTCGTTGCGCAGCACGCAGTCGAGCAGACCCTTGGCATCCAGCGTGGCCAGATTGCCTTCGTAATCGGCGGCGAAGCTGGCGCAGGCTTCCTCCAGCCAGTCGAGGTCGCGTTTCAATTCGGGCGCGTCTTCACTGGTGTAGAGATCGCTCAGATCCCATTCCGGCAGATCGCCAAGGTCTTTGCCCCCGGCGCTGGCGTTGGCATCGTGAAGCGGGAAGGGAAGCTGAAACATCGGTGTACCTCATTTGCGTTTCGTCACATCTATGCCTCCGGGCGGGCCGGAACAACCTATCCGTAGATGCGCAGCATTTCTTTCAGATCGTCGAGGGTGTTGGCCTCTTGCAGGGGCTTGTCCTTGCGCCAGCGCAGCATCCGCGGAAAGCGCAGGGCGACGCCGGATTTATGGCGCGGGCTGGGCTGGATGCCCTCGAAGGCGATCTCGAAGACGTGGTGCGGCGTAACCTGCCGCACGGGGCCGAAGCGCTGCTGCGTGTTCTTGCGCACCCATGCGGTGATCTGGCGGAACTCGGCATCGGTGAGGCCGGAGTAGGCCTTGGTGAAGGGCACCAGATCGTTGCCGTTCCAGACCGCGAAGGTGAAATCGGTAAAGAGGTTCGCGCGGCGGCCCGAGCCTGATTGCGCGTAGATCATCACCGCGTCGATGGTCAGCGGGTCGAGCTTCCATTTCCACCAGTCGCCCTTCTTGCGGCCCGAAAGATAGGGGCTGTCCGCGCGTTTCAGCATCAGCCCCTCGGCCTGCGCCTCACGCGCCGTTTCGCGCAGGGTGGCCAATTCGGCCCAGTCGGTGAACTGGTGTTGGGGCGAGAGGCGCACGGGTGCGTCTTCAGACAGATCGGCGGCGGCCTCTTCCAGCAGGGCGCGGCGCTCGGCAAAGGGGCGGTCGCGGATGTCTTCGCCCTGCCATTCCAGCAGGTCGTAGGCGTGCAGCACGACAGGGGCTTCCGTCAGCAGCTTCTTCGGCACCGTTTTGCGTCCGATGCGGGCTTGCAAAGCATTGAAGGAGGAGGGGAATTCCGCGCCCGCCTGCCATACCAGCAATTCGCCGTCGAGCACCGTGCCCGGGGGCAGGTGATCGGCGGCGCGGGCCAATTCGGGGAAACGGTCCGTCATCAACTCCTCGCCGCGCGACCAGACGAAATAGTCGCCGTCGCGCAGGATGAGCTGGCCCCGGATGCCGTCCCATTTCCACTCCGCCCGCCAGTCCTCAGGTTCGCCCAAGCCTTCCGGCCCGTCCTCCAGCGCATAGGCGAGGTAGAAGGGGTAGGGGCGCGAGGCGTCGGCGCTGGCGTCTTCGGCCTCGATCAGGCTGTGCCATGTGACGTCGTCGGGGTGCCAATTGCCCATCAGACGGTGCGCCATCTCCGCCTCGGGCCGCCCGGTGGCGCGCGAGAGGGCGCGGGTCATCAGCTTCTGGCTGATGCCGATGCGAAAGCCGCCGGTGATGAGCTTGTTAAAGAGGAACCGTTCGGTGCCGCCGAGTTGCTGCCACGCCGACAGCACGAATTCCTTGCGCGCGGCGTCGTCGACGTCTTTCAACCCGCGCAGGGCGTTGATCCACGAGGTGAGCGTGCCGGTGTCCTCGCTCTCCACCGGTGGCAGGACCAGCGCGATGGTCTCGGCCAGATCGCCGACGATGGCGTAGCTATCCTCGAAAAGCCACAGCGGCACGCCGGAGGCCTCGGAAGCCCATTCGCGCAGGCGCGTGATTGTCACGGCGCGTTTCGGGCGGCGGCCCGAGAAGAGCGCGACGGTCCAGAGGCGGTCACCCTCGGCGGCCGTAGTGAAATATTCGGCCAGCGCGGCCACTTTCACCGTGGTCTTGGTGGTCTGGTCGACGGCGTTGAAAAGCGCGGCAAAATCCTTCATTCGCTGTCGCCCCCGTCGCCTTCGAACTGGGTGGGCACGACTTCGGCGTTCCAGCCCTGATCGTTCAGGTATCGCGTGAAGATATCCGTGTAACCATGCGTGACATATATGTTTTCCGCCCCGGTCTCGCGGATCGCCCAGAGCAGCCCATGCCAATCCGCATGGTCCGAAATGACAAACCCCCGGTCCCCCGCACGCCGCCTGCGCACCCCGCGCAGCGTCATCCAGCCCGAGGCGAAGGCGCTCTCCTGCGCGCCGAACCGCCGCGCCCATTGGCTGCCAAGTGCCGAGGGCGGGGCCAGCACCAGCGCGCCGGGATGTTCTTTAGGCGCCAGTTCGGGCGTGACCAGCGTGGTCTCGGGTAGCGCGATGCCTTGGCCGCGCAGCACCTCGTTGGTGTTCTCCACCGCCGTATGGGTCAGGATCGGCCCGATTTCGGAGTCGAGCATCGACAGGAGCCGCTGTGCTTTGCCCAGCGAATAGGCCCCGAGGAAGGCAGTCTTGCCCGCCGCCTTGCAGCTCGCCCACCAGTCGTTGATCTGTGCGGCCACCTCGGCCTGTGGGGCCCAGCGGAAGACCGGCAGGCCAAAGGTGCTCTCAGTAATGAAATGGTGGCAGCGGACCGGCTCGAAAGCCTCGGACATGCCATCGTCGATCACCTTGTAGTCACCCGAGGCAACCCAGACCTCGCCACCGACCTCCACCCGGATCTGCGCGCTGCCGGGGACATGGCCCGCGGGGTGGAAAGAGACCGTGGCCCCGCCGATCTGGCGCGTCTCGCCATAGGCGATGCCCTCGATGGCGATCTCGCCCAACCGGTGGCGCATCACCGGGAGCGCGGCATGGGTAGCCAGATAGCTGCCCATGCCGTCACGGGCATGGTCGGCGTGGCCATGGGTGATCAGCGCCCGGGCGACGGGGCGCCAAGGGTCGATGTAGAAGTCACCAGCGGCGCAGTAGATGCCGTTTTCGGTGAAGCTGAGGACGGGGTCGCGTGTCATCCCAAGCAATCTAGGCGGCGCGGGCCGATTGCACAGGAAAATGACGCGGGCGCGGGGTTAAGGCGCGGGGTTAACCGGTGATATTGCCCAGATAGAGCTTTTCCAGCCCGTCGAAGATCGGCTTGCGCAACTCGGGCCTCTCCAACAGCACCTCATGCTCGCCGCCCGGTACGATCTCAAGCCGCCCGCCTTTCCACTGCGCCATGCGCTTGTGGACGCGGTCGGTGGCGACGATACGCTCGTTGCTGCCAAGGTAGGTGATACAGGGAATGTTGGGCGCGGAGCGTCCGGCGAGGTGTTTCGTCTCGGCCAGTGCCTCGCGCAGCCAGACGAAGCTCGGGCCGCCGAGGCTTAGCTCCGGGTGGGCGGCCAGTTGATCGCGCATCATGTCGTACATCTGCGGATCGGTGGTCAGCAGGTTGTCCTCGAAAGGGGCGATGGCAGGGTAGGCTTCGATCTTGGTGCCCGGCGGCAAGCGGTGGCCCTGTCCGACGCGGGGCATGAATTGCGCCAAGGACCACGCCAGCGCGCGCAGATGCGGGACGACATAGATGCCCCACATCGGGCCGGTGAAGGCGACGGCCTGCACCGGCAGCCCTTCCATCACGGCACGCAGGCCGATGCAGCCGCCCATGGAATGGGCCAGCAGGAAATAGGGGCGCGGCAGGTTCAGGCTGCGCGCGGCGCGCAGCATGGCGGCAACGTCTTTTTGATAGTCGCTGAACACATCCACATGGCCGATGCGGGTATCTGGCAACAGCCGGTCCGACAGACCCTGACCGCGCCAGTCGATCGCCATGGTGGCAAGGCCGCGCCGCGCGAAATCGGCGGCGCAAAGCCCGTATTTTTCGATATATTCAGTCCGCCCCGGGAAGAGCAGCACCGTGCCCCGCGCGCCTGCGCAGGGCCAATGACCCAGCCTGATCCGCTTGCCATCCGATGTCTCAGCCCAATGGGCTTGGCCCCCATCGGGGCCGGGGGCGATATCGGTGTAGAGCGGGGCCGGGTCCAGATGCATCAGCCGAGAACAGCGGCGAGCTTCATCGCCATGCCCATGTCGCCGTCGATCTTGAGCTTGCCGGTCATGAATGCGGATGTGGGGTTGGTGTCGCCTTCGAGGATGGACTGGAAGGTTTCGGCATCCGCGCTCAGCGTCACGTCGGCCTCTTCGTCCGCCGCGCGGGCGCCGTTTTCGTCCATCATCACGGTGCCTTCACCTTCGATGTCGAACTTGGCCGTGCCGTCAAAATCGCTGCCGGCCAGCTTTTCGTTCAGCACCACTACCGCTTCGTTCACAATATCGCTCATCGCTCGCCCTTTTTTGGCATTTGGCCCCGCTACGTCTGGAATTGCGGCGGCAGCCTGTTACATTCAGTTTTGTTATGCGCATCATACCCGTCAACCTCAAACATACCGTTGCGGCAGTTGGTAGCTTTGTGTTGCTTGCGGGCATGGCCGTGGCCGAGAAGGCCCCGCCCGAGCTGATGCAAAAGCTGCGCGAGGCCCCGGCGGAGGAGGCCCCCAGAATCGCCCATGAGATCGAGGCGCATTGGCAGCGCTCCGGTTCGGCTGCGATGGATTTGCTGCTGACGCGGGGGCGGGAGGCGATGGCGGATGGCGATGCACGTTTGGCGATCGAGCATTTGACCGCGCTGACCGATCACGCCCCCGGATTCGCCGAAGGGTTCCATGCCCGGGCGCAGGCCTATTACGGGGCCGATCTCTATGGCCCCGCGCTGGATGATCTAGAGCGGACGCTGGCGCTGAACCCCGACAATTACAATGCGATCTTCGGCCTTGCCGTGATGATACAGGAGTTCGGAGATCTGGGCCGCGCGGCCGCACTTTACCGCAAGACGCTCGCCCTCAACCCGCATCACGAAGACGCCCGCGCGGCCCTTGAAGGGCTGCGCCGGGACGGCATCGGGCGCGAGCTTTAATTCAAGGATAGACAGGTGGCAGGCAACAAGCGCGTCGTGGCCGTTCTCGGCCCGACAAATACCGGCAAGACGACCTATGCAATCGAACGGATGCTGGCCCATCGGACCGGGGTAATCGGCCTGCCGCTGCGGCTTTTGGCGCGTGAGGTATATGACCGGATCGTCAAGGCGCGCGGTCCCTCGGTGGTGGCGCTGGTCACGGGCGAAGAGCGGATCGTGCCACCGCGCACGCAGTATTGGGTGTGCACTGTCGAGGCGATGCCGCAGGAGATGGGTGCGGATTTCGTGGCCATCGACGAGATCCAGCTCTGCGCCGATCCCGAGCGTGGCCATGTCTTTACCGACCGTCTGCTGCGCGCGCGGGGCCTGCATGAGACGCTGTTCATGGGGGCCGACACCATGCGCGGCACCATCGCGGCGCTGGTTCCGGGGGTCGATTTCATGCGCCGCGACCGGATGAGCGAATTGATCTATGCAGGTCAGAAAAAGATAAGCAGGATGAAGCCGCGCAGCGCAATCGTCGGCTTTTCGGTTGAGAATGTATATGCCATCGCCGAGCTCATCCGCCGCCAAAAGGGCGGTGCGGCGGTGGTTATGGGCGCACTCTCTCCGCGCACGCGCAACGCGCAGGTGGCGATGTATCAGAACGGAGAGGTCGACTATCTGGTCGCCACCGATGCCATCGGCATGGGGTTGAACCTTGACGTCGATCATGTGGCCTTCTCGGCGCTCAGCAAATTCGACGGGCGGCGGATGCGGCCCTTGGCCCCGAATGAACTGGCGCAGATCGCGGGCCGGGCAGGGCGCGGGTTCAAATCTGGCACCTTTGGCACCACCGGGGACGCGCCTGCGCTGGACGATCACGTTGCCCGCGCGATCATGGATCACAACTTTACCCCGCAGAACAAGATCAACTGGCGCAACCACGCTTTGCAATTCGGCAGCATTGACCGCCTGATCAGGACCTTGGAAATGCCGCCCGAAGACGAGCGGCTGGTCAGGGCGCGGGAATCCGACGATCTGAGGGCACTCAAGGCGCTGGCGCAGGTGGATGAGGTGTTTGCCCGGGCCACGGATGGCGCTTCGGTGCGGCTCCTGTGGGATGTCTGCCGCATTCCCGATTTCCGCGGCATCAGCCATGCGGAACATGCGGGGCTGCTCGAGACCATTTTCAACGATCTGCACCAGCGCGGATATATCCCCGATGATTGGCTCGCACGACAAATCAAACGAATTGATCGAACCGATGGCGACATTGATGCGTTGTCCAAACGACTCGCGTTTATTCGCACATGGACCTACGTTGCGCAGCGCAAGGGCTGGACAAAGGACGAAAGCCATTGGCGCGACACGACGCGTGTCGTAGAAGACCGCTTGTCGGACGCTCTGCATGAGCGTTTGACTCAAAGATTTGTAGATCGGCGCACAAGTGTATTGCTGCGCC